>JAEUQG010000403.1 GCA_016789755.1 Bryobacterales bacterium
ATGTTGTAGTCGAGCTTCAAAGTCTCCGTCCGCTGCGGCGTATTGTTGTCCGTCTGAAATACATAGTTGTAGCGGCCCGCCGAAATCCCCCGGTCGAAGAAGTTCGGAGCGGGAAAAAACTTCAGCAGCGCGACGCCGCTTCCCTCAAGCCGGGATGCGGGAATGCGGTTGCCGGGAAACGCCGCGTTCGCATTCGGATCGCGCACCGGGATCAGCCGGTTGTTCAAGTCGAGCGATTGCGAAAAGTCCCCGCCACGTTCCAACTCCGTCGGCACGGTCAGTTGCGAAATCGGCTGGCTCACCTTCAACGGCCAATACTCCTGGGAAAAAAAGAAAAACAGCTTGTCGCGGTTGCGATTGAACTTGCCTGGGACATACACAGGTCCGCCCACATTGTAGTTCCACGTATTGAAGCGGTAGCGTGGCTTGGACGCTCCCAGGCGGTTGTTGAAGAAGTTATTCGCATTGAACTGCTCGTGCCGCTTGAAGTACGACCCCAATCCGTGAAAGTCGCGGGTTCCGGATTTCGTCACAATCTGCACATTCGCTCCGGACATCCGTCCGTATTCAGCCTGGTAATTGGACAGCAGAATCTTAACCTCCGCCACCGCATCCTGGCTCACTCCCACCAGAACGTTGAAGTTGTTGCCGATTGCGTTCAGCGACATGCCGTCCAGCATGAACGCGTTCGTATTCCGCCGGTTGCCTTGCACATAAATATTGAAGTTGCGGTCCGGGCTGTCGGAGTCCGCCAGATCTACTACGCCCGGCAGCAGACTCAACAGCGAAGTGACATTGCGGCCTTTGATGAGCAACCCTTCCACCTGGCTCGATGTCACCACGCCGGACCGTTCCGCGCTCGCCGTCTGAACCGTCGAGCCCTGCGCTGTCACGGTGATGCGCTCGCTCACAGCGCCGACCTCCAGCGCGATATCGCCGGTCGAGAGAGTTTCCGATGCGGTGAGCCGTAGATCGCGCCTGTCCACCGTCTTGAATCCGGCCATGCTTACCGTCAGGTGGTACAAGCCCGGCTGCAGGCTCGCGAACACGAAATCTCCACGTTCATTGCTGGCCGCTTTGCGCTCCACGCCTGTCGCCGGATGCTGCAGCGTGAGTTCCGCTCCCGCCACAGCCAGTCCCGATCCGTCGCGCACGGACCCGGTGATCGATCCGGTAATCGTCTGACCCCACCCGTTCATTCCCAACCACATCAAGATCCCAATCAGTCTCGTCAACATGGAAGTTCCCCTTCAAGCTTATTCAGTGCACTCCGATTCTATGCGATTGCTCCACTCGTGCGCATGTCCTGCTACCATCGAAACTGACCCGCAAATGAACATTGTCTATATGGGCACGCCGCAATTTGCAGTGCCCACGCTCGAAGCCATCCTCGCTGAAGGACACAACGTCACAGCCGTCTTCACCCAACCCGACCGGCCCAAAGGCCGCGGCAGGCAACTAGCGTCCTCCCCAGTCAAGCAATGCGCCTTGAGCCGCGGTCTCGCCATCGAACAGCCTGAGCGTATCCGCCGCCCCGAATCTCATGCGAAGCTCCAGGCGCTCCATCCCGACTGCATCGTTGTCGTCGGCTACGGCCAGATCATTCCGCAGACGATAATCGACATTCCACGGTTCGGCATCGTCAATGTTCATGCCTCCTTACTCCCCAAATATCGGGGCGCCGCGCCCATCCAATGGGCCATTGCCGGAGGCGAATCCGTGACCGGAGTTGCCACCATGCAAATCGATGCCGGTCTCGACACAGGCGATATCCTCCTCATGCGCGAAACCACCATCGGGCCGGAAGAAAATGCCGTCGAATTATCCGAAAGGCTCTCGCATATGGGCGCAGGGTTACTGGTGGAAACCCTTCGCGGGCTTGCCTCCCATACGATTGCATCTCGCAAACAGGATAATGCTCTTGCCTCGTACGCGCCCATCCTAAAAAAGGAAGACGGCGTCATCGATTGGAACTGGACCGCCGCGAGAATCCACTGCAGGATTCGCGGGTTCCACCCCTGGCCCGGCTGTTTCACCGTATTTCGCGGCCAGCGTCTGCACATCTGGAAAGCCCGCCTGGGCGGAACCGCCACCCAACCTGCAGGGCGAATCTATGCCCGTAATTCCTGTTTATTCGCCAGTTGCGGGGAAGGCTCCGAATTGGAATTGCTCGAACTTCAGTTGGAAGGGCGCAAGAAAACCGAAAGCGCACCTTTCCTCAATGGCCACAGACTGTTAGAGTATGAAGAATTGGGAGGAGAGATAAACCGTTGAAACTGCCGCTTGGCTTCCGCTATGCGTCGTCGTACGCAGGCATCCGCAAGATCCGCAAAGACGATCTCGCGCTAATCGTTTCCGATACCCCCGCTTCCGCTGCCGGCGTCTTCACCCGGAACCGCGTCGCCGCCGCCCCTGTGCGCCTCTGCCAGAATCATCTTCAGGAGTCAGGGGGCATCGCCTCAGCCATCCTCATCAATGCCGGCAATGCCAACTGCGCCACTCGCACCGGAGCGAAGGTTGCGCTTGCCAGTGCCAAAGCCACGGCCCGGCTGCGCAAGGTTCCGGTCTCCCAGATCCTTGTTGCATCCACCGGTGTCATCGGTGTCGAGCTCGATCCCAAGCTCATCACCGCCGCTCTCCCAGCGGTTGCCGCAGGGCTTTCTCCCGAGAATTTCGAGGCCGTCAGCCAAGCCATCATGACCACGGACACGCGCCCCAAAACGGCCAAAGCGGAACTCTCGGCGTCGGGCGGCGTGATCAGCATCGCCGGCATGACCAAAGGCGCGGGCATGATCATGCCCATGATGGCTACCACCCTCGGCTTCGTCATGACGGACGCCGCCATCGCCCCTAACCGCCTCAAGGCCATGCTCCGCGAAGCCAACGAAGAAAGCTACAGCCGGCTTTCCGTCGACGGCGATACTTCCACCAACGACACTCTGCTCGTCCTCGCAAACGGCGCCTCCGGCATCAAGCTCTCCAATCGGGACAGCGATGTCTTTCTGGGCATGCTCACCAAGTTGCTGCAGGACCTCGCCCAGCAGATCGCCCGTGACGGCGAAGGCGCAACCAAGCTCATTACAATCTCCGTGGAAGGCGCCAAGACCCGGGACGATGCTGCCCGTATCGCCCGCGGCATCGCCAACTCGCCGCTGGTGAAGACGGCCGTGGCCGGGTCGGACCCGAACTGGGGCCGCGTAATCTGTGCCGCCGGCAACTCCGGCGTTGCTTTCGATCCCTCTCAAGTCGACATCTTCATGCAGGGCATCCGCGTCTGCCGGGCCGGGCTTGCCGCTCCCTTTTCCGAGGACGCCCTCAAAGCCAAGCTCGATGAAAAAGATGTCTCCATCGAATTCGTGATCCGTAACGGAGGCCCGGGCCAAACCCGCTTCTGGACGTGCGATTTCACCGAAGATTACATCAAAATCAACGCCAGTTACCGCACATGACACGACGCCATTGGCTCCTGCTGTTCACCGTCCCGCTTCGCGCCGATGAGCGCCAGGACATCGTGGATTGGCTGGGCCGAGTGGCGCAGCGCCTTTCCGAGGAGAATTCCTCGGAGTTCTTACGGGCATTTGAGAAGAACCTCCGTGACCGGTTGGAGAGCGCTGTCCACGCGCTGGTACGCAATTACGAAGCCGCTTCTTCCGTTCACTTGATCGCCATCGGGGAGGCCCCAGGCAACGCCCGTCAGGTTCAACTCGATTGGTTCCTCTCCCTCAAACCGCGCAGCCCCAACGCCCCCACCATCGAACGACGGGAGCGCCTCACCCTCACCCTGCAGCCTGCAAAGAAGGGCTGGCTGGTGCAGTCCCTTTCCCCGTTGTCTTTTTTCGACC
>JAEUQG010000421.1 GCA_016789755.1 Bryobacterales bacterium
TGATCGCATTCTCGATGGTGGTTCGGACGTGTTCCTGACCGATGAGTTCGGTGAAGGTGCGAGGTCTATACTTGCGGGCGATGACCTGATACATGCGGGATGCGATTCGCGGGTATTGTCAGACCCCGGGTGATCCGCGGCACACAAGCTAAACCACTACCGTTGCTTCCTTCCGGACCTGGCGGGGTTTGCAGCCGCCCATTGCACGGAGCCCGGAGCCTGACAATTTCCCATCATAGCAGGCATCGCCCATCCTTCAAAAGCCCGCACAGGCCGCGCGCGGCCCTCAGCCCGTTCAGGAACTCCTGTGCCGCGGCTAGACCCGGCGCGTTGTGCGGGCGAATTCCTTCTAAGCCCGCACAGCGAATCCCCGGCTTCCCCCCCTTCATCGCGTCTGCCGCGCCGGCCCACACGGCGAAACCTGCAACCCGTCCACCTTCGACCCCTCCGTCTCCATCGTCAGCAGAAACGGAGCCTTCTGAAACCCCGTCGCCACCCCCTGCCACCGTATGCTTCCCCCCGCCTCCAACTTCCCCCGTACCGCCTTCTCCAGCTTCAACGCAATCTGCGCCTCCCCTCCATCCACCGCCACTCTCAACTCCGTCGCCCCACAAGCCGGCGTCGCCCCCACCAGCGTCCCCCGCAGCGGCGGCAACTCCGAATCCTTCAACTCCGACGCGAAATACTGCTCCCCGTTGCTCGCCACCAGCGCCTCCTGAATCCGCTTCCACAACGCCAGTTCCGGATTCCGGCTCTCGAAATCCGCCTGCTTCTGCTGCGCCAGCTCCGCCGCCGAAGCAATATGAAATCCCGCCGGCGGCAGTACGCTCCCCACCGCCTGCGCCTTCAATTGCTCCAGCCCCTCCGCATCCTTCCCGTGATACTGCGTGTACAGCTTCTCCAGATACGGAGCCACCGTGCTCTGCTGCCACTTCGCATCCACCATCCCCTTCACCGGATCCAATGCCGCCGCCCGCGCAAACGCATAGATCGCCTCCGAGGTCCGGCCCGCCTTTTGCCGCGCCAGGCACAACAGCGCCGAACCCTGATACCACGCCGCCTGCACACTCATCGGATGCTCCTCCAGCGCCTTCCGCACCGCCGCCTCGGCCCCCGCGCAGTCGTTCCCCTTCATCGCCTGCGCCACCGGCAACAACGCCAGATACAGCAGCGCCGATTGCGCCGCCGCCCCCAGATCGTTCCGCGCCCGCTCCCAATCCGCCGCCGCCATCCCCTGCGGCGCTTCCCGCATCTCCGCCAATTGCCTCGCCGCCAACTTCGCCGTCGCTTGCTGCCCCGCCGTCGGTTCTCCCACCTGCCGGATCGCCGTCACCAGCAAATACAAAACACGCAGCCGGTCCGCCGCCGCCGGAAACACCTTCCCCGCATCCCCCTCCAGCAACGGCGCCGCCACCTCCATCACCTTCCCCGGCTGCTTCAAGGCGAAATACGTCTGCACATACAAAATGCGCCGGTTATTGGCGAACTCCGTCTCCGGAACCTTCCCCGTCCATGCCTCCAGCGCCGCCAGCGCCTTCCCGAAATCCCCCGCCGCGTATTGCTTCGTCACCTCCGCATAAAGCTCGTATTCCCCCGCTTTGTATTGCTGCGCCAACGCGCAACCCAGACTCACCATAAATAGACACACGTATCGCATGATGCTTGCTCCTTTCCACGAAATCGCCCCCTACCGGATGGTCTCGAACGTCACATCGTCCACCCAGACCCGGCCCTTGCCGATCGACATCACCCCGAACTTCAGCACCGTCGCGTCATCTTCCACCCGCGTCACAATCTCACATTGCGTCCATTCCGCCGAACGCACCGGGCGGTCGCTCATGTTATCGAAAAATCCCTTCTGCTCCTTCGCCCGGTCCACCCCCAGCCACATCTGCGCCTTGTCGCCCCCATCGGCCGCTTCCAGCCGCAGCCAGGCCCGCAATCGCACCCGCTTTCCCCGATACGCCCTCGCGCTGAAACTCTGCATCAGGTTCCCAACCGGCACCGGAGCGTTCTCCGGAATCAGCACCACCGCGCAACTGCGCGCGCTCCTGCAACCCCCACGCCGGATCTGCGCCCATTGATCCGCTTCGTTCGGAAGCGCCGGCACAAACCACGCCGCAGGCAGTTTCCCCTCCACCCCCTGATCGAACCGCAGATTCAACGGCCCCGGAATCGAATGGTCCCAATTGGCCAGCCGCGCCCGCGCCAGCACCGCCCCCGCGCTCCGTTCATCGAACTCCTTCGCCACCCGCTCATACGTCGCCCGAGCCTCCGCCCGCCTCCCCGATTTCTCCAGGCACTGTCCAAGCTGGTAATAAGCCCGCGCCACCGTCGCTCGCGAAACGCCCCGCCCCGCCGCAATTCGCTCATACGCCCGCATCGCGCCCTGCAAATCCCCCATCACCACCTCGCGATGAATCGCCGCTTCCAACTCCTCCTCGCCAGGTGCGATCGCCGCTCTGCCCGTTCCCATCGTCATCGCCACCAGAATAAGCACGCCGCTTCCGATTGCCGCGCGTAAATAGTCAGATTTGCGTAAGATTTCACCCATCGAATCGGTACCCCAGTCCGCGCAGGTTCACAAGATACTTCGGATTCGCCGGATCCGGCTCGATCTTCTTCCGCAAGTTGGCGATATGGTTGTCCACCACCCGCTCCGAGGCAAACGTCTCGTTCGACCACGCCCCCGCCAGAAGCTGATCGCGGGACAGCACCCGCCCCCGCGACCGGATAAAATACCCCAGCATCTTGAACTCGATCGGCGTCAATTCCACCGGCTGCCCGTTGCGCCTCAACTCCCCACGCTCGAAATCCACTTCCACATCGCCGAAATGATACGTTGCCGGCGATTCCACTCCCCGGCTGCGCCGCAGCAACGCCTTGATCCGCGCCCGCAATTCCCGCGTCCCGAATGGCTTCGTCACGTAATCGTCCGCCCCCAACTCCAACCCCATCACCTTCTCCGCTTCCATCGTCCGCGCCGTCAGCATCAGGATCGGAGTCCGCACCCCGCGCCGCCGCACTTCCCGGCACACCTCGAACCCGTCTTTCCCAGGCAGCATCACATCCAGCAAAATCAAATCGAAGTTCGCCTCCCCCGCCCGCCGGCTCGCCGCAATCCCGTCCCCTACCACCTCCACCTCGTAGCCTTCCATCTTCAAATCGTCTTCCAGCCCCAGCGCGATCCCGGGTTCGTCTTCGGCCACAAGTATGCGTGTCATGTTCTCTCCACCGCCGGCAACAGAATGGTAAACGTACTGCCTTGTCCAGGCTTGCTCTCCAGCCGCACTTCCCCCCCATGCGCCGCCACAATGTGGCGCACCATCGCCAGCCCCACCCCCGATCCCTTCGCATTGCTCGCCGTCGCCGCCGTCCCTCGCACAAACTTGCCGAAGATCGCCTTCTTCTCGTGATCCGCCACTCCCAACCCCCGGTCCTTTACCTTGATCGCGATGAAGCGCTGCACATGCCCCCATTCCACCCACACCGCCGGCCGGTCCGGCGAATATTTGACGGCGTTATCCAGCAGATTCCGTAACGCCACGCTGATCGCGTCCGGATCGGCATCGATCGTGCACGCCTCGGCGCATCCCTCCATCTCCAACGAAAGCTCAGCCCCCGACTGCTGCTCGAACTCCGCCGCCACGCGCCGCACCAGCGCCGCCGCATCCAATTCCTGAAAGTGATACCGCCTCGCCCCCGCCTCCATCCGCCCGAAATGCAGCAGCGCCTCCACCACCCTCTGCAACCGCGAAGTCTCCTTCACCATCGTTTCGTAATAAAGCTGCCGCCGCTCCTCCGACGGCGCCCGCCCCAACGCCAGAATCTCCGAAAGCTGCCGCATCGTCGTCAGCGGCGAACGGAACTCATGCGACACCGCCGAAACAAAATCCGATTGCATCCGCACCAGATCCGCCTCCCGCCGGATCGCCCGTGCAATGAAATACGTGCCCAATACCAGAAACAGCACCATCACCCCCAGCCCCAGCAGCACAAACCGCTGCTGCACCGAAAGCAACGCCGCCATCGACGACGGCGGAGCAATGTACAGCGTCCACGGCAACTGGTGCTCGGCCGCCGTCCGCACCGCCGCCCGCGCCGTCGGAGCACGCTTCCCCGCAATCAGCCGCCCCCCATTGTCCACCACCGCATAGCGCACATCGGGCGACGCCAGCGCCGGACCGAGAATCGACACCGGCGGCGCCAGCAGAATCGCCCTCCGCTCCGGCGTGCCGCGCCACAACAGGAAGTACGGCCTCTCTCCGATCCATACCGTCTCCTGGCCCCGCGGCTCACCGTTCCGCCCCCGATCCTCCCACACCCGCTCCACCGCTTGCGAAAGCAGCAGCGGCTCGGCAGGCGGCGCCGCCGTCTGCTGCAGCCGTCTTTGAACGTCATTCCAGTAAAAGAAAAATTGCCCCCGCGTCAATTGCCATTTCCCCGCCGCCAATTGCCCCCGTAACCGTTCCGCATCCTCCGCCGAAGCAATCAAGGCATGCCGCGCCACCAGATCCGCCGGCGCCCCCGCCGTGCGCGCGTTCCCCATCCCGGCCAGCTTTCCATACACCGCCCGAGCCTCTCCGTCCCGCCCCAGCGAACGCAATACACGCGCCGCCCGCAGCAGCGCTCCCGCCCGAATCGCCGCCTCCCCGGACCCCGCCAGCCGCTCATACGTCAGCAACGCCTCCCCCGGTTGCCCTTGCTGAAACTCGAACATCTCCGCTTCCGCAAACACCGCCCCATCGGCTTCCGGCAGCGGCGATGGCAACGGCGAATACAGCAAACGCAGGTGCGACGAGAGACTCAGATGCCCGTCCCTCATCAACAGCAGCACTCCATTCTCCACCGGCACCGGCTCATCCGGAGCATCCAGCCACACCCCCAACCGGTCTCCAGTGTCCGCCAGCGTCCCCCGCAGCGTCGCCGCCACCCGGTCCGCCATCTGCTCCATCCGCTCCTGCGCCCGCTGCGACTCCACCAGCCGTTCCTGATCGAACAGACGCCATCCAAACCAGCTCAACGCCGATATGGAAACCAGCGTCAGCGCGAACAGATACACCAGCAGCGTTCGCGGCGGTTTCAGCCACTGTCCGGGGCGGACCATGACACCTCCGATTGTAGCCGCCCCCTGCCTCGATTGCCCCCGAATCGTGTCAGATTTGTGTCATGCTGCTTGAAGTATGCTATCCACCCGCAGATCCTTCCTGCGTGCCGCCGCAGGCGTCGCCACCGCTTCCCGTGCCGCTTTCACCCAAACCTCCCGCCCCAATATCCTCTTCATCATCTTCGACGACTGGTCCCACGGACACGCCGGAGCCTACGGCTGCACCTGGATCAAAACTCCCCACTTCGACCGCATCGCCCGCGAAGGCGTCCTCTTCACCAATTGCTTCACTTCCAATCCGAAATGCAGCCCCTGCCGCGCCTCCATCCTCACCGGACGTAATACCTGGCAACTCAAAGAAGCCGTCAGCCACTTCAGCATCTTCCCCAATGAGTTCCCCGTCTATCCCGACTTGCTCGAAAAAGCCGGCTACACCGTCGGCTTGACCGGCAAGGGCTGGGGCCCCGGCGACTATCAATCCACCGGCTGGAAACGCAACCCCGCCGGCCCCGAGTTCCGCAAGTTCACCAACAAGCCCCCTTACGACGGCATCGGCAATCTCGACTACGCCTCCAACTTCAACTTCTTCCTCGATCAGCGCCCCAAAGACAAACCCTTCTGCTTCTGGATGGGCTTCACCGAACCCCACCGCCGCTACGAGGACGGCTCCGGTATCCGCGCCGGCAAGAGCCCCGCCGAGGTCACCCTGCCCAAGTATTTCCCCGATAACCGCACCGTCCGCAGCGACATGCTCGACTACGCCCTCGAAGTCGAATGGGCCGACTCCCACATCGGCCGCGCCCTCAAAAAACTCGAAGAAACCGGTGAACTCGACAACACCCTCATCGTCGTCACCTCCGATCACGGCCAGCCCTTTCCCCGCGTCAAAGGCCAGATCTACGAGCATGGCTTCCACGTCCCTCTCGCCGTCCGCTGGGGCAAAAACATCGCCCCCGGCCGCACCATCGACGACTTCATCAATGTGCGCGACTTCGCCCCCACTTTCCTTGAAGCCGCCGGCGTCGCCAAAGCCGGCGCCATCACCGGACGCAGTTTCCTCGATGTCCTCAAATCCGGCAAGTCCGGCCGCGTCGATGCCTCCCGCAACGTCATGCTCGTTGGAAAGGAGCGCCACGACCTCGGCCGTCCCAACGACGCCGGCTACCCTGTCCGAGCCATCCGCACCGATCAGTTCCTCTACGTCCGCAACTTCGTCCCCGATAGCTGGCCCGCCGGCAACCCGGAAACCGGCTACCGCAATGTCGACGATAGCCCCACCAAAACCCTCATCATCTCCAGCTTCGACGAATACTACCGCATGGCCTTCGGCAAGCGTCCCGCCGAAGAGTTATACGACGTCAAAGCCGACCCCGATTGCGTCCACAACCTCGCCGCCGTCGCCAAATTCGCCCAAACCAAACGCGAACTCCGCGACCGCATGATGACCATGCTCCGCCAGGAAGAGGACCCCCGCGCCCTCGGCAACGAGTCCTTCTTCGACACCATCGAATACACCGGCGGCAAGAAGCACTCCTACGACGCCTGGCTCAAAAACCAAAAAAACTAACTCAAGCGCTCAGCGCCGCCCATTCCCGGCGGCGCTGAGCCTTCAGTCTTCAGTCTCCTATCTCCTGTCTTCTACCTCCTGTCTCCCGTCTTCAGTCTCCTATCTCCCGTCTTCTGTCTCCTGTCTCCCGTCTCCCGTTCACCTCCCCCCCCGCCGCACCAGCGACAACACCACCAAACCAGCGCCCACCGCGGCAAACGTCAACGGTTCCGGCACTGTATCCGACATATCGGGCGCAAAGCCCCCCACGCTCAGAGTGCTGTTCCCGGTCTGCCCCGGCACGCACGTCGTCGTCCCGTCTCCCGCTCCCACGCACCCGTCCGGCCCGATACCCACTATCTGCAGCGCCACATGGTACTGACCCGCGCCGCCGCTGTCTTTGATGAAACTCGCCGTCGACAACCCCGCCGCCTGAATCACTGTCAAATACCCGCTCGTCCCGTTCCACCCGTTCGTCGCCCCCGGCGGACTGTTCGGCGACCCCAGATTGAACGTCGCCGGATTCGGCGCAATCGCATAAGATCCCAGCGCCAGCGGATTCGTGAACGGGTCTGCCAGGTTCAGCACCGCCCCCACAATCCCCGCCAACTGGAACATCATATTTGAGAATTGCAGACTCGGGTGACTCAGATTCACATCGACACGTACCGTGTTTGCAGCCGTGTCCGTAATCGTCACCGTACCGAACGATGGGCCGGGCACGCAGATGCCGGTGTTCTCCAGGACGCAAACCAGGTCCATGGTCACCACTGCCCCTTGCATCGCCGGCGTCAAAGAAAGAAAAAGCGCTCCTCCGGCTATCGCCAGCCGGAGTGCCGCGAGATGGCTATACATGCATACTCTCCAGGATTTTATTTGCAGTCACCGTGCGCGCAGCACGGCCGTTCGGGGGGTGGGGAGCGACACGGGCACTACAGAGGGGAGCGTGCGCGGCTGCCTTCGTCCCTGCAATTGCAGTGCCGCCCCTAACCTCTTGATTTCTTATTCGCCGTAAGTAAGATTGCCGTCAATAATCAGGTAGAATTTTCCGGGATATGGAATTGTTACCGGACGCATACCCCCACATCTCCACCCTAAATCGGGTTCCCCAATCCATCCACCTTGCTCGCCACCGTAACCCTCCGCGGCGCCGCAAACCGGATCAGGTCCGGCAGGTCGTAATACCGTAATGCCCCCACCACGATATGCTCGAACACCCTCCGGTGGATCCGCCGCCGCACCGCGTCCTCATAGCTCACCAGCAACCCGTCCAATACCGTCCCCGAAATCCGCTGATCCAAAGCCGCCGCATATAACGCCGGCACCGATGCATTCTCCATCCCATGCAGCGTGATTCGCGCCGCATCCACCT
>JAEUQG010000515.1 GCA_016789755.1 Bryobacterales bacterium
TGCTCGCGCCGGGGTTCCGTCGAAGTGGGGGGAGGGGAGCAAGGGCGGAGCCCTTGATGTCCCTTTGGGACATGGGAGACGGGAGACGGAAGACGGGAGAAACGGTGGACCGAAGGCCGGAGGCAGGGGTCACTGCTGCCACTGGGTCTTTTTGTATGCCTGGGTGGTGATGCGGATGCCGTGGGTCTGGATGGAGTCCTCTGAGCCGTCGGGCTGGCGGAGGGCGATCTCGAGGTTGCCGGCGAAGTAGGGGCCGTCGAGTGGCAGGGCCAGAATTTGGGCGGCAGTAAAGGGAAAGATTACAGTTTGGCGTCCAACTGGAAGATTCTGGTTGACTTGCACGAATCGGGACTGGTTGGCGCGATCGAAGAGGCGCATCGCCATGCGGTATTCGCCGGCGCGCATGACTTCCATTTCGAGCATGACTTCGAGGCGGTCCGGACGCCCGTTGCCGTCCACGTCGCGAGCCTGCTCCCAAATGCCTAACAGCCTTGCAGCCAGTGGCTTAACGTCGACAATCGCAGATTCTACTGGAACCGTGAAGGGTACGCCTGTGACGGTGCGGCCCATGGCTTTGAGGGCAATTTTGAGTTTGCCGGGCCGCTCGGGTTGAAAGTAGGCACGGAAGGAGTTGTCGAGGGACCAGGAAAACGGCATGGTCATGGTGCGCGTGAGGGGTGGGGCACCGGGGGCGGAGTACTCGATGGTGGCCTCGAAGTTGACCTGGCGGCGGACGGGCTCGCCGGTGAACTCGACGGTGATGGGCACGCTGTCGCCGACGTGGAGGGTGGCGGGCAAGGGATCGAGGGCGAGCTTCACTTCGCTGGTAGGTTGCTGGGCGACGCGTTCGAAGACGTCGAAGGCGGCCTGGGCGAGGCGGCCAGTGGGGAAGAAGCCGACGCGCATTTCGCAGGGTGGTGGGGAATCGACGATGGCGCGGTAGACGCCGCGGACGGCTCGCGGGAAGTGGATCATGTGGTGGGTGCCCTTTTCCTTCAAGTAGAAACCGGAGATGCTGACCAAACCGCCGGGCGCGTCGAGGGATGCCGGGTCGTCGGTGATCTGCCAGCCGATGCCGTAACGGCGGGCCTGATTGGCATCGAGGGTCAGGCCTTGGGGGATGAGAAGCGTTACCTTGGCGGCGGGATTGGTAGTGAGGATGTCGATGGTGGCGCCTTCCTCGTCGATTTCGAGGGGCCAATCGAGGGTGCCTTTGCCATCGCACTTGCCGGGTCCGCGATAGATGGCGACGGGTTGCGAGGAGGCGGCGGGGAGGTTCGGCATGCCGGGGATGCCGCCGCCGACCTCGGGGCGGAAGGCCGCGGTGAGCTCGACGATGCGCTGTAGTTCGAGGGGGGCGAGTTCGAATTGATACTTGCCGGTTTCCTGGAAGTCGCGGAAGCGGATGGAGATGGTTTTGGCGGAGTCGGAGTTGGTATCGGAGGAATCGACGGGGGGGCGCGTTTCGAGCCAATCGAGGCCGGCGCCGGAGGCCGTGGGTTCGGTGATGCGCTTGCCTTGGGGGCTGATGAGGGTGACGTTGACTTTACGGGTGGGCGACCAGAGGACGAGGTCGTCGTTGGGGGTGGGGGGCTTGGGGACCTCGATTTCGATGATTTGCTTTTCGTCGCGAGGGGTGAGGGTGACGCGGGGCAGACGGCTCTCGCCAATCTGCGCCGGGAGATTGGCGGCGGCGAGTAGCAGTAGAAGTATGGAGTGCCCGATCACGGCTTTCTCCATTATCATTCATGCCTGGGCGGAGTTTGCTGATTGTGCCTTCTTTTCGGCACGGGCTTCTGCTAACGCTGCGTTGACCTCGTCCTCCAGAGGATACTTTCCGCCTTTGGATGGATCGTAGGGGGGCAACTTCGGCGGTTCCATTCCAAGCTTGGCGATTAGCCCCGAAGCGCGCTGGAGTTCCCATCGCCGCACATGAGGCTCTCCCTCTGCCCATGCCCAGCGATAGGCGGCATCAGCGCATGTTCTTGCCTTGCTTGTGTCTCCCGAAGCCAGGGCAAGTTCGGCAAGGGCCTGCGGGAACCATTGCTTTCCGCTCGACAGCCGTTCCATCTCCAGTCGGGCGTCCTTTAGCTCGCCCAGGTGAAACCGTGCGAGAGAGAGCCACGACTCCGCAATAATGTCGTCCCTGCCGACACTCCTTTGATTTCGCAGGAGTTCATCGAACGCGGAGGCCGCCAATCTCCATGCGCCACGCTCGACATGCCAGAGGCCTCTCGTTTTGAGCAGGCGGTTGATTGTCAGCTTCGATCTTCCTTTCCTTGCTGTCTGCTCCGCATTCTCCAAGATCGATTCCGTCAACATACCCCTCAGTAGACAAAACTCCGCGAAACGCTCTTCAGCCTCTCCTGGGCGATAAGCTGCCCGGTGCCAGTTCCTTCCCAAACGGTCCAACTGATCCCACTCCTCTTGAGCCGCCTGCCAATTACCCTCGTTGAAAAGATGACGAAACCGGATCATGCGGGCGAGGAAGATGCTTTCGGCGTCTCCTGACAACAGGGCGAAGCCCAATGAGGTCATGGAACTTCGTGCTGCCATCGAAAGAGCGGATTCGGATTCCAGCGCAACCGCCAGCGAGATCAGCCAAGAACTCACCGCCTTCCAATCTTTTGACTTCAGAACTCGCTCCAGTTGCACCTTGATGATACTCTCGGAGTCACTGTTGGCCCCAGAAGTCAATAGCGATACCATCGCGAGCGAAGTCAGGTGATCAGCGAAGGTACCCGTCACATCTCGCGGAGGGGCTGCCCATCCACCTGGAAAAAAGGGCCGGCAAAGAGCGACCACTTCCGATGCGGCGTCGAGATTGAAGATCAAGGCGACACCTAAGTCCGTTTTCAGCACTTCACATGCTTGCTGGTAGCGGTCCATCTTGATGAGAACCCGCACGATGCTGACGCCTGCGAAAACGTCCGCCATGGTCTCCGCATCGGAGTAGGCAGGGTGTGACTGCTTCGAGAAGTGATCCACAACCCGCTGTCCAAAACAATCCCGTTCTTCGATTGCCAGCCGTCCAGAGGCCACGCTGCGCACCACCGGGTGAAGATCGTACCGTCGCGCGGAGGGATCGTATTGCAGAAGGCCCCTGCGTTCCAGGTCACCCACTGTAGCCACCAGATTCGCGCGGGCTTTCGCGTGGTCCGAGTCCTGCTCCATTTCCTGATTCGGTGGTGCTTCGTTTCTGGTCCAGAAAACAGAACGGACACGGTTCCAGAACCCTCCTTTTTCGGGCTCTGGGACCCTTGCGGCCCGATCCACATGAGGGTTCAAAGCGGCAAGTGTGGCGTAGTCCACCGATTCCGACAGGAGCGCCAATGTGGACAGCAACTCTCTACTTTTTGCGGAAAGGGCATCGACGCTCGCATGAAGAATGTGGTTCCGCTTCTGCACCAGATCCAGGTGATCCAACCTCAGTTGCGAGGCCGCCGCCCAGGCGTCAAAATTGCCCCGATCCGGAAGGTAGTCATTGATGAGTCCGGATAATACCCCGATCACAAGTGGGTGACAGTCACAGTTAGTCTTCAAGTACGTCTGGATGGCCTGGGAGTCGCCACGAATGCCGCAGGAGCGCAGTAGCGCCTCAGCGTCCACCGGACGAAGCCCCTGCAGAGTGAACCGCAAGGCTCCGGGTATGGGTTGGCCAACTTGATTGAGTAAGACGCGAGGCGCCAATCTCGAAGTGATCAAGATCTTCGATGGGGCGGCGCCAGCGAGAGCTCGCAGCAATTCGTCGTCCTCATATCGAATAGCGGAGCGGGGGTCACGCCGGGCAATCTGGTCAGTTGGATCGTTTGCCTCTTCGTCGGAGACCTGGGCTGCATCGGCCCGGTGATAGGCGACGAGTACTCGCTCGAGTCCATCCAACACCAAGAGGTAAGGTGCACTCTGCAAGTGATGGAGCAATTCATCGCGCAATTCGCCAATTTTTTGCTTCTGAAAATACTCGATGGGCTCGCCTGTAATGTAGGCGAGAGCCAGCCGGCAGAAATCCGACATGATGGCGCCGCGCTCGTAGAAGGAATACCAAAAGCGGCCGGCCCAATCGGAACGTGGGCTCATGGCGTGACCCGTCGTCCATTCCCAAGTCAACATGCTTTTCCCTGTGCCACCGATCGCCTCAAAAAGCAGCAAGGGATGCGGATCGGCAGCCGCGGCCCAGTCTGAAAGGCGGTCCAACTCTTCCCGCCGCCCGATGAACTGGTGCGAACCGATGTAGCGTGGCTCTGCGTAGAAGGCGGGGGCTTTCGGAATGGGGTCGTCCGTGCTGTCTGGCTCAGGCGCTTTGGCGAGAAGCGGATTGGCCTCGATGACCCTGCGGAGTTCCGCCACGGACTGAATGGCTTTGGCACGGAAGTCGTCAAGACTATTGAACTCTGCGTAGATTCGACCCTTTTTGGCGAGTTCGCGAAAGGCCTCAAGCTTCTTGATCTTAACGGGGTCGGTTTCCACGTGACGCTTGGAAATGGGATGATCGTCTCCCATCACGAAAATCAGCGTCAGCCGCCCCAGGCGCTGAGCCTCCCGGAATTCCATTTCCGTTAGGGACAGCCCCGCCGGATTACGCTGAGAATCGACCTCCGTTTGCCCATACTTGTGACTGATGACGCCGACATAGGCCACGGCGTCGCGCACCATTTTTAAGGAAGATTCAATCAGGTCACCCCACGGTTTAGCCGCGTCGTTCTCCATTGCAACGGCCTTCAGCGCCTGACCTTCAATGGCTTTGATGAGAGCTGCACGGTGTTCCTTCAAGTCCGTGAAGGTACTGGACACCATAACTCCAGAATAAAGACGTGGAGAATAGCTGGAGGCATTCGGCATTAGGATCAAATATCTCCCAGCGCAGTGAGAAAAGCAACGATGAGCGGGCGTTGAGTGACTGCGTTTTGGGACGTCGTCCATCCCGGTGGAAGGCGTTCCCTTCGGCGGCGCACTATCCGTTATCCTGACAATCGTGCGCCAGTTCCTCTTGCTGTTCAGCGTGGCTCTGCTTCTCACGGCGCAGCACCACCCTTCGGTCGCCGAGCCGATATTGGCTCCGCGCGACGCTGCGTTGCGGCCGGCGCTTTTGCTGTTGCGGGAAGGCAAGACGGCGGAAGCACGGGAGGCGCTGCAGAAGTTGCCCGCTTCGGCCGAAACGCAGTATCAAACGGGGCGCGCGTACCTGATGGATTTTTATTCGACACAGGACCGCGCGAAGGCTCGCATTGCGCTGAGCCTTGCCATGGAGGCGTTTGCCGGGGCGTTGCGGCGCAATCCCGACCATATCCCCGCGTTGCGGGCTAAGTCTGTCATTCACGCGCGCGCCGAACTGCTTTTCTACGACCCGAACCTGGCTTTTCAACTGGCGGCGCGGGTGGCTCAACTGCAGCCGCATGCCAATGAGTACCTGCTCAATCTGACGGAGTGGCTTTCGGGGGAAGTACGGTTTTCGCACGAGAGCGGGCATCGCGTGCCGCACGATCCGTTGCTGGGGCTGGACCGCTCGCGCGAGATTCTGGAACTGCTGCTGGACGGGGTGCTGCCAAATACGCCGGAGGAAGCAGCGGCCACGTTCCTGTATGCGAAGACGCTTGCGCGGCGGGGCGATTTCGCCGATTCCCTGCCCTACTTCCAACTCTCGATTCAGCGGGCGGCAAACGAAGACCAGCGCCTGGAAGCGCATCGCGAACTGGGCGCATCGTTCTACCGGCTGAACCGCTTCGAGGAGGCGGCTCGCCAGTTCTATCAGGCGCACCAGATTCGAGACAACGCCATCGACCGGTGGCTGTTACATGTAGCGATCGATGCCATCCCGAACAACAAGCCGCCGATTCCCGAGTCGTCGCGGTTTCCGATTGCCGGGCTGCCGGCCAATCAGCCGAAGCTGGTGTTTGAAGACATCGCGCCGCGGCTGGGGCTGGACCGGTTCGATGGGAATGGCACGTGTTCGTGGGCCGATCTGGACAACGACGGCGATCAGGATCTGGTTCTTGCCGGCAGCGGCACGTTTCTTGCGGTGTACCGTAATGACGGGGCGAAGTTCAGCGAGATCACGCGCGAAGCGGGCTTGGAGAAAACGCCGTCGGGCTACAGCCTGAACCTGATCGACTACGATAACGACGGCAACATCGATCTCTATCTGGCGTTGAACGGGTGGAGCGGCCCGATGCCGAACCGTCTGTATCGCAACACGGGCAAGGCGCGGTTTGTCGATGTTTCGCAGCAAAGCGGGGCCGCCGATGGAGGCTCGGGATTCATTTCGCTGTGGGGCGATTTGGACAACGATGGCTTTCTGGATTTCGTGGTGGCGAATGGAGTGTTGCGGGATGGCTCCACGCCGCGGATCTACCGCAACAACCGGAACGGGACGTTCCGCGACGTCACGGAAGAGGCGGGGATGCGGGAGCCGCCGCAATGGGGGGCGATCGGGGCCGCGCTGGGGGATTACGACCGCGATGGGGACCTGGACATTCTGATCAACGGGCTGGACACATCGCCGAACCGTCTGTATCGCAACGACGGGAATTGGCGATTCACGGAGGTTGCGCGCACGGCGGGCGTTGTGCAGCCCGCGCATAACGGCTTTGTGTGCTTCTTCACGGATTACAACAACGACGGGTGGCCGGACATTCTCACCACGAGCCTGGCTCCGTGGGAGGCAGTGGTGGAGGGGCTGCGGGCGGGTTACGCGCCGGGGCGACCGCAGGCACTGCACCCGGACACGGTGCGTCTGTTTCGCAACAACAGGAACGGCACGTTCACCGATGTCACTTTCGAATCCAGGCTTTACTACCCGATGGGGGTGATGGGCGCGGGGGTGGCCGATATCGACAACGACGGTTACGTGGATTTCTATTTCGGCACGGGCGATCCGCAGTTGAGCCGGCTGGAGCCGAACCGATTCTTCCGCAACAACGGAGACGGCACATTCACCGATCTGACGAATATCGCCGGCGTGGCGCGGCCGGGCAACAAAGGGCACGGGGTAAGTTTCATCGATCTGGACAACGACGGGCGGCTGGAGATTTACGCTCAACTTGGCGGCCATTATCCTGGCGATCATGCGCGCAATGCGCTGTACCGGAGCCGCACGCGCAACGGGAATCACTGGCTGGCGTTCGACCTGACGGGGGTGCGATCGAACCGCAATGCGGTGGGGGCGGCGATTACGGTGAAAGCCGGGGGGCAGACGTTTCACCGCGAGATCAAAGGCAGCGAAGGCTTCGGGGCCTCGAATCCTTATCGTGCGCATATCGGCCTGGGGGCGGTGACGCAGCTCGATTCGATCGAGGTGATGTGGCCGTCGAAAACAAAACAGGCGATTTCTGTTGCGGGCGTCGATCGGGTGTATAGGGTCTTAGAACCGCAGCCGTGAGGTGGGGCGGGAGAAGATTTCTGTTCCGGCACACTGGCTGCGGTTGTCCTAGTGCGCATGAGTCTTCGTTTCTTGCTGGCGCTGGGAGTTGCCTCCATTCTGGGAGCCCAGTCTGTCCCCCATTTCCTGCCGCCGTTGAGCCACCTGAGTGGCTTCGGCGTCACTATTTACTGGAACACTGCCGGTGACTTTAACGGAGATGGGAGGATGGACCTTGCGGCTCCCGATCCGCTGGCGACGGGCAGCGGTTTCTACTATTCGTTGGCGCGTGCGGGCGGAGGCTACGATGCGGCGCGTTTGCGTGTGACGGGCAGTTTTGTGCAAGGGATGCAAGCCGCGGATTTCAACTTGGACGGCCGCACCGATCTGGTGCTGACGACGCCGGCGGGGGCCATGGTGATGCTGGCGGACACGGCAGGCGGCTTCACGGGGCGGGCCGCGGCGTTCCCGGGCATTCCGAACTTCATCGCGACGGGGGATTTCAACCGCGATGGCAAGGCCGATCTCGCCGCCGCACTGCCCAGCGGGTTCGCGGTGGCTCTGGGCACAGGGGACGGAGGGTTTCTGCCGGCCACGCTGCTGCCGCAGCTTTCCACCTTTTATGTCATCACAGGGGACTTCAACAACGACGGCAACGTTGACTTGGCGGGGCCGGTTGGAACCGGCGGAGTGACCTACCTGGGGAACGGCGATGGGACTTTTCGGGCTCCGGTGTCCACGGTGAACATTCCGGCGCTTTCGACTGTGGCCGACTTCAACAACGATGGCTTCCCCGACCTTGCGTATATGACCGCGCAACCGCGGCAGGATGGAAGCAATCACGCGATCTCGATCGCACGCGGCGTGGGTAACGGGCAATTCCAACCGTATTCCAACTACGTCACTGGAGTGCCGATGTCGGGGATTGCGGCCGCGGACTACAATGCAGACGGGCGCATGGACATCGCCACGTGGATCAGTTCGACGGGCAAGGTTCGGGTTTTTGCGGGCAGCGGGGCGCTGACGCTCGGCGGCGACCTGCTGAGCGATGCGCCCTCGACGCCGAACGGAGTTCTGATTGCGGCGGATATGGACGGCAACGGGTCGAAGGATCTGGTGTTCAGCTTCGCTAACGAATTCCGGCTGTTCCGCAACACGCACGGGAATCCGCCGCTGCTCGCTCAACTGCTTGTGGAGACTCCATCGGTTATCGGCGGCGCGGCGAATCCGACGGCGACCGTGAGGCTGGGCGGAGTGGCGCCTGCAGGTGGGGCAGTGATCGCGTTGTCGAATGGCAGCAGTTCGCTGGTGTCATTCCCGGCAGGAGCGTTTGTCACCATTCCCGCCGGTGCACAATCGGCCAGTTTCGCCATCACCACGGTGGCGGTGGCGGCGGCGTCGAGCGCGGATATTACGGCGTCGTGGCAAGGTGTGACGCAGACGGCGCGGGTGGATCTGGTGGCGCCATACACGCTGACGGCGCTCACCATTGAACCTGGGCAGCAGTATGGCGGACAAACTGCCGCCGGCACAGTGACGCTAAGCGGACCCGCCGACTCGACGGCCACTGTGTCGCTGGTGAGCGGGAATCCGGCGCTGGCCGCAGTACCGGCTACGGCGACGGTGCCCGCGGGCGCGGTTTCAGTCAACTTCCCGATCACGCTCAGTGCCGTCGCCGCCGATACGCCGGTGGCAATCACGGCGTCGATGGGCGGCATCTCGCGTTCGGCATCGCTGACCGTGCTGCGGCCGGCGGACAGCGTCGCCATTTCCAAGGCGATTCTGACGGTGAAGAACGCGCAGCTCAAGGTAGAGGCGACCAGCACCAGCGCCGTCGCTACGCTGTCGGTCTACAATCCCAACACGGGGGCACTGCTGGGCACGCTTGCCAATTCGGGAGGCGGCAAATATGGGGGCACGATGTTCGCGCCGGCGAATCTCACGCGCATCACTGTGAAGAGTTCGCTGGGCGGGATATTCACCGGCGCCATCGAGGTGAAGTAGCTCAGCAACACTTGGCTCTACAATCCCAACACGGGGGCGCTGCTGGGCACGCTTGCCAATTCGGGAGGCGGCAAATATGGGGGCACGATGTTCGCGCCGGCGAATCTCACGCGCATCACCGTGAAGAGTTCGCTGGGCGGGATATTTCACCGGCGCCATCGAGGTGAAGTAGTTCAGCAACACTTGGCGCGTGTGTACTTGGCCTGCAGGCGGTGCTCGCTGAAGCGCCGCCATTCTTCGGGGGAATGGGTGCGCCCGTGGGCGGCGAGGTGCCGTTCGTAGGCGTTTTCATCGGCGAGTTCCTTCAACAAGCCGACTACCAGGCTCCAGAACTTTCTCATACTTCCTCCGCGCGCAGTTGCGAGAGCACGAACGGGGCCTCGCTGACTTTCGCTTCCCGAGTGCCGCGGAGGATGCCGGCCCAGAGAATGAGCGAATCGACGAGAATGGTGGTGACCAGCACGAGGAACAATCCGCAGACCACGGCATCGAGGCGGTTGTTGAAGATCACCGTCTGTGTTTCGGCCAGTTTCGCCGCGGTCACTTTGCCGGAGTCGAGCAAGGCCTGCAACTGATCGGCCTGGGCGAGGAATCCGATGCGGGGAATGGGAGAGAAGATCTTCTGCCACGCGGCGGTGTAGCAGACCACAACCAGCCACGCCAGGGGGGTGCAGGTGATCCACATATACTTCGCGCCGTGCATCTTGATGAGGATGGTGGTGGCGACGCAAAGGGCGATCGCGGCGAGCAATTGATTGGCAATGCCGAACAGCGGCCAGAGGGAATTGATGCCGCCGAGCGGGTCGCGCACGCCTTGAATGAGGAAGTATCCCCAGGCGAGGACAATGACGGCGCTCGATCCGATGACGCCGGGCATCCAACTGGTCTCGCCGAGTTTCTTGTGGACATTGCCCAACAGATCCTGCAGCATGAAGCGGCCGACGCGGGTGCCGGCGTCGATCACGGTGAGGATGAAGAGGGCTTCGAACATGATGGCGAAGTGGTACCAGAAGCTGAGCAGCGCTTTGCCGCCGCCGCTGGAGGCGAAGATGTGGGCCATGCCGAGGGCGAGGGAAGGAGCGCCGCCGGTGCGATAGAAGAGGCTCTCTTCGCCGACATCGGAAGCAAGCGATGCCATCTCGGCGGCCGTCACGGGGAAGCCCCAACTGGTGATGGTGGCCGCGGCGGCTTCGGGGGTCGTGCCGACGATTCCCGCCGGGGAGTTGACGGCGAAGAAGACGCCGGGCTGCAGGACGCTGGCGGAAATGATGGCCATGATGGCGACGAAGCTTTCGAGCAGCATCGATCCATAGCCCACGGGCCAGACGTGCCACTCGCGGGCCACCATCTTGGGCGATGTGCCGGAGGAGATGAGGGAATGGAATCCGCTGATGGCTCCGCAGGCGATGGTGATGAAGCAGAACGGGAAGATTTTGCCGGCGAAGATGGGCCCGTTGCCGTCGGTGAAGCGGGTGAAGGCAGGCAATTCGAGGTTGGGGCGGACAAACAGGATACCCACGCCCAACAGCAGCACGACGCCCAGTTTGACGAAGGTGCTGAGGTAATCGCGCGGGGCGAGCAGGAGCCACACGGGGAGAGCGCTGGCGAAGAATCCGTAGATGATGACCGCGACGGCGAGGGCAATACCGCTCATGGTGAACCAGGGGGCGAGGACGGGGGAATGTGCGACGGCCTCGCCGGCGAAGATGCTGGCCATGACGAGCACGAAGCCGATGAGGGAAACTTCGAGGACTTTGCCGGGGCGCCAGTAGCGGAGGTACAAGCCCATGAAGACGGCGATGGGCATGGTGGCGGCGATGGTGAACGTTCCCCAGGGACTGCCTTTGAGTGCGTTCACGACAACGAGGGCCACCACGGCGAGCAGGATGATCATGATGAGGAGCACCGTGAGGAGGGCGGTCACGCCACCGAGCCGCCCGATCTCTTCGCGCGCCATTTGTCCGAGGGATTTACCGTCGCGGCGCATGGAGGAGAATAAGATCACAAAATCCTGTACGGCGCCTCCGAGCACGGCGCCGACGATGATCCAGAGGGTACCCGGGAGAAACCCGAACTGCGCGGCGAGCGTGGGACCGACCAGGGGGCCCGGCCCGGCGATGGCGGCGAAATGATGGCCGAAGAGGATCCATTTGTTGGTCGGCTCAAAATCGTGGCCGTTGCGGAGGCGCTCGGCGGGGGTGGCGCGCGTGTTGTCCAGCATCATCACCTTGGCGGCGATGAACTTGGCGTAGAAGCGGAAGCCGATGAGGTAGACGCAGACCGAGGCCAGCACGAGCCACATGCTGTTCACGGTTTCGCCGCGGTTCATGGCGATGCCGGCCAAACTGTACGCGCCGAGGATGGCGATGGCAGCCCAGGTCAGATGCCCGAGTACTTTCTTCATGGGTGGAATCTCGCCGCGGGTGAATTACTGGGCGGGGAGGCGCGTGGTGTGGCGTTCCACCATCTGCCACTGATTGCCGTTCTTAATCCACACTTGCAGCATGGTGAGGTTGATGTCGCCGGCGGGGTTCTTGGCTGTGATCCTGGCGCGGATGGTGGCGGCTTTGCCGTAGACGTGGATCTTTTGCTCGTGGACGATGAAGTTGCCCTTGGTCTTCACCAGAGCGGCGATGGCTTCCTGCTTGTTTTCGAGCTTGGTGTTGGAATGGCTGTACTGCAGGCCGTCGGCGAGAACCTTGCCGAGGCCGGCGCCGTCGCCTTCGCGCGCGGCTTTGAGAAACGCTTCGTGCGCGGCGCGGACGGCGGCTTCATCGGCGGTTTCGGCGAAGGAGGGAAGGGCGAGTCCAAGCACAATCGTGGTGAGTAGAAGAGTCTTCATAGATTGTGATGATACTGGATTCGGCGATGCGGTGAAAAGGCGAATGGCGGGCTGTGCGCGGCGTTAGTGTGCAGAAGGGCGAATGGTACTGTAGTCCTTTGTAGTCCTTTTGTACCATGTATTTCTCGAGGGAGTGTGTGTTAGGCTTCGGCAATGAAAATTCTCGCATTGCTGCTTTCTCTCAGTGCATCCGCCATGGCGGGCTTTGTCAACGGAGACTTCTCGACCGGAGACCTGACCGGCTGGTCGCAATATCTGACGGCCAACGGGGTGAATACTTTGGGCGGCGTCACGTCGTTCGATACCACGGGATCGGGAGCAAGCCTCGCCGCACGGTTGCGGGTAGGGCAATCCGTCTTTTCTGCAGGAAACCCGGCCGGCGCCGGTATCCGCCAGTCTCTGAATCTCCTCCCGGGGACTTACACCATCACTGGAGACATCGCCAGTCTCGGCGGAACAGCCGACAATTTCGCCGGAGGGCTGTTTCAATTGTTGGTGAACGGTTCCCCAGTGGGCACCGCATTCGACTTCGGCTTCATCGTTGAGGATGACACCGAACGAGTGTCATTCAGCGAGACCTTCAATGTGCCGGTAGGGGGAGTTTACCAATTCGACTTCCAGTTCACACGCCCGTATCTTGCTTCCAATACACCGACGAACTTCATCGACAACATCGAGATTTCGAGCGTATCGGTTGTACCGGAACCGGCGAGCCTTGCCCTGGCGGGCTTGGGAATCACGGCAATCGTGGCCGCACGGCGGCGGCGCGCAGGCCGCTAACTAGCCAAGGCTTCGCCTTGATACGACGGACCCTGCGGCTATATTCAGAAACCGAGCCTTATCCGTCTTGCCACGACGACGGAATCCCTCGGCGATGTTTGCCGGAATAGACACGGCCGCGCGACGCATCTGCAACGAGAGGCCGCAGGTCTCCTGTTTGGGAAACGCTGCAAGTGAGAGCGTAAACTTCCAGCACAAACTCGTGAGCCTTCCGCCATACCAGCAGATCCTGAAACGTCCGCGCTGGTTTCGAGATAGGCATATCGAGTAGAAAGGCGTTCAGAGCGTTATGCTGCCGGTATCTCACAGGCAGGAGCGTGCCATGAACGCCTTTGTTGAGCACCACAAGAATAGCTTTCAGTTCGGATACCGTTGTTTTGACCGGCTGTTACTCAACGGCCTGATCCAACCATTCGAACAAACGCGACCGCGTGCTGGGCTTCTTTAACGCCTACGAAGGGAAGCGGGTGACCCGGAAGACCTTGACGGACATCGCCGACCGTTCCAAGAGGTGGCTGAAGAAGCGGCCGGCGAAATGGGCTGCACCGATTCCGGAACCTCCTGATGGCGACGGGGACGAGAGCCGGCACGC
>JAEUQG010000517.1 GCA_016789755.1 Bryobacterales bacterium
CAAGTCCTGTCGGTGGCGATGGGCTTGGTGATTCTGTGGATGATAGCCGCTTCTGTGCGCTATGTCCTCGGGCAGCCGGAAACGAGTTGGTCGCGGCCATTCTACGATCCGGCGACATTCTCGTGGGGTTCCATCTCCACGGCGACCTCGGTCGCAGTGTTGACTTACATCGGGTTCGATGCCATCTCCACATTATCCGAGGAGGTGCAGAACCCGAGGCGAAATATTCTGCTGGCGACGGTCTATGTGTGCCTGATCATCGGAGCACTCTCGGCTGTGGAAGTGTACGTGGCGCAACTGGTATGGCCCGGCGCCGAACCGTTTCCGAATAACGACACCGCATATATGCATGTGGCGCGTCGCGCAGGCGGAGAGGCGCTCTTCTATGTCATTACGTGGACGCTGGTGGTGGCGACGATCGGATCGGGTAGCGGAGCGCAACTCGCCGGCGCCCGCTTGCTCTACGGTATGGGGCGGGACAACACGCTGCCCAAGGCAGTGTTCGGCCAATTGCATCCGGTGACCCGCGTACCCGCACGCAATGTGATTCTGATCGGTGTGGTCTGTGCTGTGGGCGGCTTGCTAATGAACTACCAACTCGGGGCGGAGTTGCTCAACTTCGGCGCTTTGATCGGTTTCATGGGAGTGAATCTGAGCTCGGTACTGCGCTATTGGGTGCGCGCCGGCGAGAAGCACTGGTTGCAGCTTCTGCCCGGGTTGGGAGGCCTGCTGATCTGCTTCTATCTTTGGATCAGTCTCAGCCGCAACGCCCAGATGGCCGGATGGACTTGGATGGTGGTGGGCATTCTTTACGGCGCATACAAGACCGGTGGATACCGGCGTCAAATGCCTCGTTTCTCAAGCGGTGACGAATAGATGTTGCGGCGCAGGCTGGTCATCGGCGTTCTGTTGGCGCCCCTGATGACCGCGTTCGCCGGCGCATGCTACCACGCGATCTCTTTCCGTACCGAAATGGGCCGATCCCCGCGTCCGCGACGACTGGTTTCCGTCAGCGGCGGCGTTCGCCTGAACTTGCATTGCACGGGACAAGGCGCTCCCACGGTTGTTCTCGAATCGGGATGGGGAGATTCCCTTGATGCCTGGAGCAAGGTGCAGCCTGAGATCTCCGCGTTCGCGCGCGTCTGTTCCTACGATCGTGCCGGCTATGGGTACAGCGACCCTGCCCCGGAGCCCAGGACCGGCGGGCGCATGGTGGCGGAGTTGCGTGCCGCTCTCGGTCAAGCCGGCGAAAAGCCTCCCTTCGTGCTGGTAGGCCACTCCTTTGGGGGCTTCCTGGTGCGCATCTTTCATGGGCGGCACCCCGACGAAGTGGCGGGGCTGGTTCTCATCGATTCGGTGCAGGAAGATCAGTATCGCCTGCTGCCCGAGGGGTGGCGGCAATTGCTCGCCGCCATGCGGCAGAGAAACCAGCGGCTGGCCTTCTGGGCGCCGATCACTGTCGGCCTGGGGATGATGCGCCTGAAACTCAGGATGGAAGGCTATCGGGCGCCGGGCGTGCTGCTGCAGGTGAAGTACCTGCAGGCACGCGCGAGCGAACTGGAGAGCATCGAAGTAAGTGCTGAGGAGGCGCGCGCCTCGGGTTCGCTCGGGGACAAGCCCTTAATTGTGCTCACCGCCGGCAACCCCGTGGACGCGGCGCTTCGAACGGCGCTCTCCGAAGCGGACCAACGCGCATTCCAAAGGACCTGGAGGGATTTGCAGATGAGGCTGACGCGTCAGTCCCGTCAAGGGCGGCAAATCGTAGCCGCCGGCGCCGGACACGACATTGCCGGCGAACGTCCAGAGGACGTGGTGAACGCAGTCTGGCAGTTGGTGGCCGTACTGCCTTAGCGGCCCTGCGAATCGGTTTCTAACTGGGCAGCGGCCTCGAAGTGGGGCTTCGCGTCGGACGTTCTCCCCAGACGCGTGTATGCTTTGGCCAAGAGCAAATGCGCTTGTGCCGAGCGCGAAGCCAGACGCACAGCCGCTTCCAAGTGCGGCAAAGCCTGCGCCGCCAGATTCTTCTCCACCAGCAGCCTTCCCAGATGGATACGCGCTCCCGCGTGGTTTGGAAAGCGTTCCACCGCGTGGCGCAAAACGGGCTCCGCCTCGTGCTGGCGACCTTCGCGAATCAGGAATAGTCCCAGCGCGGCGCTGACCTCCGGCAACCGCTGGCCGCATTCGCGCATGGCTTGTCCGTACAACGCTTCTGCATGCTTTGCGTTGCCATTACCTTCGTGTGCCTGACCCTTCGCCAGTTGTACGCTGCATTCTTCCGCCGGGGCTTTCGCCAGCGCAGTCAAGGAATCCGGAAACCGGTTCAAGGCGTACAACGCGCGGCCGTGGTAGTAGCACGCATCCGGCAACTTTGGCGCAATGCGGCAGGCGTTGGCGAAAGCCGGCTCGGCCGCGTTGTAGTCGTTCATCGAGGCATGCGCCACGCCCAGAGCTTTCCACACCCGCGCGTCTTTGGGCTGTTGCCGCGAGGCTTGTTCCAACAGTGGAATGGCGGCTGCGGGATTCCCCTTTTCGATGAGCGTCACGGCCTGCTCATAGAGCGTGGCGGCAACAGCGAATCCGTAAAGGTACAGGGCAACCACTTCTTTGCCAACATAACATGAGGATATGGCGGGCAGAAGGTGGATCACAGGAGGCGTTTTCCTGGCGGCAGCGATGGCCTACGCTCAGGCGCCGTTCGAGGATCGTTCCGGATCCTCTGGAATTTCAGTCACGTTGCGGCATCACGCCACTGCCGAAAAGCACCAGATTGAAACCATGCCCGGCGGCGTGGCTGCCTTCGATTACGATAACGACGGGAAGACCGACTTGTTCTTCACCAACGGAGCGCCGCAACCCTCGCTGGTCAAACGAGCCCCCGAGGATTGCAACCGGCTCTACCGCAATCTGGGAAACTGGCGCTTCGAGGATGTCACCCAGCGCGCCGGGCTCTGCGGCGAAGGGTATAGCATGGGCGCAGCCACCGCCGACTATGACAACGATGGTTTCGCCGACCTGTTTGTTGCCGGCGTCAATCGCAACCTGCTGTATCGCAATCGCGGAGATGGGACCTTTGAGGACGTGACCGCGAAGGCTGGTGTCGGCAATCGCGGCCAGTGGGCTGTCGCCGCCGGTTGGTTCGATGCCGACAACGACGGCCATCTGGATCTGTTCGTTGTGAATTACGTGAAGTGGGACCCTGCCAAGGAGCCCTTCTGCGGCGATGCAAAGGCTGGCTACCGCAGCTACTGCCATCCGAAATTCTATGAACCGTTGCCAAACCTGCTGTTCCGCAACAATGGCGATGGTACATTTGCCGATGTGTCCCGCGCCTCCGGCATCGGCACGCACAGCGGCAAGGGAAT
This sequence comes from Bryobacterales bacterium, assembly GCA_016789755.1. Lineage (GTDB taxonomy): Bacteria > Acidobacteriota > Terriglobia > Bryobacterales > Bryobacteraceae > CADEFT01. The sequence goes on from JAEUQG010000517.1 coordinate 3,363, forward strand.
GGGGGTCGCCTTCGCCGATACCCGCGGCAGCGGCCGGATGGATCTGCTGGTGACCAACGACACCACTCCGAACTTTCTGTTCCGCAACCTTGGGGCTGGACGCTTTGAGGAGACCGGTTTCCTCGCCGGTGTCGCCATGAATGACGATGGCCGCGCGCTTTCATCGATGGGGGTCGACTTCCGAGCCATGGCCGGCCCGCTGCCAGACCTGTTTGTCACCGCGCTTTCCAATGAAACCTTTCCTCTTTATCGGAATCGCGACGGCGCCTCATTCTCCGATGCCACCTATGCCTCGCAGATCGGCCGCGCCACTTTGCCCTACAGCGGATGGGGCACGGGCATTTACGATTTCGACAACGATGGCCGGAAAGATATTTTCGCAGCGTGCGGCGATGTGCAGACCAATACCGAGCTGCATTCCAGCCGTAAGTCGAAGCAGCCGAATCTGCTCCTGCTTGCGCAGACCGGCGGTACATTCCAACCTCGTGAAATTGCAGCTCCGGCCTGGCATCGCGGCGCTGCCTTTGCCGACTTCGACGGCGATGGTCGCGTCGATATCGTTGTGACGCGTCTCGGAGAAGCGCCCCTCTTGCTGCGCAACACGATGGGAGCAGGCCGGAATTGGATCGCCTTCCAACTGCAAGGTTCGAAGGGCAACCGTGACGCCATCGGAGCGCGCGTCCGTATTGTCACTGCCGCCGGCGAGCAGTGGAACCATGTCACTACCTCGGTGGGCTACGCCTCCTCCAGCGAGACGCTGGTGCGCTTTGGCCTTGGCTCCAACGATGCGGTGCAGGCGGCTGAGATCTACTGGCCCGGCGGCGGGCACACGAAACTCAACGCCCTTGCCGCCGGCAAGATCCATCGACTGCAGGAGTGAAGCGCCCCGCCGTGGCGCCCGATGCCGTGTCCGGCGCGGATTCTGTTCCGCCTCGCTATGCTGGAACAGCAATGATCATTGCCGCCGCGCAAATCCCGGCCCGGGCTGGAGACCTCACCTACAACGCCGCGCTCCATTTGCAATTCGCCCGGATGGCCGCCGGTTGCCGAGCCCAAATGGTCGTGTTTCCCGAACTGTCGCTGACAGGATACGAACTCGGCTTGGCCCGCACCCACGCCGTCCGTCCAGACAGCGGGCTGCTCCATGACTTGCGTCAACTCGCTGCGGAATCGGCGATGTCGATTGTCGTTGGCGCTCCGCTTCACGCCCCCGGCCCCGCGTTGCACATCGGCGCAATTATCCTGCAACCGGACGGGAATGTGGCCACCTATCGCAAGGTCTACGTACACGCGAGCGAGCAAGGCGTGTTTGCGCCAGGGCCGGGCGGCGCCGATATCCGTCTGCCCGATGCTTCCGCGGCGCTTGCCATCTGCGCCGATGCCTCTGAGCCGTTGCACGCCGCCGGCGCGGCGCAACGAGGTGTGGCTCTCTACGCCGTGGGTGCGATGATCGAGGAGCGCGCCTATGCCCGGAAGTCCGCCTCACTGGCGGAGTATGCCCGCCAACATCGCATGGCGGTATTGCTTGCCAACTACTGCGGATCTACCGGTGGCGAGGTCTCCGCGGGAGGGAGTGCGGTCTGGTCGGAACAGGGCAGCGTCGTCGTAGCCGCTCGGGGCGGGGAAGCCGCGTTGGTCATCGCCTCTCGGGAGAACGGCGCTTGGCGCGGCAAGGTCAAGCCGGTACCCAGCGGACTGTGATAACTATACAAAAGACTACTTGTATGCCAGAACCAAACATGCTAATCTCTATAGGGAATATGGAGATTACCGAAGCGCCCGTCTATTCCGCCAACACGCCCACCGAAGCCGAGTACGACAAGACTGTCCGCTCCGACATCGAGGTGTTTCGCCAACATATCGAACGCTATCTCGCGGGCGAGATCAACGATGATCAGTTCCGCGCACAGCGCCTGCGCCGCGGGATCTACAGCCAACGCCAACCTGGCGTGCAAATGATCCGCACGAAAGTGCCGGGCGGCACTTTGACGTCGGCGCAGATGGTGCAACTGGCTCGCGTAGCCGACGCCTTCGGTGGCGGCAAGGGGCACCTCACCACGCGCCAGAACATGCAGTATCACTTTGTGCCGTTGCGTCAGGTGCCCGATCTGTTGCACATGCTGGCTGACGCGCGTCTCACCACACGCGAAGCCTGCTACAACACGGTGCGCAACGTGACGGCCGATTCGCTGGCCGGCTTGTTGCCCGGCGAAGCGTTCGACGTGCGTCCCTACGCACGGCAGGCGGCATTCGCGTTTCTGCACAAGGAGCTGACCGACAGTTTGCCGCGCAAATTCAAGATTTCTTTCAGCGGCTACGCCTCCGATCCGATGCTGGCAGGCATGCACGATGCGGGCCTGGTAGCGGTGACTCGGGAAGAAAACGGCGAAGTGAAGAAAGGATTTCGGCTGTACGTGGGCGGAGGTCTGGGGCCGTTGCCGCGCGAGGCGCACCTGCTCGATGAGTTTCTGCCTGTGGAACAGTTGGTGCCGCGTCTGGAGGCCGTAATCCGCCTCTTCAACAAGCATGGCAACCGGCAAAACAAGAACACGGCCCGCCTGAAGTTCGTGATCAAAGATCGCGGTTGGGACTGGGTGAAAGAGACGATTGAAGCCGAATACCAGGACATTCTCGCCAACGGCGGAGTTCCCGTTCCCACCGAAGTGCCCGAAGGATTCGGCGGTTTCGTGAGCACTCCACCGCCGCTCGGCAACGGAGACCTGCTGCCGGTGATCGATGGCCAGCAGCGGGACGCCGAATTCGACCGCTGGCTGGAGAGCAATGCGAAGGAACAGGTGCAGCCCGGCTACGCCGCAGTCACCGTTATGGTCCCGCAAGGCAATCTGACGGGCGATCAAATGCGGGGTATCGCGAAGATTGCCGCGGACGCCGGCGACGGCACTCTGCGCTTCACCATTGAACAGAACATCGTTCTCGGCTTTATTCCCGTTGCCAACCTGCGGCGCGTGTACGCTGCATTGAAGCTGATCGGAATGCACGCCCCGGGGGCCGATGAATTGGAAGACATCGTTACCTGCCCGGGCGCCTATTCCTGCAATCTGGCGCTGACGAAGACAATGAATCTGGGCGCGGCGCTGTACGCGGCGGTGAAGAGCCATCCCGACAAGCATGTGCGGAAGTTGCGCATCCGTTCGAGCGGCTGCCCGAATTCCTGCGGCCAGCACTGGCTCGGCGATGTCGGCTTTTACGGCAACGCCCGGAAAATCGGCGGGAAGGAAGTGCCGTACTACCAGATGCTGCTCGGCGGAGGCTACGATGAATCGGGCCTGCTGCGCTTCGGTCTGGCGGTGCAGAGCGTTCCGGCGAGGCTCGCCCCTGAAGCCGCCCGTCGCGTGCTGGACCACTACGCCGCCAATCGTCAGGATGGGGAAACTTTCCGGCAGTATGTGATGCGTTTCCAGATTCCCTTTTTCAAAAATCTGACAGGCGATTTGGCAAAGCCTGCCGAATTATTCCCTGAAATCTACCAGGATTGGGGAGACGACATGGCCTATTCGCTGCAACTCGGCCGCGGCGAGTGCGCCAGCTAGCCTTTTCCCAGCCGGCGCAGCGCCCGGTCCGCGGCGCGCACACCGCGGTATTGCGCTTCCTCGAAGATTGACAGGCCGCTCAGATCGGAGTTCGCCGGCACGATGCCCGCGCCCCAATCGGCGAGTCTGCGCCGGGCCTCCCCGAGAATCCGGCCGGGCGTGGGGCGCGCCATTGCGTGTCCAATCCTCATGACGTCGATGTGCGAGACGCATTCCCGAATATCCGGATGCGCACGCTCCAGATCGCGCAAAACGAAATCGCGATAATACGCCCAATCCCGTTCCAGCAGAAGTTTGCGGTTTTGCTCCGGCGATCCTTCAGCCATCGCGAAATAGTACGTCCAGACGCTCTTGTCGATGTGTGTTCTCAGGCTCTGGTGAGTGGCTACCACATAGCCCAGGGACGGGGAGTCGTAGATCACGTTGTCCCACGCCGGCTGCGTGTACTGTTCTTTGGGCAGCCGCTGCAGCGTGAGATTCGCCGTCCACCACGGCGAATAGGTCAGCCCGCCGGTGTCGGGGGCGCCCTCGAAAACATAGGGCAGCAGAAACGTAGGCGCCGCCCAGATCACACACTGGGCCCGATAATCAGCCTGTTCCGTGAGCACTCGGATGGTGCGGCCGTCCTCGATGCGAAAGACCATGGAGGACGGTCGAATGTACGGGCGCAGTTGTTTCAACAGGTGTTTGACGATGAATCCGTTTCCCTCCGGCCAGACGAGAGGACCACGGTCCTCATGCTCGCGCGCGGCGAAATAATGGATACCGGCCCAGGCGGAGGTCTGCCCGGCGAGCAGCCCGTAATCGTCGCGCGTGGCGTAGTTGACGTACCATCGCAGAAACGGTGAGTCCAGGCGATTCTGCCGAAGCCACTGGTCCATGCTGACGCTGTCCAGCGCCGACGGCTTTAGACCATCCTCCATCGGCACTGTGAACTGGCCGGTTGCGGCGGCCTCGCGGATCAGTTCCTCGAAGCGCCGGTATTGCTCCCGCGTTTCCTTGCCGACGCCTGATTCGGGTTCAATGCCATCCTGCCATCGCCCGTGGATGAACAGCCGCTCCTGCGGAGAATGGCAGAGGTGCCGTTCGGCGAAGTGGCCGTCTTCCTGCAAGAGCCCCATCTCCCGGCACAATTCTCGAACCAGCGAGGCATTACGGTTTGGGATGGGCAAGTAGTGCGCGGCCCATGGATACTCTGAGATCTCGTTCTTTCCCCAACGTGAATTGCCCCCGGGTTCCGTCTCCATTTCCAGGATCACAAAATCACGGAACCCGCGTTTCAGGAGCCGCCAACCGGCGCTCAGCCCGGCCATGCCTCCGCCGGCGATCACCACCGGGACCTTTGCTTCCCGTTTGGGCGCGGCGAACTTTTGCCTGTCCCGCAGCCGGTGTCCGAACAGGTGCGAATCGTCGACAATGCGGCCTGCGACCTTGCGCTCGGCTTTTGCGGGCAGGCCGATCAACGCGGCGGAGAGAAATCGCCGGCGGCTGCTGGAATTGCGTGCCTGGCTCAGAGGGCGGCCCCTGTGAGCCATCGAAGCGGACTTGTCCCCCACGAGACAACTTTCGATTCCAGACAACGGCAGCCATCCATATTCACCACTCTAGCTCAACCGGAAAGCCTCTTCCCCTCAAGCCAGCGGTAATTGCGAATGGGCTTTTGTCTCGTGATCGTGGCGTTCTATGAGACGCGCTGTCTCTGCGTCCATCGCTGCGGCGCCGACGGAGCGTACAAACCGGCATACTGCATTGGCTCTGCTGTTGTCCTGATAATCCCGCAGCCACGCCCGGAAGCCTGCCTCGGCCTGATCATCGGCGTAAGGATAACTGGCCGGCGGAGGCTCCAATCCGCATCGCCACGGCTTGGGGGTCAGCCGTGCGCGAAACGACTCCTGGGCGCGGCAAAGCCTCACATAAAGCGGATCGCAGGCAAACTCGTGAAGGATCTTTCGGGTTTCTTCGCTGGCGGCGTGGAAACGAAGGTTTGTGACGACACCGCGATAGCCCGCGGCCGTGCGATAGATGCGCAGGCTAAGTCCATGCCTGGAGGCCACGGCTTCCATCGACGCCTCGACAGGCGACTGCCGCGACGGCGCCGGAGCGGGTTTGCCGAACAAGGAGCGCAGACCCGAAAGGAGATCCAGCGCCGCGGGAGTTGCGGTTGCTTCTTCGCGGTCCACATCCAAGAACAGCAGCCACTCGCAATTCAGAACCGCGGCGCCATAGGCATTGCGAGTAATAAGGCCGCCTGGCAAACGTTCCAGCACGGGTTCCGGCAACGGGCGGTCCCCGTAGAGATAACCCTCCCGCGGTCTTCCGCTGTCAATACGCTGCGAAACAATGCGGCCGATTTCCTCCGCTTTCTTGCGGGCTCCCGCTTCGCTCTCATCCGACCATCCGCGGCAATGGAAAGGAGCGGGTCCGCGAGCCCAGTACTTCGCCAGTTTCATGGAATGATATTCTATCCCCCATGCTGGGCAGGTTCGCACTCCTCTTTGCCGCGCTCTCACTGCACGCCTCGCGCGTCGAACTGATTCTCGGCCCGCAACAACAGCCGATGAAGGAGCCGTTCGGCGTCGCTTTCGATCGCGCAGCCAACATGTACGTCGTGGAGCACAAGGGCGAAGTGATTCTGCGCGCCAGCAGAGGCAGAGGCCAAGTCAGCCGGTTCGCCGGCACGGGCGAAGCCGGCAACTCGGGCGACAGCGGTCCGGCGGCGGATGCTCGCATGTTCGATCCGCACGGCATCGCCATCTCACGGGACAACTCGTTTCTGTATGTCGCCGATACACGCAACCACACTGTCCGCCGCATCCATCTCAGGAAGGGAATCATCGACACCATTGCCGGGACGGGCCAAGCAGGATTCTCCGGCGACGGCGGCCCCGCCGTGAAGGCTACGTTCAACGGAACTTTCGGCATAGCGCTGTCTCCCGACGATCGAGCCCTTTACATTGCCGATCTGGGAAACAAACGCATCCGCAAGGTGGATTTGCGCGCCGGCATCGTGACCACAGTAGCGGGCAACGGACAATCCGGTGTACCTGCCGACGGCGCGCCTGCCAAAGACGGTGCGTTGGCCGACCCGCGTGCCGTGGCCGTAGACTCCCGTCATCGTGTCTACGTGCTCGAACGGAACGGCAATGCCCTTCGTGTGATTGAGCCCAACGGAACCATCCGCACCGTCGTCACTCCCGGCTCTGTAACGCCCGTTATGAAGGGACCGAAGCATCTCTGTATCGACCGCGAGGATCGCGTCGTCATCGCCGATGCGGAAAACCATCTCATCCGCCGCTACGATCCGAAAAGCGGAGTCACCAGCATCATCGCCGGCACTGGGACACGCGGCGCCGCCATCGATCCCGACGATCCTCTGCGCACCGAACTCAACCGGCCGCATGGGGTTTATGTGGCGCGAACTGGAGACTTGTACATCTCCGACAGCTACAACCACCGCATTCTGCGGGTAAAGGAACCCGATGCTCGCTCCATGGTTCGTTTGGAGATCCAGGAAAGCTCCGGCGCGGCGAGCGAAACTCCCTACCAGCGCATCGCCGGAGTCGCTCATTTCCGTCTCGATCCCTCGCACCGCCTCAACCGTGAAATCACGAACATCGCCCGCGCCGCCAGGAACTCCGATGGTCTGGTTGAATTCTCCGCCAACTTCTTCATCCTCAAACCGAAGAATGGAGGCAACCGCACTCTTCTTTTTGAAGTGAGCAACCGCGGCGGCAAGGGCATGCTCAACATGTTTTCGCACGGCACGTCGGCAATGGATCCGCGCAAACCCGCCGATTTCGGCAATGAGAGCCTGCTTCGGCAGGGCTACACGCTCGCCTGGCTTGGCTGGCAGCACGATGTGGCGAAGGGCCCGTACGCCTTAAGACTGGCCGCGCCGAAGGCAGTCGGCGTTGCGGGAAACGTCCGGTCGCAGTTTGTTGCGGATCAGCCCACGCGGCGTTTCCCTCTGACGGATACGGGCCATGTGGCGTATGCCGTCGCGGATCCGCGCTCGTTGATTGTGACGGAGCGCGGAGGCCCTCATGATTCACCGACTCCCCTCCCACCCTCTTCCTACGTAATCGAGGGCGAGGCCATCGTTCTCGATCGCGAGATGACGCCCGGCCGGATTTACGAAGCCACGTACCTCTCGCGAGATCCGGAAGTAGCAATGCTCGGTCTTGCCGCCATTCGCGAGTTTGTTGCGCATCTTCGCCAATCGGACCAGTTGCGCTTCGCCATCGGCTTTGGAGTCTCGCAAAGCGCGATGCTGCTGCGGGCCTTCCTCCATCACGGCTTCAATGAAGGTTTGAATGCGGGCAAGATTTTCGATGGTGTTTTCGCGCACACAGCCGGAGGGCGGCGCGCGGTCTACCCGACCTTCGCGCAGCCTTCGCGCACGGCAGCGCCGCTGCGTGCCGTGGGCTACGGAACGGAAGGACATCCGCTGGAGCGAGTCGCCGCGCCGTTGGCTCCGAAGGTTATCTACAGCAACTCTTCCTACGAGTATTGGGGCGCAACAGCATCCTTGTTGCACACCACGCGCGATGGAAAGCACGATGCTCCCGTTCCCGAGAACGTACGCATTTACATGCTTGCCGGGGGGCAACACGGGCCGTCCGGCTTTCCCCCTTCGCGAGGGCGCGCGGCGCAGTTGCAGAACCCCAACGATTACAGGCCCATTGTTCGCGCCTTGCTCGACCGGCTGCGCGAGTGGATTACCGAGGGTAAACTGCCGCCCGATTCTGTTTATCCTCGCATCGGCGCGGGCACCCTGGTGGCGCCGGCACAACTGAACCTCGCCAGCGGGATCCAATTTCCAGCGCATGCGCTGCAGCCCTTCGACGGTTCGGCCGTAGCCCTGGTGCCTCAAGTGGACTCCGACGGCAATGACCTCGGCGGAGTGCGAACTCCTGATCTTGCTGTTCCTCTGGCGGCATACACCGGTTGGAATCTGCGCACGGCTCGAATCGGACACGAAGGTGAGCTGATCGGTAACTCCGGGTCGTTTCTTCCCTTCTCGCGCGAGCAATTGCTGCGCCGCTATCCCACGCTGCAAGCCTATTTTGACGCCTGGGAGGGTTACGCCAGGAAACTGGCTGACCAGGGACTGCTGCTTCCGGAGGAGATTCCGCAACTCCGGATTGCGGCTCAAACCAAGTGGGAATGGATTGGGAAGCAGAATTCCAGCCGCTAGGAAAGCGGATAGAGGATGGACAAGCGATGCAAGGCGTAGAACAACTGAGAACAGCCATGCGCGGAACCGCGCTGACGCCGGCCGACAATGGCTACAATGCTGGACGCGCCATTTTCAACGGCATGATCGACCGCCGTCCAGCGGTCATTGCGCAATGCGATGGCGTCGCGGACGTGATGCGCTCCCTGGACTTCGCCGTCACCCGCTCGCTGCCCGTTTCCGTGCGATGCGGCGGGCACAGCTTGCCTGGGTATGGGGTTTGCGAGGGAGGTGTAATGATCGACCTGGAGCGTATGCACCAGGTGTATGTTGACCCCTCCACAAAGACGGCTCGCGCGCAAGGTGGAACCAATTGGGGGCAGTTCGATCATGAAACGCAGGCCTTCGGACTTGCGACCACGGGCGGTCTGGTGCGCTCCACTGGCATCGGCGGATTGACGCTCGCAGGAGGCCATGGGTTCCTCATGCGCAAGTACGGGCTTGCCTGCGACAACCTCATTTCCGCCGATGTCCTCACCGCTTCGGGCACCCTGATCAAAGCCAGCGCAACGGAGAATCCCGATCTGTTTTGGGCTCTACGCGGAGGCGGCGGCAACTTCGGCATCGTCACTTCCTTTGAATATCGCCTGCACGACGTCGGCGCAGTTTTGGGCGGCGTACTGCTGGCGCCCTTTAGCGAAGCCATGGCGCAACTCAGGTTCTACGACTCCTTTTCCGTGCACGCTCCGGAAGAACTGGGGGTTCTGGCTGCGCTGGCAACCTTACCCGACGGCACAAAGGCGGTTGTTCACTTAGCCTGCTACTGCGGCGACACCGTTAAAGGCGAAGAGGTGTTGCGGCCCTTGCGGACCCGCTGCACCCCCATCGCCGACCAGATTCAGGCTATGCCGTACGCTGCCGTTCAGAGCATCGTGGAGAATTTCAATCCGCGCGGCATGCGCAACTACTGGAAGATGGTCTATGTCAACGAACTGAACGACGATGCGATTGCCACCCTGACGGACCATTACTCCAAGGTGCCGGCGCCGCTGACGCACATCGTTGTCTACTCCTTCGGCGGAAGAGTGGCTGCAGTCCCCGATGCAGACACTGCTGTGTCATTCCGCCAATCGCGACATGCGGTGATCGCCATCGGCATGTGGGAAGACCCGGCCGATGATGCCAGAGTTACGGATTGGGTTCGTCAGTTTGCGACGAAGATGCAGCCCTACGCCTCAGCCGGCTTCTACCCGAACTACGAAGCCAATGCCGAAGGCGGGGCCATCGCCGCGGCTTTCGGCGAAGAGAAATATCAGCGGCTGGTTGCCATCAAGCGGCAGTACGATCCGGGCAATGTATTCCGTCTCAACCAAAATATTGTTCCCTAACCCGCGCGCTGGACATACACGGGCCGGCCCATAGTTGTGAACACAGCGTTGCGGTAATCGTGCGCCTGCGCCAGCGCCGACGTCGTATAGACTACGAACAACTCCCCAGGTCTCACCTCTCGAATGCCGGTATAGGCTTGCGTCACGCTCGAGCTGATGCGAATCACGTCGGTCCATGTCTCGCCTTGATCCACACTGAAGGCGACGAAATTGCCGTGGTCGTGGTAATCCGGCTTGTGGCCGTAGGAAATCGCCAACGTCCCGTCGCTCATTTCGACAATGTCCGGATCGACACCGATCATGTCGCGCTCACGTCCGAATCGCGAGTAGCGGAACCGCATTTTCGAAATGCGGCTCCAGGTCACGCCTTCATCGTCGGAATGGCATTGATACATCGGATTCTCGCGTCCCGTGCGCAGCAGGCAGATCACGCGACCCGTGTGCTTCCCCTTCGTCAACTGGACCAGCACAGGCTCGGCCGGCCCTTCCTGTTCCACAGGATCGGCGGCAATCGTCGACACGTAGCTCCAGTTCTTCCCGCCGTCGCGAGACCGAATCAGGACGGAACGCATCTTGCTCATCTTTTCCAGATACTCCACCGGCAACTTATCGGCCTCGAACCTTCCATAGGCGGATGCGATCAGATCTCCACCTTCCAGTTCGATCATGGAGCGACGGATGTAGAAGCGCGAAATCGGCTCTCCCCGGTCATCGAAACCATTCACCTCTGCATGCGGCAACGTTAGGTGGTAAGGATGCGGTCCATCCACCGTACGGAAGCCGTCGCGCGTGATCCAATAGTTGTGCGTGAATCGTTTTCCGCCGACATGCTCGGCGTGGACATCGAACACGAGAAGGCGCCCATCGCGCAGTTCCACGGCGGTGCCCTCGGTTACAGGGCCTTTTCCATGCCGCGGTTCGTGCTTCCATTCCTTCCATGTTTGGCGCCCGTCGCGCGAAACGCCAGTGTAATGGATGGGATATTTGCCTCCCGGCGGCCAGCTACGGTGTCCGAAGACGATCGAGGTGCCGTCGCGTAGTTGTGTCAAGTAGGGCCACGGCAAGTTCGCCTCGATGTTTTGTTCCGGTCCCAGCGTCACATTGAGCCGCATCGCCGGGGATTGCGCAGCCGCCGATCCGGTCACGCAGAAGCAGCCAGCCAGAAAAGTTCTCCTCCTCATGCCGTCACCACATTCCTCGCTTTGCCGCCCAGAAACGAAAACACATTCTCGATGGAGAGCGCCAACCCCGCTTCCAGCACCTCAGGTGTCACGCCTGCGCAGTGCGGCGTCAGCACCGCTGTTTCGCAGTGAGTGAGAGGGTGGTTCTTGGGCAGCGGTTCCTGATCGAATACGTCCAGCCCGGCGCCCGCCAGGCGCCCCGATTGCAACGCCTCCACCAATGCCGTTTCCTCGACAATCGGCCCCCGAGCCGTGTTGATCAGGATCGCGCCCTGTTTCATCATCGCCAGTTGCTCGCGGCCCAGAAAGCCGATCGTCTGCGGCGATTGCCGCAGGTGTACGCTCACGACATCGCTAGCACGTAACAATTCAGTCAACTCCACCAACTCGAAGCCGAGCGCCGGATTGGGATGCATGGTCCAGGCGACCACTTTCATGCCGATGCCTTGTCCCAGTCTCGCGAACTGGCGTCCGATTGCCCCTAGTCCTATGATCCCCAGCGTCTTCCCGCAGAGTTGTACGGACTGCCCCTTCGCCCATTCCCCAGCCACCGTGCGGTTGTGTAAGCCGATGATCTTTCGCGCCACAGCGAGCGTCAGCATCAGCGAATGCTCTGCAATCGACACCGCCGCTACGCCAGGAGTGTTCGTTACTGTGACCCCATGCCGCGCCGCTGCTGCAAGATCCACGTTGTCGGTTCCTGTGCCCCACAGCGAAAGCAGCTTCAAATTTCTACACGAGGCAAACACCCGCTCCGTGAACTTCGATGAGGAGCGGATATTGATTACCACCTCGAAATCAAGGATGCGGTCAATCAGCGCATCTTCCGAGCCGGGCAGGGAATCGTAATAGCGGACGGAATGCGTAGCGCTCAACTCCCGGTACGCATGGCTTGCCGCCATGACCGCGGGGGAGTCGTCGGGAATAACCAGTGAGAGCATAGACTCCTTAGTCTACATTCCCAGTAGTTGTCTGATCTCGCGCGCGCCGACGTAGCCGAAGAACAGCAACCCTGCAGCCAGCACGGCGTTCATCCATGGGGAGCTGTGGAAATCGGCCCCCACCCACTCTTTCCGATTGTTCAGGATCAACAGTGTCAGCGCCAGCAGGGGCAATAGCATCGCTCCGGTCAGTCCGAAAGCAAGCTGCAAGGCCTTCACAGGCCACTGCACCAGAATCAGAGGCGCCGTGCCCAGGACGAGCAGAAACCCCTTATACTGGCGGGAAGTCTCGAGGCCATCTGCCGTAACGGCTTGAGGCATGCGCAAGCGATGAAAATCGGCGTAGAGATAGGGTAGGCTTTGCCATACGCCCAATAGCGCGGAAAAAACCGCGGCCCAGAAGCCGATGAGGAAGATCCATTGCCCCGCGCTTCCCAGACTGCTAGCCAGTTGCTCCGCCAGCAGCAAGGCGAATTCGGTTCCTTGCCCCGTCACCTTCACGCGCGACCCGATGATCACCACCGCCAGTCCGAACAGTCCGATCACACCGTAGGACAGCAACAGATCGAATCGGCACTGCCGCAGACCGTCTTTCCCGATACGCCCTTCTTCGCGAATCCAATAGCCATAACTGACCAGTGCCATGGTTCCGCCGACAGCGCCCATCAGGCTTACAACCCACCGGCTCGACCCGGACGGAAGCGTTGGGACCAGTCCCGCTGCTACCGCGTTCCAATCCGGCGCAAGCAGGAACGCTGTCAGCAGGATTGTCGAGAACATCGCTCCCACACACACGGCCAAGACTCGTTTCAATGTTGCGTAACCGCCGAACCACACCAGGGCTACCCCAGCCAAAGAATGGATCGACGCCCACCACATGCGCGAGGTTTGCCCCGCCCCCAGAGGGAGCATCGCCGTCGCCGCCAATCCGCAGGCGCTCGACAGCATACCGCCGGTTACGATTGCGAATATTAGGAGGTAGGCCAGAAACACCCAACGGATCCACCGCCCAAGTCTTGTCACCCAGCCTTCCAACAGTGTGGTCCCAGTGGCCATTTGCCAGCGCGCGATGCCCTCCGTCAGGGTCCACTTCAGCACTACGCCTGCCACCACCGCCCACAACACCGCCGTGCCTGCCTCCGCGCCCGCAAGGCTCCCGGTGAGAATATCACCAGCGCCCACGCTGGTCGCCGTCAGTAGGATTGCCGGTCCAATTGCGTTCCAACGGAAAGCGGACATGCGCTTGAGCATATCGCGCCTCTCATGAGGAACGCGAATACCCCAGCCAATAACAGAGAAGACTCCACAGAAGAAGTGCGACAAACCATCCGGCTGCCCGACGATTCACTCTGTTCGCTGAACCGATCTTCACCGGCACTGCCAGCCGGTAGCCGTGCTTGGGAATGGTCTCGATTATAGGATGTCCATCGGCGGTACCGCCCAGCGCTTTGCGGAGCAAGAAGATGTTCTGCGTCAGATTCGATTCCTCCACCACCACCCCGGGCCACAATTGCTCCAGCAACTCTCTCTTTGCTACGGCGCGCCCGCCATTGATCACCAGGTAGAGGAGGATGTCGAACTCCTTCGGCGTCAGATGCAGAGACTGCCGCCCCCGCCGGATCGTCCGCCGCTCCGCGTCCAGCACAATACCGCCGAACTCAAACCGCGGTACCACGTGCGCTGCCTGTCTACTCTAATGACGAATTCGTATGAGCCAATGTTGCAACTGTCAACGCCGCACATTGATGGAAAATTGACAATCTCTTGAGAACTGCCAGGCGCCTTTGTTCGTCTTCACCGCTGAAAGGAGACAATCATGAAACTCCCGCAATTCCTTCTGGTGGCCCTGATGTCAGTGCTCGTCGCTGGGGCGCAATCGGGTTTGCCCGCTCTCAACGCTCAGATTTCATTTCCATTTGAAATGCGAGGCAAGGTCCTGCCTGCCGGCGAGTACACCGTGGATTTCGGAGCCGACAGAGCATGGCTCACCGTCCGGTCACGTGAGGAGGTGAAAGACGCGGCCATCGCCGTGGCCTTCCCTGTCGTCCCCAAGACAAATGGCTGTGCGCCACACCTCGTGTTCAATAGGTACGGGGACCGCTACTTCCTCTCACAGGTATGGCATCCCAACGTTGTTCGTGAACTCCCCAGATCCCGCCAGGAGCGCGAACTGGTGACCTCGCGTGTATTTGCTCTCAAGCCTGTTCGTGTCATCATCGCGGCGAAACTGGTTCGCTGACGCCTCCGCCCCGTTCTCTTAGCAACGACGCGCCGCTGCGTCCGGGAAGCGGCGCGTCCGCTAAATCCGCGTCACTCTTGCGTAATATGCCCCGCAAAGGTCCGTTCCCGCCTCATCCTGAAACCAGCCGTGCAGTTGTGTTCGCGTCCCCGCCTTCAGCTTCACCCGAAACGCGATGCTCGTATCGCCCATCTTTCCCTTGCTGCTCAACTTTTGCCCGGCGATTTCCAATTGCGCGGCGGCGATGGGGAAGGCCTTCCCTTCCGGTAGCGAGCCATAGGTAAGCGTCTGCGCTGGACGTGCCGCGTGCAAAAGAAGAGGATCGTGGAATGGCCACCGCGCGAGAGAGATTTCGTAGTCGCCATCCCGTTCCACCTGAACATTCCACGGTCCGCCGCGAGGACCGGCCGCGCCGCTGAGGACCGCATTCGGATTGTCGCAATAGATGTCCTGCCAGTCCGCGCTGCAGAGATTTACGGGGTTCTGTTGCGGTGCTCCCAGTACTATCGGTACGTACTCTCGAAGCCCCGGTTCCACCGTACGCCACCATTTCTCGTAGTGGGACCGCATCTTCTGCACTACGTCTGCATGGCTTGCGGACGCATCCGTCTTCTCGGCAGGATCGTCCGTGAGGTTGTACAATTCCGTTCCGTTCACCAACCTCCAGGCACCCCAGATCACACACGACTCCCACTTCTTGAGGATCTGCCCATACTGCACTACCAGCATCCGGTCCGGCAAACGGTCTGTCGTGCCGCGCAGGATGCCGGCCAGACTCGCCCCGTCGAACCTAGTTCCGGCGGGGTTCTTCAACTCGCACAGATCCACCAGCGTCGGCAGCAGATCCTGCATGTGCGCCGGAACGCTGGAATCCGAAGGTGCGCGCAACTTCCCCGCGGGCCAGCGCACAAAGCACGGGACCCTGTGCCCGCCATGGTACAACTGCGTTTTCCGGCCCCGCATTCCCGCGTTGTAGACGTTGACGCCCGCCGTCCCGCCGTTGTCGGTCAAAAACACGAAGATCGTATTCTGTTTCAAATCATGCCCATGGAGAAACGTCTCCAGTTTCTCCATGTTCTCGTTCAGGTTGGCGATCATGCCGAAAAAATTCGCCGCCTGCCGCGTTCCTCCGTATGGCTTCGTGTACTTCGCATCCACCCAAGCCGGCCCGTGGGGTGTGTTGGTCGGCAGATAGCAGAAGAAGGGCTGCTTGCGGCGTGCGCATTCACTCATGAACCGCATCGCCTCGCTGAACCAGAAGTCCGTACAATAGCCTTCGAATTTCTTCGCCACCCCGTTATCCTGATAACGTCCGTTGGCGTAATCGTTGCCCAATTCCACCGCCGAACTGATTCCGAAACCGTGGTGGTACTTTGCGACATCGAAGCCGCGGTCCATTGGCCGGTAAGGATAGGTGTCCCCTACGTGCCACTTCCCGAACAAACCCGTCGCATAGCCGTTCGCTTTGAATAATTCCGGCATCATCGGGATTCCGCGACGCACAATCGCGCGGCCGGCCGTCACCGAGGTGGCTCCGTTTCGCAATGCGTCCAGGCCAGTCAGTAGTTGACCTCTTGTCGGCGAGCACATCGGCGCCGAGTGGAAATCCGTGAACCGGACGCTCTCTCCATGCAGCTTGTCCATTGCCGGCGTTTTCAGCACCGGGTTCCCGTGGCAGGAAAGATCTCCGTAGCCCTGATCGTCTGTCATCAGCACAATCACATTCGGCTTCGGCCGGCTTTGGCTCAGGGCGGGGAAGGATGCGGAAACGCCGCAGAATCCGCGGCGGGTAAGTCGTGTAGCGATAGTCATGGCAACATCCGCCACCAGTGTATCCGACGCGCGGCTCATATCTGATATATACTCTTCCGAACATAGGTCCTTTATGAGCAACCTTCCGCGCCTTGCCCTGCTGCTGGCCGTTCTTGCGCCAGCCTCCTTTGCCCAGGAATCCCGCGCTTCCATCGTCGGACGCGTCACCGATCCCACTGGCGCTGCGGTTATCGGGGCCACCGTGCGCGCCTCCAACACCGCCACCAACACCGCGGTCTCTACCCAAACTAACGAGAGCGGCAGCTACGACATCCCCTACCTCATCTCGGGCGTATACAACGTCACGGTGGAAATGTCCGGCTTCAAAAAATACGTTCGGGAATCAGTGCAGCTTCGTATCGGCGACCGTATCACACTCGACATCCCTCTCACTCTTGGCGATGTCGCCGACTCCGTCATGGTTACCGCCGATACGCCGATGCTTACAGCCGCATCCGCGGACATGGGGCTGGTGATGGAGCAGCGCAGAGTCCAGGAACTCCCCGTCGTGGGAGGCAATCCTTTCTACCTTACCCGGCTCACTCCGGGCGTGCTGTCCAACGGCGGCCGCAGCGCGGGCAACGCGATGGATAACGGCGGCGCAACCGGTATCATTGTGAACGGCACGCGCAGTAACTCGAGTGAAGCCACAGTCGATGGTTCCCCCGTCATGACCAATCGCAACGCGTCGTTCTCGCCTCCGCAGGATTTGGTCCAGGAATTCAAGGTGAATACCGCCACTTATGACGCCTCCATCGGCCACGCCGCGGGAGCCATGACCAACGTCAGCATGAAGTCCGGCACCAATGCTCTTCACGGAACGGGCTTCATCGACCGATCCGATTTGCGGGCCGTTCCCTGGCACACCAACAACTTCCTCTACAACCCCCGCAACAACATCGCGCCAGAGGATCGATCCAAGCAGATTCCCACATGGCTTCACCGGCGCTGGGGCACAACC
>JAEUQG010000536.1 GCA_016789755.1 Bryobacterales bacterium
GATGCCCGAAGCGCTCAAGATTCGTCGCGAGAGATGCGGAACCAGATGAAAAAGCTGACGCGCCCCCGCCTGGAGTTGGCCGTCGGCGCCGTGCTCGCCAACGCCGGCAGCGATTACGATGAGCACGCCGCTTTTGCCCGCGTCCTCGATCAGAACATTCCCAAACCGTCAACGGCTCTGCTGGCAGGCACCGAAGTTCAGTTGCACGGTTTCGGCTTCGACGGCAACGTCAATCGTGGGGTGACGGCGAAGATCACCGCCGCCAACGGCAAGACCTACCGTGTCGCCGCGGCAGATGTGGAACTGACCTGCGGCGGTTCCGGAGCCGATTACCATGCCGTCTACCGCCACTGGCTGGGTCTGCCCGCCTATGCACAATCGAGCCGCGCCCCCGCTAAAGCGAAAACGCTGGAGACTGCCGATTTCCTTTTCCTCGCTCTTCAAAACGCCCCGAAATTGACCTGTCTCCGCTTGGCTACCGGCGAGCGAGTGTTCTTGCGATTGAGCGGCACTGCCGTTGCGGCGCCGGGAGAGATCCTCACCGTCGATGTGGAAGCAATCAAGGACGGTGTGATTCACGGCAGGCTCCGCAACGTTCGCCTCGATGCACGCGCACTGGGCCTGACTCCGCTCGCTCTCAACGAAGCCGGCATGTGGGACCCGCAGGACCACTATTGGGGCGAGGACGGCGATGTCCCCGAAAAATGGGAGAAAGCCCAGCAATTGTGGGGACCCCGTCCCGAATTCGAGATGGAGCAGGTGATTCCCGGCGCCGATCCCGATAATTTCGACAGCGACCCCATCATCGAAGCGGCCGATGCCACCGCGGCCGGCCGGTTGGGACTGGCCATGCGCATTCTCTTCGATCTCTGTGCCGCCGACTTGCGCTGCCTCGATGCCCATGCCCACCTCGGAAATTTATGGTTCCAGCACCGGCCCGCCCTCGCCATCCGCCATTACGAGGTTGGCGTGCGGATCGGAGAATTGTCGCTCGGAGAAAATTTCAACGGGCTGCTGCCCTGGGGCATGATCGACAACCGTCCGTTTCTGCGCTGCTTGAATGGCTACGGACTATGCCTTTGGCGCCTGGAGCGTTTTGACGAGGCGGCGCAAGTCTTCGACCGTATGTTGTGGCTCAACCCCACCGACAATCAGGGCGTTCGGTTCATCATCGACGAAGTTGCCGGAAAGCGCCCCTGGCGCGACGAGGAATGAGGCTCGTGCCCGGAACATCCAACCCCTGCGCAGTGTCCAATCGTCCATGGATGTCCGGAAGATGCCGAACCAATTCCTCTGCGGGCTGGTGACGGTTTTCGCCGGAGCCATGATCGGAGGCGGTGTCTCCGGCTACTGGCTCGGCGCGCGCTTCACCACGGAAAGAACTCCCCACCCCAGGATCGAAGCGCAGGAGTTCGTCCTCATGAGCGAACAACGCAAACCGGTTGCCCGGTTGTATAGCCGGAAATCGGAAACGGCCCTCAGCTTCCATGCCGAAAACGGAGAAGTCGCTTTGGAAATCGGCTGCGACCGTAAGCAGACCAATCGCTTCCTGCGCTTCCATGGCCGCCAAGGACGCGTGCTTGTGGCCTTGAACAGCCTCGCCCCCTACGGCGCCGCCACCTTGTACCTGGGCGATGAACAGTACGCGGCCCGCATCATCGCCGGAGCCCAGTTTTCCGATGTGGCGGACCCGCAAGGTAGCCGCGATCCCGGCTGGGGCATCCGCCTCCGCGGTTACGCCTCCTCGCGGCCGTTGTTCGAGGTTCGCGCCGTGCCGGACAATAGCCCGTATCAGCGGGGTGCTGTACTCAACATCAAGCGGCTCGGTGGCGAAGATTGGTCCGTCTACTAACGTGCCCTACGCCGAGTGATTGGCCAGAAAATCTTCGTCGATCGGCTTCCGCCCGCGAAACCCGTCCTCCAGCCCGTGCCACCACGTGATCCCTTGCTCGCCCAGCTTCCAGCAAAGATACACTTCCTGGCCCCGATATACCGTGCGGAAATCGATCAGGCCGATGTCCAGATCCTTCACTTCGCAGCCATAGGAGTGAATCCGTTCGATGGCCGTTCGCAGTTGCGAGGCGCAGGTATCCCGCCTCGACTTCTCCGCCGCCAAACGAGCCGAGTTCACCATCGCCCCGCCGCTCATCTGAATGCGGCTTGCCTCTTCATGCAAGACATTCTCCGCTTCCACGTAAAAACGCTTCAGCTCGAGCGCGGCACGAATCGCCTTCTCCACGTCGGGAAGCACGGCCTCGGCTTCCCGTACCGTGAAATAGCGGGAACGCGACATCAGACGCCCGAAACCTGCACGGCCAGCGTGCGGTTACGGGGACCGTCGAACTCCGCCAGGATGATACTCTGCCAGGTGCCCAGCAGCACCGATGCATTGCGCACCTGCAAGCACAGCGTCTGCCCCATCAGCATGCCCCGCATATGCGCGTCCGCGTTCTGGCGCTCGCAGTCGGAAAACTCCGGGTCGTTGTGCCGGTAGTAATCCTCCCGGTCCACCACCTTCTCGAAAAACACCTTCACGTCGTGCAGCAGCGCGTCTTGCCACTCGTTGATAAACACGGCGGTCGTGGTGTGGAGCGTCTGCATGTGGACCATGCCGTCTTTGACCCCGCTCTTGCGCACAACCTCGTTGATGCGGTCGGTGATGTTGGAGAGTTCCATCCGCTCCTTCGAGATCCAGTCGATGATCCGGTTGTACACCTTGTAGGTGTTCTGCGGGGAGGGGAGGTTCTTGTCGGCGGGGCTTTCCGCCACTTCTGTCATAGCCTTCACTGGACTCATGTTGCCTCTATTGTTGAGTGATAAGCGAACCCACCGGGACGATCCAACTTTATTCTGATCCTGAGGGGAATTATAGCGCAGGAATAAGATTTCAGAGTCGGCTTACCGCGATAGATCGATCCGGTACAGATCGGCGATGGCGCTATCGAGCTGGCAGTACAGCAACTCGCGCCCATCGGGCGAAACCGCCACTGAGGCGTCCCACAACACCGGGAGTTTCGTCAAAGGTTGGGCCGGGAAATCGCCCTCTCCCTTATAGCGGTACGCTGGCGGTTGACTGCCGCTGTCCAAGAAAAACACGCCGGAACCGGTCACTGCCCATCCACCCCACAGGGCCGGTTGCAGCGGCGCCACTTCCTCTTCCTGTCCCCCTGCGGCCGGCATGCGCCACAACCCCGACTTCGGCTCGCGCTTGGCAAAGTAAAGCCACTTCCCGTCCGGCGATTCCTGTCCCCGGAACCCTCCGCCGGCGGTCACCTGCCTCGCCCCGCCGCTGCCGTCCGCCGGAGTCTTCCACAACTCCCAGCCTCCGTTCTGATCCGAGGCATAGTAGATGAAGCGCCCATCCCTCGACCAGGACGGCACCACCTCGTTGGACGGTTGCCGCGTCAAGCGCCGGTCCTTGCTCCCATCGCGACCCATGACGTGGATATCGGCATGTCCATCCACCCGTGTGTCATAGACGATCCACTTGCCGTCCGGGGACCATTGCGGACTGCCCGTCACCGGGCCCCGGTAGTGCGTCAGCCGCCGCGCATCGCTTCCGTCGGCGTTCATCACCCAGATCTCGCTTTCTCCCGACCGCGCGCTGCGAAAAGCCACCTCCCTTCCGTCCGGCGAAAAGGCCGGCGAGGAATCGAGCATCGCCGAAGGCGAAAGCGCCCCCGGTGCAGCGTCCCCGGAGCGGCGGTAAATGTTCAGATCGTCCGTCGCCAGCACGTACACCAGACGTCCGGCTCTCGCCGCCAGCGTGGGATAGCCCGCCCGCAACCCCGCCTCCGGCACGCGCTCCATCGCCTCCGGGTTGCCGATCGGAATGCGCCACAACTGCCGGATCGATTCCCCCCGTTGCAAGGAAGCGATGATGCTCTTGCCGTCCGGGGAAAAGCAGAACCCCCCGGTGCGCCGCTTCTCGTTGGTCAGCCGCACGGGTTCGGAAACCGGCAGGAAGTCGCCTCCTACTTTCACGATGTAGATTTCATCGATGCTGGTTTCCGTGGCCCGCGAAAAAGCAAGCAGCGTACGGTCCGGCGAAAGTGCAGCCACCCCGTCCGACACAGTGCCTGCGGGCGGGGATGTAACAATCGTCCGCGCCCCCGCCGCGTCAATGATTGCCAGCACCGCCGGCCCGCCCGGGTTCAGCCGCATCGACACGATCATCCGTTTGCCCCCTGGCAGCCACACAACCCGATCCCGCTTGTCCAGCGTCGCCCAACGCTTCGGCGCCGATTCCTGTAAGCCTTGCACCAGCAGAGCCCACTGCCCAGGACCCTCCTCGCGCAGAAAGGCGATCTGCCGCCCCTCCCCGTCAATCACCGGATTAAAATCGCGAATCCTTGTCCCCGCCAGCCGTTGCGGGGCCTCCCGTGTGTCCAGCCGCAACGTGTAGATGCCGGAATTGACGCCCTCCGAATAGGAGTAGGCGACAATCCTGCCGTCATCGGACAGGCTCGGGTGGCTGGCCTGGCCGATCGAGTTGGTGATCAGCAATGCGTCGGACGCCATCGGCCGGCGCTCCGTGTTCGGGTTGCGCAACGCCTGCGCCACCAGCACCATCAGCACCAGCGCAGCCGCCGCCACCCCCGCCCGCAGGACCCATTTCGATCTTGGAACGGGAGCCGTCACCGCCGGCGGCGCCGGCGTCTCTACCTCCACCGGTTCAGCCAGCTTGCCCGCCGCCAGATCCACAAACTGGACCTGGTAAGACCCTTTCGGAATCTCGACCCGTACTGTGTCCCCGCTCCCGGAGCCTGCGTAGTAATCGGTCAGTTTCAACCGCAGCCGCCGCACCTCGGTCCGCACCACCGAATCGATCTTCGGGTCATAGCCCGGTTCCCGCTCGAACACCTCCACACCGATAACCGTTTCCTTCACCGCGACGCCGTCCACCTGCTCCGCCAGGAACCGCAGCAACCTCTGCAACCTGCCCGCCTGCGCGAACTCCACAGAGGTCAGAATGCGCTCCAGGCAGGCTCGTTTTACATCATCGCTAGGAGTCGCGAAACTCATTGTTTTACAGTGTGTTAACCGGGGTGCACCACCTCTCCCGGGTTACCCCTTTCCACTCTGGCCGAACCCCTTTCACCCGGTAGTATACCAACATTCCGACTTTCAATCTGGAACCCAAGTCACCATGCTGCAACTGACATTTCTACTGATATCTCTCTGGAATCCGGCCTATGCCCAGAAGGCCCCTTACGACTGTGGCAACCTCGGCCAAAAGGCCTGCAACTGGAAACAGTTCGAGCGCTACAACATGCGCTGGGGCACGCACAAATGCGAGGCCGACCTGGAGGAGCGCGACGGCATCTGCGTCAACAAGAACCGTATCACCCGGCCCAAAGACGCCGGCTGGATTGGCTGGGCGATTCGCGAGCAGTTGCACGGCATCAGCCAGCATCAACCCATTAACCGTATCCCCTGGTACAGCGCGCACAATGCCTTTTCTTCCCGGCGTCAGGGGTTCCCCGGCGACATCTATGCTAATCAGTTGCTTTCGGTAACCGATCAGTTGAACGCCGGTGTGAGGCACATCGAAATCGATCCTCACTACTACAACCTCCCGGTACCCACCGGCGGGGTTGCCGTTCGGCTATGTCACGCCAGTCATACTTCGCTCTGCTTCGTCCCCAACTACGGAACCCGGCTGTTCGGGTTTCTGCTCGCGGAGGTGCGGGCCTGGCTGCGCGCCAACCCCGACGAGATCATCGTCGTCAAGCTCAACGACCAGAACGTGAATACCATCACCGGCCTCGGCGACGATTTCATGTACTCCGAACTGGAGGAGTACCTTGGCGGTTACGCCTACCGCCCGCGCGGCGCCTACACCCGGTGGCCTACCCTCAGCGAGATCCGCTCGGCGGGAAAGCAGGTGGTGCTGATGCAGCACGACAACAACGTCCCAGCCGCCGGCGAGGACCTGGTGTGGGACGCGCACACCTTCCTGCAGTCGAACAACTGGCCCGACAATCAGGATTTCAACAACTGCGTCTCTCACGACGGCGTGAACCAGGCCAACCGCGGCGCCAAGGAATGGTGGGACGTGGCCGAGGGCCGGTCCCTCTCCAACGCCAACACCGAGATCACGAACTTCACCGGACTCCTCACAGAGGCTAGGCTGCGCCGCGCCGTGAACTGTGGCGCATCCATTCTCGGCGTCGATTTCGTCCAAGCTCTCAGCTCGGCGCCGGTGGGCAACCGGCCCAACAATAAGGACGAGCGGCTGTACTCCACCATCTGGAGCTGGGCCGAAAACGACTTCGGCGTCAACGGACCGGCTTACTTGAACCCCAATACCCGCCGCTGGCATTCGGTATCCATCAACGAACAAAAACCCTTCGCCTGTGCCCGCAAACGGTCCTATGGCGACCCCAACGACGTCCGCGACTGGCGCATCACCTCCGCCATCGGCGCCTGGAACCTCTCCCTGGCCAACGCCATGTGCGTCGCCGAGTTCGGTTCCGATTTCGAGTTCGCCCACCCCGGCAACGGCTACCAGAACCGGCAACTTGCCGATCTCGCGGCCAACAAGCCGGATGGCGTCTGGGTCAAATATTCCACCGAACTGCGCGGCTTTGTCGCCGCTTCCACCAGCGAGGTCGTCTTCACCGCTGCGCCCGGCGCAACTTCCATTCCCGCGCAGATGATCGACTTCTACGCCTTCGCCGGCACCCAGGCCTTTGCCGATACCACGGTGCCATGGCTGCAGGCGCAGGCTCTGGCTGCCGTGGTTCCATCCTCCGGCGTCGTCCCGGTGACTTTGACACCGGTGGGCGAGATCGTCAGATCCATGGCACCCGGCGAGTACAAAACAAACGTCCAACTGCGCTCCGTACGGAGAGTGGGCGGCTCCCAGATCACCTTCCCGCTCAATGTCGAAGTGACGCTCATCATCCGCAAACCCGTATCCTTCACCATCGCGCCTGAGCAAACCCCGGTTTCCTATGGGCTGCGCGCCCGCGTGGTGGCCACCCTCCCGCAACTGACCCCGAAGATCACGGGAACACTCTCCTTCCTGCGAACCAGCGCCCCGGAACCCGAACTGACCGTGGTCAATGTCGAGGCTGTCAATGGCCAGTACGTCGACTTCAACGGGCTTCCCGCAGGCAAACACCGTTTCGCCGTCAGCTATTCCGGTGACAGCTACTACCTGCCGGCCGAATCGAACGAGATCGAGATCGAAATCCTGCCTCGCATCCGCGTCACGCCCAATGCCGTCACCTTCACCATGGACTTCGGCGGAGCGGTCCCTGGCGGACAAAATCTGGCAGTTGCCGGCGCCGCGGCAGGGCTATCCGTAACCCGCCCCTGCGGCTGGCTCACCGCCACCGTGCAAAGCCAAACGCTGATCGCCTTGTCGCTCATCGCTGCCCAAGTGCAGCCGCTCGCCCCCGGCGCCTACGATTGCCCGGTGACCGTGAGCGACAGCCAGTCGGCCACCCAGGGTTCCACCATCCTGCCGGTGGTGCTCAACGTTCGGACCACCCTGTCGGCATCGCCCGCAACCTGGGATGTAACCACTGCCAGCGATTCCGTGGTGCGTGAGATCTTCCTCACCACACCCGGCAACCGCGTCGCCCCCGTCACGGCGGTGGCCAATCAGCCCTGGCTTTCCGTGCTGGTCCCCAACGGCGCCACACCCACCAACATGGTGATCAGCGCCAACCCCACCGGCTTAGCGCCCGGCATTCACACCGCCCGCATCAACATTACTTCGCCGCTCGCCTCCAATACCGCTTTCGTCGATGTCACCCTCCGCGTAGTGCGCGAAACCGTGGTCGACACCGTGCCCACCGGACTGCGAGTGGTGGTCGACGGCGCCCCCCTCATCGCCCCTGCCTCCTTCGTCTGGATTCCAGGATCGGTGCATCAGATCACCACAGACACCTTCCAGGAGCAGCCCAACGGCATCCGCTACCGCTTCGCCAACTGGCAGCACGGCGGCGCCCAAACCCAGAACGTGGCCGCCACCACCACCGGCGGGGTGTCCTACTTTGCCAATTTCACGGCGGAGTATCGCCTCTCCACCGACGCCGTGCCGGCCGGCGCGGGATCGATTCTACGCAATCCCGCCGGAGACGGCAGCGGCTACTACGCCCCCAACGCCACCGTGCAACTCACCGCTCAGGCGAACCCCGGCAAAGCGTTCCATTCCTGGAGCGGCAACGCCTCCGGCACAAACCCGATCACTGCCCTTCTCATGAACGCTCCCAAGTCGGCGATCGCCAATTTCGCCGATGTCTCGGCGATCCAGTTCCCGGTGCAGTCGCCGGTCACCGCGGCCATCACGGTCAACGGAACCAGCTACCCTGTGCCGGGCAATGTCCCGATGGTGCCGGGCCTGACGTACACCATTGCCGCACCCGCCGAAGTGAGCGGAGGCGCCGGAATCCGCTGGGCGTTCTCCTCGTGGCAAGGCTTGGCTGCAACACCCGGCTTCAACTACGTCGCTCCGGCCTCGCCCACAACGCTCAACCTGGTCTACCAGCAGCAATACCTGGTGACCGCGACGGCCAGCCCCAGCGCCGGCGGCACAGTCGCCGGAGGTGGTTGGATCAACGCCGGAGCCGGCATCACGCTCCAGGCCACTGCTGCCAGTGGCTTCCAATTCAGCGGCTTTTCCGGCGGCGGATTGACGGCGGCCTCGGGCAACCCGGCCTCCATCGCTGCCGTTACCGCTCCGCTGAGCATCGTCGCCAACTTCGCCACCACGGGTACTCCCAATCTGTTCGCCTCCACCTCGGCGGCTCGCACCGACGGGCCCGGGGCAGGGCAGCGAACCGTGCCCCTCTCCATTCGCAACGTTGGCTCGGGGCCGGCGGCCGATGCCGCCATCACTGCCATCACCAACGTCACCGTACTCGCCGGCAGCGGAGCGGTCAGCGCGGCCACCACTGTGCCTCTTCCGCTCGGCACCATCGCGAGCGGCGGCCAGGCGGCAACCTCGCTAGTCTTCAACTGGCCTGCCACCGCCACCCGCGTGCAGTTCACCGTACGCTTCAGCGCCAACGGTGGAGCCTATAACGGGTCCACGACCCTGACCCTCTTCCGCTAACAGGAGCATCGTCATGAAACTCATTTCCCTCTTTACCCTATGGGCCGCCTCTCTGGTGGCGGCCCCGGTCTTCACCCTGGATCCCACCGATCCGGCCCGTTCCGGCCCCGCCGGTACATTCGTCGGTTGGAACGTTTCCGTCGCCCCGGATGCATCCGAATGGATCACCATCCTGACCTCCTTTGTGATCAACGAAACCAATCCCTTCGGCTTCTACATCGATGCCATCGGCCCGCAAGGCGGCCCTGTATCCGGAGTCCTGCCGCCTTCCCCCGAACCCGCCTGGCTGACCATGCTCGGTGAGTATTTCATTGCCCCGCTCACTCCTGTCGGCTCGGTCAACAGCGGCAGCATCCGCATCCTCTATGAGCGCTATTCCGACGACCCAAGCGTGTGCCCGCAGTGCTTCCTCGACTCAGGCGAAGCCGGCCTCGATTTCTCCGTGACCGTCGATGCCCCCGTCCCTGAGCCATCGACTTGGCTGATGATCGCCCCCGCCCTCGCCTTACCGTTTCTCCGGCGCCGCCGCTAGCGTGGATATGGGGTGGGACATTGACTCACCCACCCCGCCGCAACTGCGATATGCTGCTTGCATCCACCCTTATGAGCGGCATCACGCGTAGACAAGCCCTCGGCGCTCTCAGCGCCGCTGCCCTGTACGGAAAAGAAGTCCCCGCCGATCACTTCGCCACCGGCGTCAAGGTCGGCGAACTCACTCCATCGAGCGCCGTCATCTGGGCCCGCCGCACCCAATCAGCCAAACGCAACGACTCCGGCATCGTCCGCAAAGGGGGCGGCAAAGACGCTAAATTCCTCGAACCCGGCGCCGACATCGCCTCCCTCGAAGGCGCGGCCATGGGCGGCAACGGCTACACCCGCCTCATGGTCGAAGCCGTCTCCGGCCGTGAGAAGAAGCGCATCCTCCCATGGGTCGACCTCGACCCCGCCGCCGATTTCACCCATCAGTTCATTCTCCAGGACCTCACCCCCGCCACCCACTACAAGTTCGCCGTCGAAACCTCCGCCGCCAAAGGAAAATCCCCAGACGGGCTGCTCACCGGATCCTTCCGCACCGCCCCCCGCGAAACCGACCGCGTCGCCGTCGAGTTCGCTCTCTCCAGTTGCCAGAAATACAGCCAGCAGGACCGCCCCGACGGCTTCTGGATCTACGACGCGCTGGAGAAAGCAAAACCCGCCTTCCTCGTCTCCTGCGGCGACAACGTCTACTACGATTCCGACGATCCCGTCGCCACCACCGAGGCCATTGCCCGCTACCACTGGGACCGCATGTTCAGCCTCCC
>JAEUQG010000034.1 GCA_016789755.1 Bryobacterales bacterium
TCGTTGTGGCATGTGGGGCAAACTGCAACATAGGGCTGGGGCAGATTGCGTGCAGGTCGTGCATAATCAGAGGAAATCCGGGCAAATCAGCGATTGGCCACTCACTTGCAAGGCATTGGGCATCGTTTACGTTGAATGCTGACCAGGGCTGTGAAGTCTGACGCCCCCCGATCATCGTTGAGGAGGATGCCGCAACCATGCCAATCCCGGCCCGTGAATGGACGAAGGAGAAAGAGCGCGAGGACATCAGGCAGACGCTGATACAAGCGCCGGCCACGGCTTGGGAAGAGGATGCGCCCACGGCGTCACTTCCCACGCTGCGGGTACTGATTGTCGAGAGCGACCCTGAGGGAGTGGCATCGCTTCCGGAATGGGGGTCGGTGGGACAGATGGAGGTGCTGCGGGCGCACTCGCTTTCGGAAGGCATTTTCCTGTTGAAGCACAGCCGTCCGGACTGGATTCTGCTGGACCCTAATTGCCAGACAGGCTGCCCCGATGATCTGGTGAGCTTCTTGCGGCATGCAACGGGGATCCCGATGCAGATTGTGTCCGGTGTGCAGTCCGAAGTGCGGCTGAATTCCGACATTCCCTGCGCGGCGAGCACGGTTTCGCCGCTGGAGGCGCGCGTCGGCTCGCTGGCCGCCAAGGTGGTGCGGCATGCAGAACGGCGCCGCCGGCTGGAGAAGATCACGACGCCTTGCCCGAGCAGCGGTCCCCGGCTTCGCCAACACCATCCAGAAGCGTTCCAGCAGCTTGTCGAAGCGTATCGGGACGTTCTAAGGGGAGCAGTGCGGGAACTGCCCTACGGCTCGCCGGAACGGAGCGTGGCTTTACAAGCGGTAGTCCACCGGCTGGAGGAGTTTCGCGCTCACCCGCGCGACGTGGTGGAACTTCATCTGGCGGCGATGCGCGATGTGTTGGCGCAGGTAAGTCCGCAAAGCTCGCGAGCCGTTCTCAAAGAAGGCCAGACGATGCTCTTGAAGGTAATGGGCTACCTGGCGAAGCAGTATTTGCAGGCGTCCACGCATGCCCGCGACAGCCGCCCGGCCGTTTCGATTTCCGAGGGGCGTAGCGCCAAGCGCCGCGCCTTACTGCGTACTTCCTGACGCGAAGGAGCCTCCATCTTCATGTCCACTAATCGCCCCGACCGAGTGGAAAAACTGGCCACGGGTATCGAAGGCCTCGATCTCATCGGCGAAGGAGGCATCCCGAAGGGACGCACCACGCTCGTCGCCGGAACCGCGGGGAGCGCGAAAACCGTGCTGGCCGCCCAGTTTCTTGCCTCCGGGATCGAGACTTCCGGGGAGTCCGGAGTCTTTGTGACGTTTGAAGAATCGCCGGACGACATACGGCAGAACATGCAGAGCCTGGGGTGGCCCATCGTGGAATGGGAGCGGGCGGGCAAGTGGGTGTTCGTCGACGGCTCGCCGCAGCCGCAGGAGACGATTCTCGCTGGGGGCTTCGACCTCAGCGCGCTGATGGCTCGGGTGCAGCATTCCATCCGCAAGGTCAGCGCGTCGCGCGTGTCGCTGGATTCGCTGGGCGCGGTGTTTTCCCAACTGCCGCACGCCTCCACCGTGCGCTGGGAGCTGTTCCGCCTATCGACTACGTTGAAGGAAATGGGAGTTACGGCTCTCATGACTGCCGAGCGCAGCGATGAATACGGACCCATCTCACGCCATGGCGTAGAGGAATTCGTAGCCGACAACGTCATTATCCTGCGCAACACAATGGATGAAGGAAAGCGCCGGCGGACGATGGAGATTCTGAAGTTCCGGGGGGCGATGCATCAGAAGGGCGAATACGCCTTCACGGTCATTCCCGATTCGGGGATTGCCGTCATTCCACTTTCCGCTATTCAGCTCAAGCAGCGCTCCTCGAATATCCGCATCCATTCCGGCAACGATGAGTTGAACAAGATGTGCGGGGGCGGCTTTTTCCGCGATTCCATCCTTCTGGTGACGGGCGCGACCGGATGCGGCAAGACGCTGATGACGACGGAGTTCATCCGCGGCGGCGCTGAGCGCAACGAGCGCTGCCTGCTGTTTGCATTCGAGGAGAGCCGCGATCAGCTTTTCCGCAACGCCGAAGGCTGGGGAGTGGACTTCGAGCGGATGGAGGGGGAAGGGCGGCTGAGAGTGATCTGTTCGTATCCGGAAACCTGCGGACTTGAGGATCACCTCATCCACATGAAGAAAGTGATCGAGGAGTTCCGTCCGAATCGTCTCGCAGTGGACAGCTTATCCGCGCTGGAGCGCGTGGGCAACTTGAAGGCCTACCGCGAATTCGTCGTGGCTCTCACTTCGTTTATTAAGCACAAGGAAATCGCCGGATTATTCACTGCTACAACGCCGACGCTGATGGGCGGCAGTTCGGTCACCGAGGCGCACATTTCCACCATCACCGACTCGATTATTCTGCTCCGTTACGTGGAGATCATGGGGGAAATGCGGCGCGGCCTGACTGTTCTGAAAATGCGCGGCTCGGCCCACGACAAGAATATCCGCGAATTCACCATCGATGCGACGGGCATGCACATCGGCAAAGCGTTCCGCAATGTGAGCGGCATTATTTCGGGGTTTCCCCGGCAGGTGCTCGCCGGCGAGATGGAGCGGCTCGGCGAGATGTTCGAGGACGACCCCGAATAATACGAGACTGGCGCTATTCGCCCTGAAATACGGGCATGCGCACCACGGCGCACAGATGCGGATAATCGAAGGTAAGGCGGCAGGCCTGACCATCGACGCCGAGGAACGGCAATTCGAGGCGATCGAGATCGTCTTTCCATCGGAGGACGTTCGCTTCGCCCTGCATGTCGAGATAGAAGGCGAGTTCTACCCAGTCGGTTCCCTGCCCTACCGTCGTGACTTCCAGTTGCGGCTCCAGACTGCCCGCCAGTTTCACCAGGAAGTCAATCAGCTCTTCGGTCGCAGACTGGATGTCGTGCGACACACGGACTCTGGGCAGGCGGCCCACGGTGAAGCGGCGGAAAGCCCCGTGCAAGGCGTTGTTGGCGTTGACAATGGCCAAGCCTACGGCCTGGGTCAAGGTAGTGGCTTCGGGAGCGGGCAACTCACAAAGGAGAACGGGCACATAGGGATCGTCCAATGCGGGAACAATACGCTTGGCCCGCACGACGATAGCGCGCGTGCGTCCGCCGACCGTCTGCACCACATCGAGATCCATCTGATCGAGCAGCGGCGCCCAGACTCCGAAGGGAGCCCCTTCGAGTGCGTCCTTCGATCTCGCCAGCAACGTGGCGGCTGAATCGTTGGCGGCGACAATTCTCCCCAACGAATCTAATAACAATCCGGGCTGATGCCCAAATTCCTCTTGAAGGATGTGGGCTAACTGTGCCTGCATTCCAATTTGCAGTGTTTTAGAATGTCCGCTTACGGGCCGCATTCTTTTACTCACCTTCCTGCGCTCTCCCTGAAACGAGCGTGGCTACGCGATCCAGCCAAGGCGAATCGGTGTACCGGACAAACTGCGGCCGGGACTAATTTATAGGCAATCAACAATTCCTGCCTATGCTACTCTATACCGTCCGTGATAGCATACTGGAAGGGGCGATGCAAGCATGATGGCGCAAGCCACCTTACGGCTTTTTGTAACCGGAGGCACACCGCTCTCCGCAGCGGCCGTTGCCAGACTGCGCGAACTGGAGCAACAACTCCCGCCCGATTATCTATCCGCTGAGATCATCGACGTGCTGCAAAATCCCGATTTCGCGGAGGCTGACCGCGTACTGGCCACCCCCACCCTGATCCGGCTTTCCCCGCTCCCGATGATCCGATTAGTAGGCGATCTGGAATCGGTGGACAGGCTGATGCAACTGCTGGATCTGCTGCAAACACCGCCACAAGTCAATTAATCCGCCGTGCGCGGAGATTGCGATACCACACCTTGCTGCTATGGAACTGCAGGGCAAGGGGAGTTTCCATTTGACGGTGCATGAGAAGCGGACCGGTGGTGGCGGCGCGGAAACTGCCGGGCTTGGACCAGACGACGCCGGGGGCATCCAACTGCGTCTCCATCACCTTTTCGCCATCCAACCAATGTTCGACGTGCATTCCTTGCACGACAATGCGCCCGCGGTGCCAAATCCCACTGGCGGCAGGCTTCGATTTCTTCGCGCCGACGAATTCATATAGAGCGCCGGCAGCCCATTTGTCGCCGCGCTTTGTGTCGGCGCCATCGAGATCGTCGATGATTTGATACTCGAAGCCGAGTACGGACACGGGTTTTTGAGGCGGAATATCCAAGGTAATGACAGTGCCTTCGGCGGTCTGGGCGCCGCGCGCTCCGGGGAGGAAATCGAGTGTGCCCTGTAGCCGGTATTTCACACCCGCATTTGCGCCTTTGGCCACTCTCCATTCAAACTCCATTTCAAAGTCGCGGAACTTTTCAACTGTCATCAAATCGCCGCGCCGCGCGCCGCCCGGCACGGAGGTGATGGTTCCGTCTTCGATGGCCCACAAATCGTTGCGCTTGTCCCAACCGGCGAAAGACTTGCCGTCGAAGAGGGAGATCCAATGATGAGGAGGACGGATGAAGGTGACGATTTCGTTCATGACGCGGGCCGCCTGATCGCTTTGAAAGAGGAACTGGGCGTGGGCCGATCCATCCACCAGGACGAGGCGCTTGGGCTCGGGCGCTTTTTCAAAGTGAGCGCGGATGGAGGGCAAACGCGGGCCGTCGCCGCTGGCATCGTCTTTGGCCAGGATGTAGAGCTTCGGGACGTTCAAGGTTTGGGGCGCCACGTCGGGCTTGGCGCCGAGCAGCACCAACCGGTCGATTTCGCCTGGCTTTGCCATGGCGACGGCGGAAGCCGCCGCGCTGCCCCCGATGCTGCCTCCAACGAGAGAAACACTGACCGCGCCGATCTGCCGGAGGTAACGGGCGGCCGCCAGGACATCGTGGCCGAAGGGGGCGGTGTACATATCTTCCATTCCCGGGCCGCGCGAAGCGCCCTTCCCGCGCAGATCGATTGCCAGCACCCGCATGCCGATCTTGTCGAGCGCGAGGGCCTGTTCTTTCCAGCTTGCTTTATCGAAGCGGCCGCCGTGCACCAGCACAACGCCGCGGAGGCCGGCCCCGTAGAGGTCGGCGTGCACAACGCCTCCATCGGCGGTGGGAAACGAGACAGCGGTTTGCGCCGCCGCATTGAGTGTCAGCAGCCAGAAGAGAAGCCCCATCGCAACATCGTAACGCAGGGAGGTGTCAGTCGACGTCGCCCCTGGTCAATCCGCGCTTGTATTCGTCATGGTAGATGACGAAGGGCTTGGGCCCCCCGTCGTGGTGATACAACCCAAGTTTGAAGTATGGCCCGCGCCGGTCGTTGTATCCCACGGGACCGCGATACGACACCACTTGCTTTCCGTTCAGCCAAATGTCCAACTCACCTTGCTCGTGCGACCATACCACGCGGTGGCGGAAATCGTGCCAGACGCCGCGAGGGAACTCTTCCACTCGTAACAGCGTTCTGACTTGGCCGTCGTTGGCTTGTTGCAGGGCTTCGGTGCTGACCCGCATGTCGATCACCAGGGCGCCATTCCAATAACGGTGGGCGAGCATAGGGCTGCGGTCATCGTACTCGCCCTTGTCCGTCGATCCCTTCCACTGGCTGATGACGGAGTTTTTCTCCCAACGGGGAAAATCCTCGGCGATGTAGGTGCTGAAGCTGTACCACACCTCACGGCCGCGGGGGGCGTGATAATCGTCCTGCAATTCGGCGCGAATACCGTCGTTGCGCGGCGAATCCGCGGCGCGCAGTTGAAAGCGCACGGCATGCAGGCCCTTGCGTACTGGATTGGTGACGGTTACGGCGGAATCGGCATGCGCCAATTTGTCTGTCCGCCAGCCGGCGAGTGAGCCTTGTTCGAAGCCGAGGTGGACTCGCTGCTCACCCGCCGCGCCAGAGGCGACGGCTAACACCAACAGAATTGCTCTCACGATTCCGATTCTACGCGTTGCTGCGCCCCGCTGGTACGAACAGCCGCAACCGGACGGGGCGGAATGGCGTCCATAGCGTCAAGTGCATACTCTGGCTTTGGTCGTTCTCGGGACGGTGCTATGTAGCGCCCAGCAATTAACGATCGGAGCAGTGACCGGCTACAGCGTGACGCAAGACCTGGCGACACAGGTAACCCCCGGTTTCTCGCTGCGGCCCGTGGGGCGCACACCGTTACTGGGACCCAAACTGGAGTTGTCTGTTACCCGTTCCATCGGCGTGGAAGTGGATGCGCTGTACCGTCCGATTCGGTCCGAATGGACCTTCGAACACACCTTTCCCGATGGCCGCAACGTGCGTTTCGTGTCGCGCGAATCGCTGGTCAAATGGGAATTCCCGGTTCTGGCCAAATACCGCATCGAGCGCGGGACCTACACGCCGTTCGTGGCGGCGGGAGTGTTGCTGCTTCCCGTCGCCAGCGGTGTGAATCTGGGTCACACCGGTTTCGTTTCTGGGGCGGGAGTGGAGTTTCGGGCCGGCCCCCTGATTCTGTCGCCAGGCATCAGATACAAGCGTCTGGCGCCCCGCGCGGGCCGTACCACGAACATCGGGTTGAACCACGTCGATTTCAGCTTCGGCATCCATCCCGCCGGCGGACACAACGCCGGCCCGATAGGAGTTTTCAGCCGCAGGCTGCACATCGGCGTTCTGGCCGGATTCGTTCCTGGGCGCGATCTGCGCCTTCCCAATTCGCCCTTCTTTGGCCCCTCTGTTTCGGAAGCGAACAGCCCCATCTTCGGGGCCGTGGTGGAAGTGGAAGCGACACGCCGGTGGTCT
>JAEUQG010000036.1 GCA_016789755.1 Bryobacterales bacterium
ATCAACCCACCCCAAAAGGAAACTAGGCCACGCGCCGCGACGGCGGCTTGATGCGGAAGCGTACTTCCAGGCCGGCGTCGCCGAGCATGTTCACGAGCGTGTCCAGGGAGAACCGGCTGATCTTGCCGCGCGTCAAATCCGAGATCCGCGGTTGACTCACCTTAAGCCGTTTGGCCGCTTCTGCCTGGGTCAATCCTTCCGTCTCGATGAACTTACGGAGGGCAGTCATCATCTCCGACCGGATTCGCAGGTTTCTGGACTCAGCGGGCGAGAAACCGAGGTCGGCAAAGGCGTTGCCGCTGCCCTTCGTTATCGTCGTTCCCTTGATCGACTTCATGTTTGTCCTTTCCTCGCTTCCATCATGGCGGCATACCGCGCCTTACCCAGATCGACGTCGGCCTTGCGCGTGGTCCGAGTCTTCTTGACGAAGGCATGCAGCACGTAGGACAGCCTCTTCGAATCGGGTAACATAGAAGACCCGAAACGCGTTGTCACCATGCAGGCGAATCTCCACTACGCCCGCCCCAACGTCCGGCAATTGGCCTGCAATCCGCTGGAGTCTCGCCACGTTGGACAAGGTCCAACTGGTAGCCCGCGGCCGAGCGAATATCCGCCGGGCGGCCCGCAAACGGGCCAAGCTGCCGCCCAGCCAGGCGATTCGCTAAAACCTCGGCGCTCTTCGATTATACAAGATTGGATATATTTGTCGAGCCGTTCGCGTGTGCACCAAGTGGCACCGTGAACGAGGGGGAGCGGAGCCGAATGAGATTCGGTGGAGGCAAGTTAAGAGAGAATGGGAGAATGGTCGGGGCGAGTGGATTCGAACCACCGACCTCCTGGTCCCGAACCAGGCGCTCTAGCCAGGCTGAGCCACGCCCCGATCTCTTCTACGTTACCAATTCCAGCGCCCGGCAATCAACTGGCGGATGCAAGAAACCAGCATCAGTATGATAAAGTCTTAATCTAGAAACACCTGGGACCCGCATCCGTGCCTGTGCTCACTGCCATTCTCTTGCCTCTCGCTGCATTCGCGGCGCCGCCGCCTGTTCCCGTCGAATCGTCGCTCACCAAGCACTGCTCGGGCTGCCATAGCGGCGCTGGGGCGAAGAACGGTCTCGACCTTTCGAGCCTGCAGTTCAACCTCGCCGACCGGGCGACACGAGAGCGATGGGTGCGCATCCACGACCGTGTGGAGAAGCAGGAAATGCCGCCCAAGGGCGTGCCTTTCGACGCACGCTCGCGGGCCGCCATACTCGACCACTTGCGCCCCGCACTCGATAGTGCCGATCGTGCCGATGCCGCTCGCAATGGGCGCGGGCCGCTGCGGCGGTTGAATCGCGACGAGTATGAGCAGAACCTTCGGGACCTGCTCGCGTTGCCGCACCTTGACATTCGCGACATGCTGCCGGAAGACCGGGAGGCTTACCACTTCAACAAGGTTTCGGAAACGCTGGATATGTCGAGGGTGCAGCTTGCCGCCTACCTGGATGCCGCCGAAGCCGCGTTGCGGCAGGCGATGGCGACCACTGCCGCACCTCCTCCTGTGACGACGTTTCGAACGAACGGGTTTCGGCTGTTTCCGGGGCTGCGCAGCACGGGCGGCATCGAGTCGATGTTCTTCATCAAGGACAACAAGGGCGTGAACGTGGAGCGCGAGTATGCGCGGCCGTTGACGCCGGAATTGGAGAAGGACCAGGAGATCGAGATGGGGTTGTTCCGTTCGCCGGGCTGGCCGTACGGAGCGTTTCCGCGGGGATTCGCCGCTCCCCATGCGGGCCGGTACCGCGTTCGGTTTCAAGCCAGGGCGGTGCTGCAACACGGCGGATACCGCGTAAGCCAGGCGAAATCGTATGTGCCGATGACGTTCCGTTCGCGGCGGCCGACGAACCACGATATTGCGGAAGATGTGAAGCTGACGGGCGGCATTCAGGAAATCCTGGAGCCTCGAGTGTATGAGACCACGGTGCTGCTGGCCAAGGGGCAGACCATCGAGTATGGGCTGCTGGGCAACCCCGTGCCTCAAGTGGATGCGATTCCGAGCAAGCCGGGCAGCTACCGCTTCCCGCCTTTCCCGGCCGAAGGGCAGCCGGGGATCGCAATGAAGTGGATAGAGATTGAGGGTCCACTGCCGCCGGAGGCGTGGCCGCCGGCGAGCCACCGGGTGCTGTTCGATGAAATGGGGCCGTCGCCGGTTTCAACGGATCCGAAACGGGATGCCTCTAAATTGTTGCGGAGGTTCATTGCGCTTGCGGCGCGAGGCCCCGTGCCGGACGAGGCCATCGGGAAATTCGAACGCTTGGTGCATGCACGGCTAGACAAGAACCAGCCGTTCGCCGAGGCGCTGTTGGAAGGCTATCAGGCATTTCTCTGCTCGGGACTATTCTTGTACTTGCACGAGCCAGTGGATGATTTTGCCATCGCCCAGCGGTTGTCGCATTTTCTGGCCAACACGCGCCCCGATGCCGCGCTGCTGCAATTGGCGCGCGGACGCCGTCTGCGCGACGCGGCGGTTCTACGCAGCGAAACGAGCAGGCTGATTGCGAGCGAGGGTTTCGACCGTTTCGTGAAAAGCTTCACAGACTACTGGCTGAACTTGCGTCATCTGCGCCGCGACGATCCGGACAAACGCCTGTATCCGGAGTATCCGCTGGATGAATACCTGGTGGATTCGATGGAGCGGGAAACGCGCACGTATTTCGCCACGATGATCCGCGAGAACCTGCCAGCGCGAATGCTGGTGGATTCCGATTTCGTGTTCGCCAACGACAGGCTGTCGCGGCACTATGACTTGTCGCCGGTAACGACAACCACTCTACAGCGGGTGAAATTGCCGGCGGGCAGTCCACTGGGGGGCATGTTGACGCAAGGGGCGATTCTGAAACTGACGGCCAATGGAACGTCGACATCTCCGGTGCTGCGCGGGGCTTGGATCATGGACCGCATCATCGGGGAACCGCCGCCCCCTCCGCCACCGGGAGTGCCTGCGGTGGAGCCGGACATTCGCGGGGCGAAGACGATCCGTGAACAACTGGCCCTTCACACGAAGTCAGCAGCCTGTGCTTCGTGCCACGCGAAGTTCGATCCTGTCGGACTGGCGCTGGAGAACTTCGACATTCTCGGCAAGTGGCGCACGCGGTATCGCGGACTCGCCGAAGGGGATCGCATCAGCGGCATCGATCACACGGGCCACGATTATTCCTATACGCTGGCGGGAGCGATCGATGCAAGCGGAACGCTAGCCGATGGACGAATGTTCCGCGATGTGCGCGAATTGAAGGCGCTCTTCGCCGGCAATGCGCGTCAACTGGCGCGAAACATGTTGCATCAGTTCGCAGTGTACGCAACCGGGACCCCAATACGATTTTCAGACCGTGGGGACATCGAAAAGATCCTCGACACCTGTTCGAAGAACCATTACCGGGTCCGCGATTTAATGGACGGGCTGATTCAAAGCCGTATCTTTCTGGGAGGGCAGTAACCGATGAAAGCGCCACACATTTCGACGTCGTCCTCGCATCTGCCGCGGCGCACGCTTTTGCGGGGAGTTGGAGTGACGCTGTGGTTGCCGCTGCTTGAATGCATGAGGCCGCCGTTTCTCAAGGCGTCCGCAAGCGAGCAGCCGCCGCGGCGAATGTTGATCGTGGCGAATAATCTGGGCGTGCTGCCGAAGAACTTTTTCCCGCAGGGTACGGGCCGCGACTATGTGGCATCGCCGTATCTTTCCTTGCTGTCGGGGGTGCGGCAGGAGTTCACCGTGTTTACCGGGCTCTCGCATCCCGGCGTGAGCGGCGGCCACAGCACGGACAACTGCTTTCTCACCGCGGCGAGGGGGGCTTTCAAGTCGGGCTTTCGCAATTCGATTTCGCTGGATCAATTCGCGGCCGAGAAACTGGGGCAGGTCACGCGCTTCCCTACCCTGAACCTGGGGGTCAATATCGACAAAGGAAACCGCAGCCTTTCCTGGACACGGGACGGAGTGCTTTTGCCCGCCGAAGACAGCGCACCCAAACTCTATGAGCGAATGTTCGTGCAAGGCGATCGGGAAGCAGTGGAGCGGCAGTTGCACAAGCTGGAAAGCCGGGGCAGCATTCTCGATACGCTGCTGGATGAGACGAACCGCTTTCGCGCGAAGCTGGGGGGAGAGGACAAGGCGCGGCTGGATCAGTATGTGACTTCGGTGCGGGAAGTGGAACAGCGGCTG
Organism: Bryobacterales bacterium; assembly: GCA_016789755.1. GTDB lineage: Bacteria > Acidobacteriota > Terriglobia > Bryobacterales > Bryobacteraceae > CADEFT01. The sequence goes on from JAEUQG010000036.1 coordinate 4,202, forward strand.
GAAACGGCTCGGGCGTGGGAGACGCGACCAAAGCCGAATGCCCCGCAACCGGCGCCTCCGGAATTAACGGAGAAGAAGCTCTTTTTCGAGAAATTCGAGTTGATGCTGCAAATGGCGCAACTGGCGTTTGAATCCGATTCGACACGTATTGTGACGCTGATGGCGGATGCGTTCACCACACCGGCCTACAAACTCAACGGCGAACAATCGACCACGGAGAGCTATCACGGCCTGTCGCATCACGGCATGGCTCCGGAGAAGGTTCGGCAGTTGGAAGAGACGGACCGGCAGCAGATGGCGTTGCTCGAACGGCTATACC
>JAEUQG010000171.1 GCA_016789755.1 Bryobacterales bacterium
GCGCCACGCTCGTATTTGCTTCCACCTGATACGCAATCGTTGCCGTACCCGTCCCGCTCGATGCCGTGAGACGGATCCAGGCCGCGTTGACCGATGCATTCCACTGGCACGCAGCGCCGGCCGTCACCACCACCGATCCCGTTCCCCCGTTTGCCGCCATTTGCGCCGAAGCCGCCGACAGCGTATAGGTGCACGAACCGGATGCGCTCCCGGCCTGCGTCACCGTGTGCGTCTGCCCGTTCACGGTGATCACTCCTTCTCGCTGAGCTCCGCTCGTGTTCGCCAGCGCTTGATAGCCAATCACCGCCGCACCCGTCCCGCTCGAACCCGTCATCACGATGATCCAACTCGCGTTCGACGAGACATTCCACGCACAGCCGCTCCCCGTCGCAAGGCTCACTGCCGCCACCCCGCCCGAGGCCGGAATCGTGGCTGTTGCCGGAGAGAGTGAATAGCTGCACGCTCCCCCGCCGCCCGCACCCGCTATCGTGAAGTTCAGCGTGCTCAGCAGCGCGCGGTTGTATAGGATTCGAATCGTCCATTGCCCCGGCATCGTCGCCGGAGCCGCGCCCGCCACTCGAAACATGTCGTCGTAGAAGCAGAATCTCGCCGCGGTCTCCTCCTGCGCCGTTACCGCTGCCCAAGCTCCGGAGGCCGCCGCGTACACCGCCCCGCCAGGCGATACATATTCCACCGCGGCCACATCCCCGGCCTTGTGCCCGGAGACGACGAACACCAGATACACCGCGGTCGCCGAAGGCGCAAACGCCGATACCGCCGGGGGCAGGTTATTGCAGTCGACGGGTTGCACCGCCATCGTCGACGCGCTATGCAGCGTTACCGCCGCGGGAGCGGAAAAGGAGAAGTTGAACAAGAACGCAAACAGAGCAAGCGGCACAATGTCCTCCACATCGGCCGCAGAAGGGAGCCGCCCAGTTGCTCAAGTAAAAGGCCTAGTTGCGGCCTGCAATCACCTACAGTATGTGCTCCTGTCGGACCGCCGGTCAATCCGCGGCCAGGACGACCAGGACGACAGGACGACGGTGTCCTCCGCGGCAATCCATCGCCAACTCAGCCTCGCGCTTTCCGCCACAGTCTCCGGTAAACTGTCCTCTGTCAGAGGACATCTGTCAAGGAGAACTCCATGACCACGTTTGAAACCAGTCTCGGCGCACCGCCGCCGAACCTCAAAACCCGCTACGGCAACTTCATCGCGGGCGAGTGGATGACGCCCCTCTCGCAAGCCTACTTTGAGAACATTACCCCGATCACCGGAAGGACGCTCTGCGAGATTCCACGCTCCAACGCAGCCGACATCGATCGTGCCCTCGATGCCGCTCATGCCGCGCGCCGCCTGTGGGGCAAAACTCCCGCCGCCCAACGTGCGCGCATTCTCGAACAGATTGCCGCCCGCATGGAGCAGCATCTCAACACCCTCGCCCTCGCCGAAACCTGGGATAACGGCAAACCCATCCGCGAAACCATGGCCGCCGACATCCCGCTGGCCATCGACCACTTCCGTTATTTCGCCGGCGCCGTTCGCGCCCAGGAAGGCGCCATCTCCGAAATCGACGAAACCACCGTCGCCTATCACTACCACGAGCCACTCGGAGTTGTCGGCCAGATTATCCCCTGGAACTTCCCCATTCTCATGGCCGTCTGGAAACTCGCACCGGCTCTGGCCGCGGGCAACTGCGTCGTCCTCAAGCCCGCCGAGCAAACGCCCTGGTCAATCCTCGTACTGATGGAGTTGATCCAGGATCTGCTTCCCCCCGGCGTCTTGAACGTGGTGAACGGCTTCGGTCTCGAAGCCGGCAAGCCACTCGCCTCCAGTTCCCGCATCGCAAAAATCGCATTCACCGGAGAGACCACCACGGGCCGCCTCATCATGCAGTACGCCTCGCAGAACCTCATTCCGGTCACCCTCGAACTCGGTGGCAAGAGTCCCAACATCTTCTTTGCGGATGTGATGGACAAAGACGACGCGTTTCTCGACAAAGCGGTGGAAGGGTTGGTGCTGTTCGCTCTCAATCAAGGAGAGGTGTGCACCTGCCCCTCGCGCGCTCTCATTCAGGAATCCATCTATGAGAGGTTCATGGAAAGAGTGCTGCCGCGCGTCAAAGCCATTCGTCAGGGCAACCCGCTCGATGCCTCCACCATGTTGGGCGCGCAGGCATCCGGTGAGCAACTCGAAAAAATCCTCTCCTATCTGGACATCGGTAGGCAGGAGGGCGCTGAAGTTCTCGCCGGAGGCGCCCGCGCCGTTTTCGAGGGCGAACTTGCCGGCGGCTACTACGTCCAGCCCACTGTGTTCAAAGGCAAGAACAGCATGCGCATCTTCCAGGAAGAGATCTTCGGGCCCGTTGTCAGCGTCACCACTTTCAAGGACGACGAAGAAGCCTTGGCCATCGCCAATGACACGCTCTACGGACTCGGCGCCGGAGTCTGGACACGCGACATCAACCGGGCCTATCACTTCGGGCGCGAAATCCAGGCCGGACGCGTGTGGACCAACTGCTACCACCTCTATCCGGCCCATGCAGCCTTCGGTGGCTACAAGCAATCCGGCATCGGCCGCGAGACGCACAAGATGATGCTTGACCACTACCAGCAGACAAAGAACCAACTCATCAGCTATAGTCCCAATGCGTTGGGCTTCTTCTAGGATGGGAACGCACTGTAATCTCGATTTGCGGCGGGTGTACGCAACGCCCGCCGCTCTCGATCTCATCGAGCGTCTGCGGCTGAAGTACGGCGAGTTGATGTTTCACCAGTCCGGCGGCTGTTGCGATGGCAGTTCACCCATGTGCTACCAACGTGGCGAACTCCTCATCGGCGACGGCGATATCCTGCTCGGAGAGATTGCCGGACAGCCCTTTTACATGAGCAAAAGCCAGTTCGATTACTGGAAGCACACGCAGTTGATCGTCGATGTCGTTCCCGGCCGCGGCGGCATGTTCTCGCTCGAAGGGCCTGAAGGGCTGCGTTTCCTTATCCGCTCGCGGCTGTTCACGGAAGTGGAGGAAGCGGCTCTTCCACCCATGCGCCCGCCGTCTACAACAGCCTGAATCCGACATCCACCAACGCCGCGCTGGGAACAGCTTTCCCGTCCTTCCGCGCCGGCCGGAATCTCCACTTCCGGATCGCCTCCACCGCCTTCTCATCCAGCCCGAGCCCCAAGGATTGCCGCACTTCCACTCTGCTCACCTGTCCCCGTTCGTCGATGTCCACATACAGCACCACTGTGCCGGTCAGCCTTGCCTTGCGCGCCTCTTCGGAGTACTCGGGTTCGATCTGGTAAAGCACAGCCGGCCCTTCGGTCCACCCCAGTTGCCCGCGCCCACCGACGCCATCGCGGTCTCCCGGCCCGATGCCTCGTCCGGGTCCTGTCCCAATCCCTGCTCCTCCACCCGGCCCATCGGATGGCGGCCCAGGCACTCCACCCGGCATTCCGATCACCATCGGTCTCGGACCGTCCATCGCCAATCCAGGCAGTGTCGGCTCCACCGGCAACAACGGCACATGATCGGAAACACGCGTCGTGGGCGCCAGAAACTGCCGCGGAGCGGTTTGCGGCGCCTCACCCAAACTCGCCGGCCTCACGTCATGTCCTCCACCGCCGGCTTCGGCGTCCTCCCGTTCCACCGGCTTCTCCGGATGATAGACAATCTTCGTATCGGCAATCTGTACCACCGGAGGTGGTTTTCGATCCTCGACAATGGCGCCCAGATGCAGCATCGCCATCACAGCGCCCACATGGAGCAACGCCGAAATCACTCGCGGTTTCATTGCTGCGCAACATTGCAAGCTCCATGCCACAACACAGCTTCAACACTTTGCAGGCTGTATCCTGTGAACCTGCGGCAACACCGTGCCAAGCGTGCCGCGTTCTCATGCGGCGGGTCAAAATGCCACACCCGCCGATACCCGCATCCGCATTCCTCAACCGGTTGCGGACGGCAACCGGCTTGCTGCTGAAGCGACCATGAAGAGGTTGTTGCTGGCAATGACTCTTGCGGCAGTGCTTACGTACGCTGCAGCGCCGGGCCTTTTCCTCGCACCCGGCTCCACTGAGCGGCTTCCGCTGGGGCCGCAAACGATACTCCGCATCGCTTCCGATGCCTCCGGATCCACTTATGTTCTCGGCATGGACTCCGTTTCCGGCGTCTCCCCCACCGCCTCGTTTGGTCCCCCGTCGCCCGCAGCCTCCTATCTCCTCAAACTCTCCCCCAGCGGTGCGCCTTTGAGCCTGACGTATCTTGGCTTCGCGGCTGGCACAATGGCGGTCGATTCCTCCGGAGCCATCTACCTCGGCGGAGGCGTACAGTCCATTGGTTTCATCTTGAAGTTGAACCCCGCCGGAAGCCAGATCCTCTTTCGCACCCAGTTCGGCGGCCGCATGACCGCGTTCACCCCTGACAATCGGGGCGGCGTCCACTTCACGGGAATTGCCCGCGCCGGAGAAATCACCCCCACCCCCAACGCCTTTCAACGCTCGGCGCCCGCAACCGGTTCACAACATCCCTTCGTTGGCAAGCTCGATGCTGCCGGCGCCATTGTCTATCTCACCTACCTTACGGGATCGTCCGGCGGCGAGACAGGCGGCATCGGCGTAGACGCTTCTGGGTCCGCCACGGTCCACGGGAGCACTGCGTCTTCCGATTTTCCTGTCACAAAGGGGGCATACCGCGCCAATCCGGCGGACGATGCGGCTCAGGCAGCCTCTGAATTCTTAGCAAAGCTAACGCCCGACGGTACCGGTTTGGTGTATGCAACGTATACGGGACAAGCAGTCTTCGGTTCACCCGATTCCATGACGCGATTCACCGTCGACCCAGCCGGTGGCGCAATCCTCCTTCACGCCACGGTTGGAACAAGAGGCACCCTGATCCGGCGCTTTCACCCGCAAGGTACGGGTCTCACGTGGTCTCAACAACTGCCGCCAACCCTCTTCGATCCTCAAATCGCCACCAGCGAGGAAGGAGACCTGTATGTTCTAGGCGAGTCGCCTCTTGTCGCCAACCTGCCGCTTCGCAACAACACCGCCAGGTGCAATCCCTCTGGAGCCTCCTTCTTGACAGTATTCTCCCCTGCCGGAGAGGTCCGGCTCTCTACCTATCTGCCTTCGCCCAACGGCCGGTATCGATGGCTGTTCCTCTCCTCCAGCGGCGTCACCTTGTATGACGTCAGCCCGCTTTCCGTCACCGTGATGCGCCTGACGCCGCGCGTTTCCGGCACCCCCCTCGCTATCGCCTGTTTCGGCAATGCTGCGTCGCTGTTCCAAGGCCCTATCGCGCCAGGAGAGATCATTTCCCTCTTCGGTGAATCTCTCGGCCCTGAAACGGGCATTACGGTCCAGCCCGAAGCCGGCGTCTACCCCAAGCAAGCTGCAGGGATCAAGGTCACGGTCAACGGCGACCCTATCCCGCTGCTATACGTCCAACATAGCCAGATCAATGGTGTAGCGCCATGGCGGCTCACAGGACCTGCCGCGGAGATTTGCGCCTCGCGGGATAGTGTGAAGTCCAACTGCATCACCGCAAACGTCGCTGAATCCGAACCAGGCGTTTTCGCCACTCCCGATGAGTTTGCCGTCGCCTGGAATGAGGACAACACCAGGAACTCCGCCACAAATCCCGCCTCCTACGGGTCGAGAGTCACCGTCCTCGCCACCGGGCTCGGCCCGTTGGATTCCATTCCTTCCGAGGGTGCAATCCTAAGCTCGCCGCTGCCTTCCTTCCTCTTGCCCACCTACACCGTCTTTCGCATCGGAGGCGTCATTGGCAGCTACGTACGCACCGGAACGGCAGATGTTTCCCCGGTATCCAACGCCATTGCAGGGCTGGCGGTAGTACGCGTCCGGGCGTCACCGGGACTGCAGTTCCTCAGCACGGGGGGGCGTGGCGCTCTCAGCCGCGGCTTTCGCATCCACGCCAAACCTTGAGCGAACCTTTCGCCCCCGCTTCTCGTTTCTATCAGCAGGAGATCAGCGTATGTATTGCACCCACTGTGGACGCGAAACCGCTTCCGACGCCCGCTTCTGCCCTGCCTGCGGGAAATCGACTCCCATCTGGCAGGCGGAACATGCCGGCCTGCCGCCGAAGCGCCTCTACCGTCTCGCCGGCGACAAGAAGATCGCCGGCATCTGTTCCGGACTTGCCAAGTACCTCAACATCGACGTCACCGTCGTCCGCATTCTCACCGTTGCCGTGGCCGCTATCACTGGATTCCTCCCCGGCGTCATCGCCTATCTCATCGTATGGGCCATCATGCCGCTGGAAAGCCTGATCGAAACACCGCGGCCCGAACCGCACCATACCGAATCCGTATCGCAGCCGGTCTAGCTACCCTGCTGCATCATCGCCGTATACCGGCGCTGCATCTCTTCCGGCGTCACCTGCTCGATGCTGTGCCCAATTCCCCACCGGTGCCCGAACGGGTCGATCACCGCCCCCGACCGTTCCCCGTAGAAATGATCCGCAATCGGGTTTTGCAGTGTCGCACCCGCCTTCACGGCGCGAGCAATCATCTCATCCGCATTGTCCACGTGGAGATGAATGGTGACGGAAGAGCCCCCCACCGTTTTCGGCGAACAGATCCCGTACTCCGGGAATTCATCCGCCAGCATCAGAACCACGCCTCCGAAATCGAGCTCCGCATGTCCCACGCGTCCGCTCGGCTCCGACAGCCGGAACCTCTCCTTTGCGCCGAACACTTCGCAGTAATACCGGATCGCCGCGGCGGCGTCGGAAACAATCAGATAGGCGAACAATTCATGAACGTTGTTGGGCATGCAACCCAGTGTAAGCTCATCGCCTTCCATCCGTATTGAAGGAATTTGACCTCGGCAAATGCATCGGGAACGCAGGCTGCGCCCGTGCGTACTCCGTCGGCGTCGCTCCAGCCATCCGTTGAAACTCCCGGCAGAAGTGCGCTTGATCGCTATAGCCCGCCTCCATTGCCAGGTCCGCCCACGACTCGCCGGCAGTCATTCCGCGCAGGATCCGCTGAAATCGCTGCACGCGGCAGTGGACCTTCGGCGTCAACCCGGCCGCGGAAAGAAACAGTTGATTAAAGTGGCGATGAGAATATCCCGAGGCCTTCACCGCCGCCGCCACATCGCTCCCGCCGGCGAACATCTGCAAGGCGCCGGCAACCGCTGCGTGAAGTGGCACTGGCTTTAGCCGGGCCAGCAGCGCCGCCTCGAAAATTCGAAGGCGGACGTGGCCATCCGCGGTGCCGGCAAGGCGCTCTCGCAATAACTCCGCCTCGCGCCCCCACAGATCTTCCAGCGCCGTGTGCGCCTCCGCCAGCTCTCCGCCTGGTGCGGAAAACAAGGCCAGTGATGCCCCGGGCTGCAATACCGCCCCGATCGAACAGAACGCGGGCCCGGTGTCTTTTACGTAATATTCACTGCGCGCTCCGCACACCAGCGCATAACCCGGCTCCATCACGCCGCGCCGTGAGTAAATGCGCACCTCAGGCCCCCACAATCGAAGCACCACGTGCATTGCCCCGGAAGGCAATGCGTGCTCCACGCCTGCCGCACCTGGAGCCGTTTCCCCATGCCACAACAGTTTCACGAAACCTGCCAGCGCACCCCGCGGCTGTCGGTGCAGGATCATCGCTTCAGGCCAGCAGCTTCGGAACCAGATTCCCGTGCACGTCCGTCAGCCGGAAATCGCGCCCTTGAAAACGATACGTCAGCTTCAAGTGGTCGAACCCAAGCAGATGCAGCAGCGTCGCATGCAGATCGTGAACGTGTACTTTGTCCTTCACCACGTTGAATCCCAACTCATCGGACTCGCCCAGCGTCAGCCCCGGCTTCGTGCCCCCGCCCGCCAGCCACATCGTGAATGCGTTCGGGTGATGATCGCGTCCGTCGCTACCGCCCTGCACCATCGGAGTTCGCCCGAACTCCCCTCCCCACACCACCAAGGTGTCCTTCAGCAGCCCGCGCTGCTTCAAGTCCATCACCAGCGCCGCGCTTGCCTGATCGGTGTCCTTACAGTTCGTGGTGATGTCCTTTACCAGATTTCCATGCTGATCCCACGCCTCATGGTAGAGCTGCACGAACCGTACGCCGCGCTCCACCAGCCTCCGCGCCAACAGGCAATTATTGGCAAAGCTCGGCTTGCCCGGCACGGCGCCGTACATGTCCAGCGTGGCTTGCGGCTCCTTGCTCAAATCCATCAATTCCGGCGCGCTTGCCTGCATCCGGAAGGCCATCTCGAAGCTGTTGATGCGCGTCTCGATCTCCGGATCGCCCGTCGCGCCAAGGCGCATCTCGTTCAGCTTGCGAATCGAATCGAGCGAATCGCGCTGCAGCTCCGCATCCACCCCCGGAGGATTCGATAAATACAACACCGGATCGCCCGACCCGCGGAATTGCACCCCCTGGTACATCGTCGGCAGAAATCCGCTGCCCCAACAACTGCTGCCTCCGCTGGGACCTTTCTTGCCCGAGCTGAACACCACGAACGCTGGCAAATCCTGCGATTCACTCCCCAACCCGTAGGTCACCCACGCGCCGAAACTCGGCCGCCCGAACTGCTGCGTCCCCGTATTCATCAACAACTGCCCCGGAGCATGATTGAAAGCATCGGTGACCATCGACTTCAC
>JAEUQG010000556.1 GCA_016789755.1 Bryobacterales bacterium
CGCTTTGCGCAATCCGAAATCGAAAGGCTCCCAACTCACCAGAAAACCCAGCGCCGTGCCCCATACATTGGTGAGCTTGTTCTCATGCAGCGGAGGTCCCGAAATGCCCGGCAGCGTCGATTGCGGCATCAACATGCCGAATACGTTGTTCCGCGTGGCCCGATTCACTTGCGAGAGAAAATCCGCCTTCGGCAGAAACGCCGTCCGCGCCAACTGCACCCCCGCCGCCGCCGCCGAAACCTGCTCCAGCGACACGCGCACCGATGGATACTTCTCCACCGACCGGTCCACGGCCTGCCGCAGCGTGATAGACTCACCCGCGGCCCCCAGCGAGCACACCAGCGGTATAGTAATCAATCGATGGAAATTCATATCGACAATCGTCTACGAAACGCGATAGTATACCCTCTGTAAGGCGACTGTCAAGGCATGCCGGCAAGGAAAGATATCGTAACCCGCGAAATCCTCATCGGGTTCTGGAAGGTCCACATCCTCCACCACGCAGGGGAAGGCCCCATCTACGGCCAGTGGATCGCCGAAGAGTTGCGCCATCACGGCTACAACATCAGCCCCGGCACCCTCTATCCCATGCTCAAACGCATGGAGTCCAACGGCTGGCTCAAATCCACGCTCCCCCACAACGCCCCGGCACACGCCCGCAAGGAATATACCCTCACCCGCGAAGGCCGCAAAATTCTCGCCTTCCTCCGCACCCAGGTCAAAGAACTGCACCACGAAGTGATTGAAGAAAAGTACGAAGGCAAGACCCGCAAGCACGATTGAGCAGTTCCATCGGCTTCGGCCTTGCCTTCGCTTGCCTTAGAAGCCCGCACAGGCCGGGGCGTGGCCCCCAGCGTGTTCAGGAACTGGTGTGCCGCGGGTAGACCCGGCGCGTTGTGCGGGCGAGTTCCTCAAGAAGCCCGCACAGGCCGCGCGCGGCCCCCAGCATGTTCAGGAACTCCTGTGCCGCGGGTAGACCCGGCGCGTTGTGCGGGCGTTGTTCTTAGAAAGAAGTCACGCTTACGGACGTTTCCACCACGTCCCGTTCGGGCCGTAGAACGTCTTCAGCCATTCGCTTTGCGACCGGTCGGCCGGCAAGTTCCAGATGCTCTGATCCGGCTGTACCGGCAGTCCGAACAGCCCCGCTAGCGGCTTGTGGCACCGCGCCGCGCAACTGTTCGGCATCCCCGTGCCTCCGTTCGCCATCCCCTGCAGCGTCTTGTCTGGCGGCACCACGTCGAACGTGTGCGAACTGATGTCGTTCGGAATCGCCGACGACGCCATGTTCGCCATGTGGCACTCCGTGCAGCGGCTCAGTGCCGACGGACCGTCCGGGCGATACGCATGAAACGTGTGTTTCGAAACCACCCGTCCGATCGTCGCCAGATTCGCCGTCACGTTGGCGATATCTTCCGTCTTCAACTCCGCAAATGGCCCGTGCCCCGCATGGCACGCCAGGCACTGCGTGTTGTCGGTAACCTTGGTGGCGATCGTCACATCGGCCCCGCTCGCGTTCTTCACCGTCATCTTGTCGCGCACATGGCCTTTCACCGTATTGTGCACGTTGTGGCACGTATTGCAGCCCACCGGCCCGAAACGCGAACTGGAATGCGCCGAGAACAGATAGTCGTTGCCTTGCTGGTGATGCTGCCGGCTTTCCTGGTTGTCCGTCCAGCGTCCCGGCCTCGGCGTCCAGATGTCTTTCGTCACATCCTCGCCGATGATGTCCGCCGCGCCCGTCAGCGTCGTCTCGTTCATCGGAAACTCGAACGTCCCCGCGCCCTTCGACACGCCGCGCACATGGCACGAACTGCACAGGTTGTTGATCTGCTGCGACGTCAGGTCCCGCGACGGATTGATGATCCGCGACGGATCGCCCACCGTGATTACATGCGTCGATCCGGGCCCGTGACACCTTTCGCAGCCCGTCGTGAACTGATCCACTTCCCCGTCCCCGTTGTAGTCGAACAGGTGCGGATCGGCCGGATCCACGACAAACGCCTGCGGCGCCACTGCCATGTACTCGCCTTGCTCCGTCTTCGACATCGCGATGCCCGTAAAATGGCATCCCGCGCACTTCTTGTCGAAATTGTTGCCCAGGTTGGCCGCGTCCCGCGACGTCGACGTCGCCGTGAAAATCGGCCGGTTCTGCGCGTCATACCAGAATTGCGGGTTGTACGTGACATACTGCTTGGTCACTTCGTTGTACTGCACCGGCAGCGTGTAGTAACTCGCGCTCAACCGGTCCGGCCGGTCCACCACCGGGATCTTCCCCACCCACCGCTGCTTGTAGTATCCGCTGCCGCCGTAGGAGAACTGCGACAGCACTTCCACGTCCCCGATCTTCATGAAATAGCCCTTTTGCGTGCTATATCCCAGAATCGGAGCGTTCGGCTTGTACCGGTCGAATGCGCTCGCGATGCGGTTGAAATCCAGCCCTTGCTTGAAATCGTCCACGCCGTTCTGATCGTAGTCCGCGATTACCCCGGACTTCGTCTTCATCGTGTGCATGTCGTTCCGCGTCTGCTTGAACGCCGTGTAGTGCATCGACTGCTTGAAATCCCCATAATCCGTATGGCACGCGATGCAAACGTCCACGCCGACGTAGAACTTCGAATACGCCGCGCCCTTGCCATACTGCTTCGAGATGGCTTCGGCCAGTTTCGCCGCTACCTTCTTGTCCACTTCCCGGCCGGGCATTGCGAACCCAGCCAAAAATACCAGCAATATTACCCTGCAAATGATGATGTGGTTGTGACTCATTGATTGCCTCCGGCCTTGGATCGTCCGCCCATCGGACTGCTACTGGTAGGACGTCGGCCCGGCTCCGTCCTCACCTTCTGCGTATCGTCGATTCGAAACCATGGGTCCCCCGCCCGCAATGCATCCGCGTAGCAGACGAATCGCTCCTTCTCCGCCTCGCAGGCCACCCGGTATGCTTCCGCGTTGACTCGCGGCCATTGCGGATCCAGCATCTCCGCCTTCTTCAGTTCCTCCACCGTCCCGTATCCGCCGTCTGTGCTGAATCGCGTAATCTGCACCGCGCCCATCAGCCGCAACGCCTGCAGCGCCTCTGTTGCTTCCATCGACATCTCCGCCGGCCGCGCCTGCGAGGATGCCTGGCACCCCATCAGGACGATTCCCGCCACCAGCGCGCACATCGTCCCACACAACGGGACAAGCTTCATCTGCATCGTAGGGAGACTCCTCGAAGGTCCGCTACACGGACCTCCACTCCCTTTATAAAGCCCATTCGCGAATAGGTTACTGATAACTGTCTGAAGAGGTCCTGAAGAAAACTTCAGGATCTTCCATCGCCGGCGGCGGGAATGCTCAGCCGGAACGTGCAACCCTCCTCCAGGCTGCCGGTCAACTCCAACTCCCCTCCATGCGCCTGCGCTCCCCATTTGGCGATCGCCAGCCCCAACCCCACCCCGCCCGTCTGCCGCGCCCGCGCCTCATCCACACGGTAGAACCGGTCGAAAATCCGCTCCCGGTGCTCAGCCGCGATCCCCGGCCCGCTGTCGGTCACCTCCACCACCCCCATCCCTCCGTCCGCCTTCACACGGATCGCAATCTTACCCCCCGCCGGCGAATACTTGATCGCATTATCCGTTAAGTTGATCAGAATCTGCCGTAATATCACCGGATCCGCGTCGGCCAGCACACCGTCCTCTCCCGACACCGACAGTTGCTGATGCTTCTCCTCCGCCAGCACTTCCAACAGTGCTGCCACCTCCCTCGCCTGCCGCAGCAGCGGCGCCGGAGTCTTCTGTAACTTCACCTGCCCCGCATCGGCCCGCGCCATGGCGAGCAATCCTTCCACCAGCCGCCCCAGCCTTGTCGCCTCCTCCAGCATGCTCTCGATCGTCTCGCGGTATCGCGTTTCTCCTCCGCGCTCCCGCAGCCCCACTTCCCCTACGCTGCGGATCGCCGTCAGCGGCGTTCGCAGCTCATGCGCCGCATCCGAAGTGAAGCGCCGCAACTGCTGGAACGAACGCTCCAGCCGCCCCAGCGTCTCGTTAAAAGCCATCGCCAGATGCCCCAGTTCGTCCTCCCCGTCGCTCACCGGCAGCCGCGCATTCAACTGCTCGGCATTGATCTCCCGCGCCCGGCGAGCCATCGCCTCCATCGGCCGCAGCGTCCGTTGCACCAGAAAGTACCCTCCCGCCGCGGCCATGCACAGCGCCGCCGCCGCCACCGCCCCCAACTCCGCCAGCGTCCGCAGGAAACTCTCCCACAGATGCACCTCGCTGATCCCTAACCGGATCAGCAGCGGCTTGCCGCCCACCGGATGCATTCGCGAGATCAGCCGCACCGGCGGTCCGTTCGGCAGTTGCATCGACCGCTGCGAGTAGCCGTCCACGCCCTCCCCGGGCATCGGCAAGCCATCCAACTGGCGATTCCCCAATTGATCGTTCCGGTAAACCACCTCCCCCTCCATCGTGCGCACTTCGATAAACCGCGACTGCTCCGTCGACGGATAGGGATGGTCGTGATAGTCCGTGCGCAGATCCAGCTTCCCGTCGGGCCGAAAGTAAAAATACCCCTCCAGCGTCTCGATCTGTTCGATCGCGTGCAGATCCAGTTGCTTGCGCAACTCCCAGAAGAACACCGCCGACATCCCCGCTCCGAACAGCGCCAGAATGCCCCCCATCACTCCGACGTACCACCCCGTCAGACGTGTCTTCAGCTTGCGCGGCCTCATGCCGTCTCCGCCCGCAGAGTGAATCCCACGCCCCGCAGCGTATGCACCAGCTTCGTCTCGAAGCCTTCATCCACCTTCCGCCGCAAACGCACCATGTGAACGTCGATCACGTTGTCCAGCGGCGTCGGCCGCAGCGGCTCTTTCCACACATCGCGCACCAGCATGTCGCGCGACACCGCTTCCCCCTGGTGCCGCAGCAGGTATTCCAGCAACTCGAACTCGCGCGCCGTCAAATCGATCGGCGCCCCGCCGCGCTTCACCGTGCGCGACAGCACGTCCATCTCCAGATCCACTAAACGCAGCGTCCCCACAATCTCCGTCTTCGCCCGCCGCAGCAGCGCCCGGATACGCGCCAGCAGTTCCGCGAAAGCAAACGGCTTCACCAGATAGTCGTCCGCGCCCGCATCGAGACCGGCCACACGGTCTTCCACCGTGTCCCGCGCCGTCAGCAATAGCACCGGCAACTGCGAGCCCTGCCGGCGCAGCGTCTCCAGAATCTCGATCCCACTGCGTCCCGGCAGCATCACATCCAACACCACCAGATCGAAAGTCTCCGTGCTCAACAGGAAAAACCCATCTTCGCCCGTATGGCACACCGTCACGGTATACGATTCCCGCTCCAGCCCTTCCCGGACCGCCTTCGCCACCTTCGGCTCGTCTTCTACGACCAGGATTCTCACACTACTGACCATATCTCACCAATTGCGCGCACGGCATTCCAGTGACGATTTCCTGAAATCTTCCTGAACGCCGGTTCAGGTTCACAACGCCGGATGCCGCCCGCTCAGCCCCAACGCCTTTTCCACTACCTCCGCCGCCGCCAGCACCAGCCCATCCGCCCCCGCCGGTCCCACCAGTTGCAACCCCACCGGCAACCCCGCCTTCGTAAATCCGCACGGCACGGAGATCGCCGGCAGCCCGTAGAAGTTCCACGGCGCCAGATTGCGCAGATAGATCAGATCGGCCGGCCCGCCCAGCGCAAACGCCGCTCCCGGCGTCGCCGGCATCGCCAGCAATTCCGCCTCCCGAAACAAAAGACTCCGGTTCTGTTCCCGAGCCTCCAACATCGCCCGCACCGCCCGCGCATACGCCGCCGCCGGTACGCCCTCTCCGTTCCGCACACTCGCCAGCGTCCCTTTGTGAAATTTCTCCGGCGACCGGCGCACACGCTCTTCGTGATACGCATACGCCTCGGTCGTGATGATGGTCCCGTAATCGGCGGGCAGCGGCAGCGCCTCCATCATCCGCAACGCCGGCAGAATCACATCGCGCACGCCGCCCAACACCTGGGCCGCCTTCTCCACCAGCGCCGCAACCTCCCCATCCACCTTCTCCCAATACATTGCCCGTGGCACTCCCACCCGCAGCCCCTTCACCGCCGCCCCGCTCACGCGCATGCCCATCCCCTCCAACATCAGGCGAATATCCTCCACCGTCCGGCACATCGGGCCCACATGATCCAAAGACCACGACAACGGCAATACGCCTCGCGCCGGCAGCGCCCCGTACGTCGGCTTGAATCCCACGATTCCGCACAACGACGCCGGGCACCGGATCGATCCGCCCGTATCCGACCCCAACGCCCCATAACAAAGGCCCGCCGCCACCGCCGCCCCCGACCCGCCCGAACTTCCCCCCGGCGTAAATCCGCGCTTCCACGGATTGTGCACCGGCCCATAAACACTCGTCTCCGAAGTGAAGTTGTAGGCAAACTCGTCCATGTTCAACTTGCCCACCACCACCGCGCCCGCCGCCTTCAACCGCGCCACAACTTCCGCATCCTCCCGCGGCACGCGATCGGCGAAGTGCGCGCTTCCCGCCGTCGTCCGCACTCCCGCCGTATCGTACAGATCCTTCACCGCAATCGGAACCCCGTGCAGCGGCCCGCGCGGCGGCGCTCCCGTCAACCCCCGAGCCACCCGCCTGGCATCTTCCGCCATCACCGTGACAAAGGCATTCAGCCCCCGATGCTGTCCCATCCGCCGCAGCGCCGCCTCTGTCAACTCCACCGGCGACACCTTCCGCGCCCGCACCATGCGCGCCGCCTCCGCCATCGTCAACCAGTGCAAATCCTCTCCGGCGGCAACGCCAACCGCTGCCGCCAGTCCGCCCGCCAGCATCGAACGCCGCGTCAAACGCCCGCACAGGCCAGGGCTGCTTGCAGCACTCTCGTTAACTCCGGCGCCGCCAGACCCGGCGCGTCGTGCGGGCGTAAACGATGGAAGCATGCCTCAGTCTATCGCGAGCCCTGCCCCCCGACAGCGCTCTTCGCCTTCGCCAATACAGCCATCACCGCCGATTCCCCCGCCCACTCCAGCGGCGTCATGCGAACATCCAGGCGCGATCCTCCGTTGCTCT
>JAEUQG010000192.1 GCA_016789755.1 Bryobacterales bacterium
CATGCATAGGTCGGCTCTAGAAACGATTCGTAGGTTTCAAGACACCCCTCCAGTGGATGTTGGGAACCTCGCGGAGGCTTTGGGCATTCGCGTATGGGAAGACGAAATGCCCGACAAGATTTCGGGGAAGATCTTTTTCGACCCGTTGAATGGTGGCCATTCGGGATACAGCATCGTCGTCAATCGAAAAGACCCTTTTGCGAGGAAGCGCTTCACCGTGGCTCATGAGATTGCGCATTTCATTCTGCATCGTGAGAGGATCGGAAATTCTCTAACGGATGACGCTCTCTACAGAAGCGGGCTAACAACTCGTGAAGAAGCTCAGGCGAATCGCCTGGCTGCGGAGATTCTGATGCCGGGGCACTTGTTGCGCGGTGGGTTAGGGGGCGATCCCCACGTTCTTGCAGAGCGCTTCCAGGTGTCAGAAGCCGCAATGAACATTCGCCTTGAATCGCTTCAACCGAAGTAATCACAGGCTCAGTACCTCTGCCAGCGTCCCAGCACGATCTTGCAACCTTCGTCCCGGAAAAATACACCACTACGCAGTCTAGTCAAGTCTCCGGCGCAGTTTCCATACTCAGTCTTCTCATGATCCGGCGAGGTCACGGGTGCGGTGAGCACCTGGTCGCACGTGAGCGCAGTGATGAGATTCCGGGCGAGTTGCTGACAAACCTGCTGACAAAAGCGGGCCGTCAGACGTCCCGCGCCGCGTCCTTTGCTAAGTACAATTCCATCCGATCGGTCTGGACTCTACGCCATTGATTCTAACTGGATCCACTCGCCGGGACCGGACCGGCGAGCTTCTGCCAACATACCTGTTTTGCCTCAGCCGGAAATGGAAGGAGCGTTCCCCCGTTAAGATAACGGAGAGAACGCGTGAAGAAGACACGAAAGCACTACACCGCAGACGAGAAGGTTGCCATCTTAAGGCGCCATTTGCTCGACAAGGAGCCGATCTCCAAGCTCTGTGACGAACTGGGACTGCAGCCGACGGTGTTCTACCGCTGGCAGAAAGAGTTCTTCGAGAATGGAGCGGCCGCCTTCCAGACCAAGGCCCGAAGCCCCCAGGCTGCCGAACAGGAACGCATCGCCTACCTGGAGAAGAAGATCCAGCGCAAGGATGAGGTTCTGGCAGAGCTGATGGGTGAACATATAGCCCTAAAAAAAGAACTTGGGGAACTCTAACCGGGGTCTGGGTCCCGCATGATGTGCGGGATCAGATCGTCGATTTCGTCCGTTGCTGGTCCGATAAAACCGAGATCGGCACCGGACGGTTCGTTGAGTGGCTCGGCGTCGGCAGCAGCAAGTTTTATAACTGGCGCCAACGCTACGGCAAAGCCAACGAGCACAACGGTTGGATTCCCCGCGATCACTGGCTCGACGATTGGGAAAAGAAGGCCATCATTGATTTCCACCTGAACAATCCGCTGGAAGGCTACCGCCGGTTGACGTTCATGATGCTCGATCAGGACGTCGTTGCGGTGAGCCCCTCCAGCGTCTGGCGCGTGCTGGGTCAGGCTGGATTGTTGGCGAAATGGAACGGCAACGAATCGAAGAAAGGAACCGGGTTTGAACAGCCTCTGGAAGCCCATGGTCATTGGCATATCGACGTTTCTTACGTCAATGTTCGCGGCACGTTCTACTACCTTTGCAGCGTATTGGACGGCTACAGCCGGACCATCGTGCACTGGGATTTGCGGGAGTCGATGAAAGAGGCTGAGATCGAAATCATCCTCCAGGGAGCCAAGGAAAAACATCCGGAGGCCAAGCCTCGAATCATCTCCGACAACGGGCCGCAGTTCATCGCGCGTGACTTCAA
>JAEUQG010000238.1 GCA_016789755.1 Bryobacterales bacterium
AACGCCTTCGATTCGGCACCCGCACCGCGCTGCGAAACCCCGCATCCCCCACCCGTTCGATCAACCCCTCTTGTTCCAAAGTCCGCAACAGCCGCGACGCCGTCGCCTTGTGCAACCCCGTCCGCTCCACGAAATCCCGCAGCCGCAATACTTCATTGTCCTGCCGGAAACTCTTCAACAACCGGCACGCCCGCTCCACCGCCTGAACCGATGACTCCATGTTGTCTCGCATCATGATACAGCAGCGAGAAAGCCACACGCGCCCTCAGCGCAGATGAAGCCGCACCGGCCCGAACAGCCCGGAACGCCGCGGTTCCACCTTCGCCCATGGAGTCCCCGCCGGCGAGTTCGTCGTGACGTTCGTGCGCCCAATCCGCGGCCCGGCCCCGCGCGCGTCTCCTATCAACCGATTGGCCCAGTTGTTGGCGATGCGGATGCGGAGTTCGTTCGTTCCCACTTTGGTTTCCGCGGTGATGTCCGCCTCGAACGGGCGCTGCCATAGAATGCGCGGCTTGCCGTTGTTCACCGTCACTTCCGCCACGGCCCACATGTCCCCGAGATCGAGCGTCACTTGGCGCGCCCGGCGTTCCACGGTGAACTGCTTGCGGTATTCGGCAATGCCCGAATAGTAGCGGATGCCTTCGTCCCGGTGATCGGTCCAGGATATCAGCTTGTCCAACGAGGCTTTCTCCGGCGCCCCCAGATTGGGCCCGAAGTACACGGCCCATGGCCCTTCGATCACCCTGGTCTCCGGCTTCGTTGCCGCCTGCATCGCCCGCACCGGCGCCGGTCGCCGCGCCCCCTTCCGGAACACCACAAACGTGGATCCGTCCGGCGGCAGGCGCAGTCGCAGAGGATTGCCGCTGCCTGCCTCGATGTCCCCGCTGGAAGCATCCCAGATCTCCGCTTGGCCTCCCTCCACCCGGAACGTGGCATCGGCCTCAATCCACTGCTTCGTCTTGTTGCGTAGGAAATAGATCTCCTCGCCGGGGGTGCGGCGGTGGATGAAATCGAAGTCCCCTTCGTGCGCCGAAAACGAGACGTCCGGCGCAACCTTCAGTCCCGCCAGCGCCAGGCGCACCGGACGGTTCGAGACAAGCCCCCGGTCCCACAGCATGTCCGCGATTTCCCGAACCTGCGCGTCCTTCTTCGGATAGCCGCTGTAGCCGGTGGAACGCCTCGGTTTCGGCCCAACAATAGTGGCCCCTTGTTCGGCCAGTGTCGCGATCTTGCGCAGCACATCCAGATCGATATCTTCCCGGTCCGGCAGCGCCAGCACGGCGTAACTGGTGCCTTCCGGCAACCGGAGCCGCCCATCTTTGTACGTCAGCCGGCCAAGCAATGCATCGGCATTGATTACGTCGTAATCGTAGCCGTGGCCCGTGCCCGCATCGACATGCTTCGGCGGCACGAAATTGTACCCCTGGTCCCCGTAGTAGTGAAGAACATCGCTCACCGGGACGCCTTGCCGCAACAGAAACGATGCCCGCGCCAAATAGTCCAGAAAGGGCCGCGCCATCGGCCACCACGGAACATTCGGCGTCAGATGCGTGCCGGCATAGTAAACCCAACCCGGCTTGCCCGCTTCCGGCGGCTGATGCGACGCCGTATGCCAAACAACATGATTCATGCCCTCCGCGAACGCACGGTCCGCGGAAGCCTTCAGATCTTGCGGGCCCTCATACCAGTGATAACTCGACGTGAATGCTTCCATCGCAACAATCGGCTTGCCGTAAATATGCGCCGCCGAGGCCGTCTCCTTCACCACCCACATCGACGCCGCGTCGGGACGATACGGCCAGAACTCGCCTCGCACCGTGGTCACCGCGCTGTTGGCCAGCAGCGCATCCACAGGCACCTGGTGGATCGGCGGCCCCGGCCCCCCTGCCTCGGATTCCACTCCAAGCCCCGCTCGCGCCGCAGTTCGCACAGCCGCTCGGTAGTAGTTGTCCACCAGCAGTTCCCCTTGCGTCTTGCGATAGTCGTAGAGCACCCGCTCCGTCGTGTTTTCGTCTTTCACCTGGCTCCCGCTTAGCGCCGGCAGAAAGGGAGTGAGATCATACTGCCGCCGCTTTCGAAATTCATCCAGAAAACCCGGCGTCCACACTTGGCCGCGCACCTCGTAACTCGCCAGGTACAGCTCCTTCAGTGCGGACTTGCGCAGATCGCCCGCGGCCGGCGCCAGCCTCCGCAGCATTTCCTCGATGTAGTGCACCGTGGCTTGCTCGCTGAAATGGTCCGTGGCAAGCCCGTTGGAATTCGGGCTCGGCACCTTCAGTTGTTCACCCGTGTTCACGGCGATATAGCGCACAACACGCCAGCGTCCGGCCGGCGCGCTCCACCGCAATCGGCCGTCGGCGCTCACTTCTTGGCTGATGTTCAGCACTTGCGACGGCTCGGGGATATGCAGCGGCGCCGCCCCGGAGGCCCAACTCCCACGCGGCCCATCGAGAATGTTGTCGTGAATATTGGCCGCGGCCCAGTCGCCAAGCTGACCCAGCGAAGAGGGCTGCCGGATGAGATCGGCGCCGTCGATCAGCCGGTTCACGCGGTGAGAGATAGCCACGTTTCGATTGTCCGTGGACCAGATCTGGAACTCGCCCAGCGTGACGCTGTCGGAACTCGAATGATGCAGCGTCAGTTTGACGTACCTGGCGGCCGTTTCCGCGAATGCGAAGTTGTGCACGCGGCCGCCGCTGGGAATGCTGTTCGTGAGAATGGTTCGGAACGCGGCAGTGGCAGGTGTCGTCGTGGAAACGCTCACCGTGAAGCGCGAGGCGTTGGTGTTGTGCAAAGTCACGCGCCCGATGCGCCGGGGATGCGGAGCCTCCAGTTGGAGAATGAACGTGTGTCCTT
>JAEUQG010000315.1 GCA_016789755.1 Bryobacterales bacterium
CTCGATCAGGCCGTCGACGCTTCAGAAGGAATCCCGGCGAATTCTCTTGCTGGTCAGTTCGCCGAACCAGCGTTCCATCAGGTTCAACCAACTGGAACTGGTTGGAACGTAGTGCACCGTGAACCGCGGCCCGGAGCAATCTCCCAGAGTCCAGGTAATCCTTGTGCCTGGAACCGCTCCCGCCAGAGGCGAACGGTCTTGCGGTTGACGTTATTGTCGGTAGCGACAACGACTTCGGGCTTGCCCGCGGCGAGGCCCGGAACGATCCGGCAGCGGAGTGCCACCTGTTGTGGTGTGCCCAAGGCGGCCAGCCAGTGCTCAACCTGCTGCTGCTGATCCTCGGACAAGACGAGTGGCTGGGAGACGCGGGGCATAACTGATTATGTCCCGAGCCCAATTAAATGTCCATCTATTTGTTGGACACTGCACTAGTAGATTGTGAGTAATGCGTTGCATCTTGTTGCTCGCAACCCTGACCGGGGTCTTGTCTTCAAGGTCACAGGAACGTCCTGAGCCGGATCCAAAGCCTTACGACCGAGTGATCACGAAGGAAGCGAAATCGCAGCCGGGCGTTCTTAAGGTGCACCATGTGCGGAATCGCTATTACTACGGGATTCCGCGTGAGGAATTGGGAAAGGCGTTTCTGTGGGTGAGCCAGATTGCGCGGACGGCGCCGGGCGTCGGATACGGCGGGCAGGCGCTGGGCAACCGCGTGGCGTGGAGCGCAGCCGATTGCGAAGGCGGTGCAGGCGGCGAATACGAACTCGATATTGCCAGGTGCACGACGTTTCTACTTTGCCTTGATGAAAACTTTCACCCCCTTGCCCTCCGCCCCCCGTTCCTCTACTCTTCCCTCAAGGGGGACCCCAAGTGTTCGAACGCTACGTTGAAAAAGCCCGCCGCATCATCTTCTTCGCCCGCTACGAGGCCAGCGCCTTCGGCAGTCCCAAGATCGAATCCGAGCACCTGTTGCTCGGCCTCCTTCGCGAAGACAAGCCTCTTGCCGTGCGCCTCCTCAAATCCGACGCAGCCCTCGGCTCCATCCGCGCCTCCATCGAGGCTCACGCCGTCCCTCGCGCCCCCATCGGCACTTCCGTCGACCTTCCACTCAGCCACGAATGCAAGCGCATTCTCGCCTACGCCAGCGAAGAAGCCGAGCGCCTCAAACACCGCTTCATCGGCCCTCCGCACCTCGTCCTCGGCATCCTCCGGGAAAAGAAATCCCTCGCCGCTTCCCTCCTCATCGAACGCGATGTCACTTACGAAGCAGCCCGCGACTGCGCTCTCGAATCGAGCAGCGACGCCGTCCAGGCATCTTCCCCAGTCTTCTCCCCGCCGGCTGCTTTACTCGCCGCCCTCGCCAAACGCGAGCAGGCCGGCGACATCACCGTCGCCGTCGAATCGAGCGTTGCCGGTCACCCCACGCCCGTTGCCGTTTACTTGGGACGCGATGTCATCACCCCCGGCGCCAGACTCTCCTCAACCCCCAGTCCCGATCCCGTTTCCCCCATCGGTATTGTCGCCACCCTCCACAGGCAGATTATCGCCGCCAGGAAATACATGGAGAGCGCCGTCGCCGGCCACGACTTCGCCGCCGCCCGGCAACACTCCGATCGGGAACGCTCGCTCCGCGACGAGCTGCTGCGGGCTGAGCGCAACCTTACCCCCGATCAGGCAGCCGCGCTCTACGAGCCCGTGCCCTTTCTCTGCATCCTCACCATCCGCGAGGAGAGCCTCTTCCACCTCCGCGTCCGCATCGAGGATTACTTCCGCGCCGGCGTCGCCAATATCTGGCTAATCGACCCCGCCCGCCGCATCTACACCGCCACACCCGCCGAAGGCCTGCGCGAATTCCTCGGCGATACCCTTCGCATCCCCCAACCCTTGATCGAACTCCCGCGCAGCGAAATCTTCTGATCTCAATACCCCGCCATCCCCGCCTTCCCATACAACCGCCGCACACGCTCCAACTCCTTGTCAGCCTCCACTAATCCCAGCGCCCCAGCCATCTCCCCAATCCCCACCTTCGCGTCATTCGACCAGAACATCCCCAGATCTTCATCCTCGTAATAGCGGTATCCTACCCGCTCCCCATACTTGTCCCGCAGCGCCCTCCCGTTCCGCAGCTTCCCGCTCCACGGCAGAATCAGGTAGCTCAAATCGATCTCCTGCACCAACACCCGCGCCGGAGCCTCGATGCCAGCCACTATCTTCCCCGTCGGCTCAAACACTGAGGCATTGTTCCGCCACGTGCTCGACACGATGTAGCAGCGTTGCTCCATCGCCCTTGCGCAGGGATGCGCCCGCTGCGGCGATTGCGTCGGCCACGCCACCAATTCCGCTCCCTTGCGCTTCAGTTCCTTCCATCCCGCATCGAACTCCATGTCGTAACAAATTTGAATCCCCAATTTCCCGAAATCGCAATCGAATACCGGAAATTCTTTCCCCGGAGCCGATCCGCCCTCGAACCCTCCGCCCGCCGAAGGCACCAGATGCACCTTCCGGTAGATCCCTTCCACCCTCCCCGTCCGCCCCACCAGCACCGCCGCATTCGAACACCGCCGCCCCTCTTCCCGCAAATACGTCGCTACCACGATGTAGCTCTTTTGAACCTGCGCCAGCCGCGCAAAGCTATCTCCCACCACCCCGTCCCAAGCCACCGCCCGCTCCCATGCGTCCCCATCGGCCTCCCCCGAAATCGAAGTTTCCGGCAGGATCGCCAGATCCAACCCCCGCCCATACTTCCTCACCGCCTCCACCTTCATCTCCTCTACCGCCCCCGCCAACTCCTCCACCCGAGCCTTCACTCCCGGATGCTTCACCCAAAATCCTTGCATTATCGTCCCCACGATCACCTTCCGCGGCAGCCCGGCCCCAGCCCCAACAGCCGGCATCGCCGCCATCGCGCTCAGTCCGCCCAGTAGATTCCGCCGTGTCATAGGCCAAATCTATCACACCGGAAGCATGAATCCCCATTCCCCCTATTCCCTACAAAACAAATCGAATCCCAGCGGTGTCACCACGCCCGCCCGGACAGCGGCCCGTCCCGCCATGCTACCCTCGAATCGCGGCCACCCAAACCTTTCCCTGGCACGATACGATAGACAACATCCAATGACCTCGTCGAAAAGGATCATCCTCGCCATCCTCCTCGCTGCGGCCCACGCGCATGCCGTCGAATTCAACCGCGACATCCGCCCCATCCTTTCCGACCGCTGCTTCGCCTGCCACGGCCCCGACAACGCCAATCGCCAGGCCAACCTCCGCCTCGATGTCGAATCCGCCGCCAAAGCCAAAGCCATCCTCCCCGGCCAACCTGCCCAAAGCCCGCTCTACCAGCGCCTCATCACCGAAAACAAAGCCCTCCGCATGCCTCCCGCCTACCGCGGCCACGACCCTCTCCCCTCTCATCAAATCGCGCTCATCAAACAGTGGATCGAGGCCGGAGCACCCTGGGAAAAACACTGGTCTTTCATCACTCCCCAGAAATCCTCGCTCCCTGCAACTTCCAACCCCGCCTGGGTCCGCAATCCAATCGATTCATTCATCCTCGCCCGCCTCGACCGCGAGCAACTCAAACCCTCGCCCGAGGCAAACAAAGCAACCCTCCTCCGCCGCCTCACCCTCGATCTCACCGGACTCCCGCCCACCCCAGCCGAATCCGAAGCCTTCCTCAACGACTCATCCCCCAACGCCTACGAAAAGCAAGTCGACCGCCTCCTCCACTCGCCGCGTTACGCCGAGCGCATGGCCATCCGCTGGCTCGAAGCCGCACGCTATGCCGACACCAACGGCTATCAATCCGACGGCGTCCGCTCCATGTGGCGCTGGCGCGATTGGGTCCTCGATGCCTTCCGCACCAACATGCCGTTCGACAAGTTCACCGTCGAACAAATCGCCGGCGACCTGCTCCCCAACGCAACTCTCAGCCAGAAGATCGCCTCCGGCTTTCATCGCAATCACCGTACGAACGCCGAGGGGGGAATCGTTGAAGAGGAGTTCCGCAGCGAATACGTCGCCGATCGCGTCGAAACCACCGCCACCGTCTGGCTCGGCCTCACCCTCGGCTGCACGCGCTGCCATGACCATAAATACGACCCCTTCACCCAGAAGGAGTTTTACCAATTATTCGCCTTTTTCAACAACACCCCAGACCGTGGCCTTGTCTACAACTTCGGTAACGAAGAGCCGCATATCCCGGCCCCCACCGCCGAACAAGCCGCACGCCTCGCCGAATTCGACAAAATTCAACACTCCCGCGAATCCGAGTGGGCGCGCCTCCAGCCCGCCATTGCCAAGGAACAGCGGAAATTTGAGAAACGAACCCAAATTCATCGCAATTCATCGCTGCCGCAACATTGGCGCCCGAAGGATGCCCACTCCGTCACCCCTCAGCTCGACGTCAAGTTCGACTACATGGACCCCTTCACCTTCGAGGCCTGGATCACACCCAAGGCCCCCAACGGAGTCATCCTCACCAAGTCCGAAGACTATTGGGAAGGCGAAGGCCATCAGTTCTTCCTCCACGAAGGTAAACTCCGGCTTCACATCACCCGCCGTTTCACCGACATTTCACTCCGCCTCGAAACCGAAACCCGGGTCCAGCTCAACCAGCGCCAGCATGTCGCCATCACCTACGACGGCTACCGCAAAGGGGCGGGCGTCCATATATATATTGATGGCAAGCCCCAACCCATCAAGATCCTCTTCGATGAGCTCACTTACCCCTTAGGGCCCAAGCAACCCTGGCGCATCGGCACCGGACTCGGACCCAAGTACGAGTTCCAAGGCACGATCACCGCCCCCCACGTCTACAAGTACGCCCTCACCCCGGAGCAGGTCTCCACCCTCCCCAACGAGCAAACCCTCGGCGAACTCGCGGCTACAAAATTTGCAAAACGAACCCAAGCCCAGCAGAATAAGCTGCGCCTCGCCTTCCTCGACCAGCACGCCCCACAGCACATCAAGGAAGCCGAGGCCGCCCTGGTCAAAGCCCGCGCCGAACGCCGTAAGTACTTCGAATCCATCCCCACCGTCATGATCATGGCGGATAATCCCACCCCGCGCGAGACTCATGTCCTCCGCCGCGGCGCTTACGATGCCCCCGGTGAGAAGGTTACAGCCGCGGTCCCCGCCGCCCTGCCTGCTTTTTTGCAAAACGAACCCAACAACCGGCTCGGCCTCGCCCGCTGGCTAGTGGATCGCCGTAACCCGCTCACCGCCCGGGTCACCGTCAATCGCTACTGGCAGATGCTCTTCGGCACGGGTCTCGTCAAGACCGCCGAGGACTTCGGCGCCCAAGGCGAATGGCCCATCCACCAGCAGTTAATCGATTGGCTTGCCGTCGATTTCATGGAATCTGGTTGGGATATCCGCAAAATCATCCGCACTATCGTCACCAGCAACACCTACCGCCAGGCCTCCACCGTCACGCCGGCGCTCCTGCAAAAAGACCCCGAGAACAGGCTCCACGCCCGCGGTCCGCGTATCCGTCTCTCCGCCGAAATGATCCGCGATCAGGCTCTCGCCGCCTCCGGCCTATTGGTGGAAAAGTTCGGCGGCCCCAGCGTCAAACCCTATCAGCCCGAAGGACTCTGGCAGGAACTCTCCGGCGGCAAGTATGTGCCCGACACCGGCGAGGGCCTTTATCGCCGCTCCCTCTATACCTATTGGAAGCGCACCATCGCCCCGCCCTACATGATCAACTTCGACTCCCCCACACGGGAAACCTGCTATGTCCGCGAGACCCGCACCAACACGCCGCTGCAGGCTCTCAACCTGATGAACGATCCCACCTTCCTCGATGCGTCGAAGAAGCTTGCCGAACGTGTACAAAACGAACCCGGCGCTCCCAGGGACCGCCTCCAGCGGGCCTTCCAGTTGATCCTCGGCCGCCCGCCGCAACCCGCCGAACTCGATGTACTCCAAACCGCATTCCACAAGTTAGGCGAAGATTACGCAAAAGTCGCCAGTTTATTGTTGAACCTCGATGAAACGGTGACCAAGGAATGACCAGACGCCACCTCCTCTCCATCCCGTTCCTCCGCGCCGCGGCCATGGGCGCCGTCCTCAACAAGCCGCATCACACGCCCCGCGCGAAGCGTGTCATCTATCTGTTCCAATCCGGCGGCCCCTCCCAAATGGAGTTGTTCGATTACAAGCCCCGCCTGCGCGACTTCGCCAATCAGGAACTGCCGGACTCCGTCCGCATGGGCCAGCGCCTCACCGGGATGTCGGCCACCCAATCCACCTTCCCGGTGGTCCCCTCGAAGTTCACCTTCGAGCAGCGCGGCCAGTCCGGCGCCTGGGTCAGTGAACTGCTGCCGCATACGGCCAAGATCGCCGACGAGCTCACATTCATCAAATCCCTACACACCGAAGCCATTAACCACGATCCTGCGGTGACATTCCTCATGACCGGCTCGCAGATTGCCGGACGCCCCTCGATGGGCGCGTGGCTCAGCTACGGGCTGGGAGCGGAGACCGAAGACCTGCCCGCCTTCGTTGTCATGATCAGCCCGGGGCAGGGAGGCGGCGGCCAGCCGCTCTACGACCGGCTCTGGGGCAGCGGCTTCCTGCCCACCCGATATCAGGGCGTGAAATTCCGCTCCGTCGGCAGCCCTGTCCTTTATCTCAACAACCCGCCCGAATACTCGCGCGAGGACCGCCGCAACTATCTCGATGCGCTCGGGCAGCTCAACAAGATCAAGCTCGATCAGACCGGCGACCCGGAGATCACCACCCGCATCGCCCAATACGAGATGGCGTTCCGTATGCAAGCCTCGGTGCCTGAACTCACTGACTTGAGCAAAGAGCCGCAATCCACATTCGATCTCTACGGGCCCGATGCTCGCAAGCCCGGCACCTTTGCCGCCAACTGCCTGCTCGCCCGCCGTCTGGCCGAGCGCGGCGTGCGCTTCATCCAGCTCTACCACCGCGATTGGGATCATCACGGCGGTCTGCCCAAAGGCTTACCCAGCCGCTGCCGCGAAACCGACCAGCCCGCCGCCGCGCTGGTCACCGACCTCAAGCAACGAGGCATGCTCGACGACACGCTCGTCGTCTGGGGCGGGGAATTCGGCCGCACGGTCTACTGCCAAGGCCGCCTTACCAAAGACGATTACGGCCGCGATCATCACCCGCGCTGCTTCACCGTCTGGCTTGCCGGCGGCGGCGTGAAACGCGGTCTCACCATCGGCGAAACCGACGACTACGGCTACAACATCACGCGCGATCCCATCCATGTCCACGATCTGCAAGCCACCATCCTCCACACGCTGGGCATCGATCACACGCGCCTGACCTATAAATACATGGGCCGCTACTTCCGCCTCACCGACGTACACGGGAACGTCGTGAAACAGGTGCTCGCATGAACGCAATTCAAGTCACTCCCAACGGTCTCGAATGGCTCCCCACCCCCGACCCCGCTCCGCAAAACGAAGAGGTGGTCGTTCAGGTCAAGGCCGTAGGAGTCAACCGCGCCGATCTGCTGCAGGCGAGCGGTCAATATCCGCCGCCCCCCGGCGCCAGCAATATTCTTGGGTTGGAGCTCGCGGGCATCGCCGAAGGACGCCGTGTCTGTGCGCTTGTTCCCGGCGGCGCCTATGCCGAAAAGGCGGCCGTGCACCGCAGCATGCTCCTGCCTATTCCCGACGAATGGCCGTTCAGCAAAGCCGCCGCCATCCCCGAAGCCTGGCTCACCGCCTTCGTCAACCTCTTTATGGAAGCGCACCTCGCCACGGGCGAAAGCGTCCTCATCCATGCCGGCGCGAGCGGAGTGGGACTGGCGGCCATTCAGATGGCTCGCGAGGCCGGAGCACAGGTCTATGCCACCGTGCGCACCTCCTCGAAAGTGGCGTTCTGCGAATCCTTCGGAGCAACCGTCGTCGATCCCACCGGGCCATTCCCCGACGCCGATGTCATCCTCGATTGCGTCGGTGGCAACTATCTGGGCAAAAACATTCAGGCCCTGAAACGTTTCGGGCGTCTGGTGAGCATCGGACTGCTTGGCGGAGCGAAAGGCGAGCTCAACCTCTCCACCGTGCTCCGCAACCGGCTGCGCATCATCGGCTCCACGCTGCGCTCCCGCACGCGTCCGGAACAGATCGAAATCACCGCCAACTTTCAACTGCGGTTCTGGAAGAACTTCCTCGACGGTGTCTTCCAGACCACCATCGACCGCGAATTCCCCATCGAACAGGCCGGCGCCGCCCACCGCTACATGGCCGATAACAAGAATGTGGGCAAGATCATTCTCACGGTAAGCCAATCATGATTCTCCGAACCTCCGCCCTTGTCATCGCACTGTCGGCCGCGCTCGCCGCGCAGTCCTACGACCTCCTGCTCAAAGGAGGCCATCTCATCGATCCGAAGAACAACATCAGCCGCCTGATGGATGTCGCCATCTCCAACGGCAAGATCGCCGCCGTGGCAGCCAACATCCCGGCTACACAGGCCAAGCGCGTGGCCGATGCCAAAGGCCTCTATGTCACTCCGGGCCTCATCGACATACACGTCCATGTCTACGCGGGCACGGGCAAGGCCGGTGTGCTCACCGGCGATTCCAGCATCTACCCCGATACCTACAGCTTCAAGAGCGGCGTCACCACCATGGTGGATGCCGGCACCTCCGGCTGGCGCAACTTCCCCGACTTCAAGGAGCGCGTCATCCGCCGCGCCAAGACCCGTGTCTTCGCCCTGCTCAACATCGTCGGCTGGGGCATGAGCGAGCACAGCGAGCATGATCCCGCCGACATGGATCCCAAGCAGGCCATCGCCATGGCCAACGCTAATAAAGACATAATTGTCGGATTTAAGACAGCCCACTACCGCGGGCAAGGCTGGCCCGCCGTCGATGGAGCGGTGGCCGCGGGTAAAGCCACCAACATGCCCGTCATGGTCGACTTCGGTTACGCCACCAAGGAGCGCAACCTCAACGCGCTGTTCATGGACAAACTGCGTCCCGGCGACATCTACACCCACTGCTTCAGCGGCCACCGCGACGAAGCCGTCGACGGCAAGCTGAACCCTGCGATGACCGCCGGCCGCAAGCGCGGCATCATCTTCGACATCGGCCACGGCGGCGGCAGCTTCTACTGGCCCGTGGCGCAAGCGGCCTACGACGCCAGGTTCGAGCCGGACTCCATCTCCACCGATCTGCACACCGGCAGCATGAACGCCGGCATGAAGGACATGACCAACACCATGTCGAAGATCCTCAACATGGGCTCCACGCTCGACAGCGTCATTCGCATGTCCACCTGGAACCCGGCGAAAGAGATCAAGCATGAAGAGCTTGGCCACCTGAGCGTCGGAGCGGTGGCCGACGTCACCGTGCTGCGTGTGGAGAAGGGCAACTTCGGCTTCATCGATTCGGCCGGCGCACGCCGCTCCGGCGCGCAGAAGCTCATCGCCGAGCTCACGGTGCGCAATGGCCAGGTGGTGTGGGACCTGAACGGCATCTCCGCCACGGACTGGAAGAAGTTCACCTACCGCAAGCGCGAGGAATGAAGACCAACGCGGCGCGGCTGCTCGACCGGTTGGGCGCCGCCTACGAACTGCGCGACTACGAAGTGGGCGACGATCACCTGGATGCCGAAACCGTCGCCGGGCGCATCGGCATGCCGCCCGAGCAGGTATTCAAGACGCTGGTCGCGAGCGGCGCACGCAACGGCGTGTGCCTGGCCGTCATTCCAGGATCGGCGCAGTTGCACCTGAAGAATCTGGCGAAGCTTGCGGGCGAAAGCAAGATCGACCTTGTGCCGCTCAAGGACGTGCAGGCGCTCACCGGCTACGTGCGCGGCGGCGTCACCGCCCTCGCCTGCAAAAAGGACTATCCGGTCTTTATCGACGAAACGGTGGACCTGTACGACCGCATCGCTGTCTCGGCCGGAGTCCGCGGGACGCAGATAGTCCTCAGCCCGGCGGATTACCTCAAGGCCACCAACGCTACCCCCGGCGACATCGCCCGCTGAGGCCCTGTAGGCGAAACCCCTCCCCGCCGGGTCTTAGAGGCAGATCATGCGACACCTGTTGCAGTGCTACTGGCTGAGCGTTCTTGTCCTGAGCGCGCAGGAGCCATCGGGCTTCGGTGGCCTTCGCTTCCGTGAGTTGGACAAGACCATCCAATGCCCGGTGGGTATCAACGACCTCGGCGAGATCGCCGGCGGCTGCTCGATCGACGACTACGGCTACCGCATCTCACCGGATGGCGTCCAGACGCAACTGCCCGTCCGCGGCCAGCCCGCCGGCATCAACAACGCGGGTCAGATCGTGCTCAATCAAAGAGGCGGAGTGGTTCTGCTGCACCCCGATGGCAAGGCGGAAACACGGAGCGTCGATGGCGCGCGGTCGGTCACTGCGCACGGCTTGAACAACAAGGGCGAGATCGCCGGCGAGGCCGGCAGCAATCCTGTCCTCTGGAACGCAGAGGGTATACCCCGTCTGGTGAGCTTGCCGGTGGTGCGCGGAGCGCAGATGGGATACCTGCTGGACATCAACGACACGGGGACGCTGGTTGGAGTGAACTCCTACACCGGCGATCAGATCTTCCGCTGGACACCGGACGGATTGTATCGTCAGGGGGCCGTGAATCCGGCCACACGGTGGAGCGCGGAGATCGCCAACGACGGGGTGATGATCATCTCCTACGGCCGCGTGTTTAGCGCCTTGAATGCCGCGACCGACGCGGACTTCCGCACGTTGTTCAACTTCTGGCCGCGCCGCGCCGCTTCTTCGTTGAGCCCGGATGGCCGGCTCTTTCTCGGCGCTAACTTCATCGCCGAACGATGCCCGGCGGAAGTCACTCCGCTGCGTGCCGAGGCGCCGCTCGAAGGGGGGAGTCTGCGCCTGAGCGTGACCGCCGAATCGGGATGCGAATGGTCCCACCCGGCGGGCAACGGCGAGGGCAGCGCGGAGGTTGAGCTTGCCATCGAACCGTCGGCGTCGCCTCGCGTGGTTCACCGCATGATTGCCGGCAAGGACATCACGATTCATCAAGGCGGCCCAGCCTGCGAACTCTCCACACCCGGCACGTCGTTCGCTGCTGCGCCATCGGGCGGCACGTTCCGCATCCCAGTGACTGCAACCGGCGAGTGCCAATGGAGCGTGCAATCCGATTCGCCATGGTTGACTGTGGACGGCGCGAATGTGCGCACCGGTTCGGCTTCCGTCTCCATCGCAGTGGAGCCGAACACGAGTGTGGAGGACCGGTTTGCCCTGCTCACCCTGGGGCCGCTTTCGATGCGCGTGGTGCAAGCCGGACGTACCTGCACGTACCGTGTTCTGCCGATGGGGCCTTTGCCCGCGGGCTCGGGCGCAGTCGTGGTCCCGGTGGAGACGCAGCCGGGTTGCGCAACTACACTAGTTCCATCGTCTGCTTCGTGGTTGTACGAGATGGCATCCGAGCGAATCGTCCACTTCGCGGCGAACCCCACGGGAAGGGCGCGTAGCGCGACGCTGTTGGTTGCGGGCGAGCAGGTTACTCTGACGCAGGAAGCTCCGCGGCCCGGCGAGCCGTACTCCGTCGAACCCTTCGACAGTTCCGGCCCTCGGCAGACCTTCCGGTTTAAGTACTACGAACCGCCGGGCGCGGAGCCATTGCGTTTCGCGCAAATCTCCGTTGGCAATGAATGTGCCATCGAATACCGCATCGCTCTGCGGCCCTACGATGTGAGAGGCACCTGCACACTGGAGGATGCCAGTTCCTTTGTGGAGGGGGAGTTCCGCGTTCTTCGACTGACCTTGTCGCTGCAGCAACGGGGAGTGCTGCGGCTGAGTTCCTACCCTGGCGTCTTAGGGGTATTCCGGTCAACGGAGGCGCCGCCCGCCCCCATTCCCGTCACACGGCCGTTGGAGATCCCCGCCAGTCCGCCTGAGGGCAGCAGCCTGTGGATCGACTCGCGCCGCGGAGTGGGCGGCGTGTTCCGCTTCCGCATCGATCCCTCGATGGGGAGACCGCAATCGCTCGCTATCGAATTCGCCAAGTGCATCGTCACGATCGACCCCGCGGCCGGTTCGATGCGCGTGGAGAACTTCATCGAAGCCGACGGACCGCCCAAGCCCACCGATGCGGTTGCTTTCGGACATGCGGCCACGTTGCAGACGCGGTACTGCATGGTGGATGCGCAACGCAGCAGGCTCGCGCTGCCGTTGGTGGAGCTGGCGGTGTTCTTCCCCGCCAACGATCCATCGCCCGGCAAGACCATCCGGCTTCGTGCGACAGGGGCAACCGGTGAGTCGCGGGTTACGGAGTTGGGTGCTTACTTCGCCACCAGCACGATCCTTGCGCCCAGCGTCTCCTTTCACGGGAGACAGTTGAAGGTGGTCTTTCGGTCTGAGGTTCCGATGCGGCAGGCGGAAGTGGAGATCGGCGCCTGTCTGGTCACCTATTCGCGCGGCGCGGCGCCGCGCACGAACTCGCGATGCAGCGGGCAGATCGAAGCCACGCTTATCGGGCACGATCTGGTGTTGACGATGTCGCTGGACTACAGCGCCCCATATGGGCCTGTCACCATCCGGACGCGGTTTGCTCCGGAAGGCTTCAGCGACACGGGATGGTTCTTCACCAATGGGAACTACTTCATCGGTGTCTGAGGGCCGGGTTGTTGGGGCTGAAACTCGTCCAGTGAGAGCACGCGCAACTCGCGCTTTCCGAGGGCATGCGATCATCAATTTATGGCTGCTGGGCTGGCGCGCACCTGGCTACAACTGACGCAATACCTGCTGCCCGCGCAGAAGCGCCGGGCGTGGCGTGAGGAGTGGCTGGCGGAGTTGGAGCACCGCCGCAGCGTACCCTTCACACGGCTGGCGGAGAACATCCTGCGCGATGCATTATTCACCCGCAGCCGTGTGGAGTCATCGGAGACCTTCCGCCGCCCGTTGCGTTTGGAAGCGGCCGCCTTTTGCGCCGCCACGCTGCTGTGGTTGCTCTTCGGACTGCCGGCGCCAAAACGTCCGGCGGGGCAGCATCTGGAGCGCGTGGCCTTCGTGCAGCGCACCTATGCGGCGATGGGCATCTCGCTCTCCACCGTGACTCTGCGCTTGCAGGGCGAGTTGCGGCATGAGCCGTGGGTGGAAGCCGTAGGCGCCTTTCGCGTGCGCTATGGATTCACAGCCAGCGCCCAGGTGTCGCGGGACTTCTTCGAAACGCTGGGCGTACGTCCGGTCTTGGGGCGCACCTTGCAGGCTGCTCCGCTCGATCATGCGGTGCTGACGCATGCGATGTGGCAGGACGAGTTTCACGGCGACCGTGGAGTGATCGGGCGCGTGGTGCTGATCGAAGACCGGCGCTACATCGTAGCCGGAGTGTTGCCCGAGAACTTCGCCTTCGTCTCGAAGCGGCTGCGCTATTTCGTGCCGCTGCCGGAAGGAACTCCGGGATCGGGTGTCGTCATTCGCCGTGTGCCGGGGTTGCCGATTGAAGAGGCGGAACGCAAGCTGTTGGCGCTCGCTCCAGGGTTGGTGCACCGGCTGCATCCGTTCCTGCAAACGCCGCGCTGGCAGGACACGCTGTCGATGGCGCTGGCGATCGCAGTGCTCGCCTTAACCGGCGGCGTTGTGTATCTGCACCGCAAGTTGCGGGCGACGCCGCGCAGTTGCGCTGTACTGGCGCTGCGGCTGCTGTTGAGCACGACGGCGCTGGCGCAGGTGTCGGTCGTCGCCGCGCGCATCCTGTCGGAGAACCTGTTGCCCGCGGGCATCTGGCACATCTGGCTGTTCACCATGGCTTGTTGCATCCTGGCCGGGGTGACGCTGCGCGATCATCTGGGACGCTGTCCGGAGTGCTTCGAGCAACTGCGCTCGCCGGCGCGCATCGGCACATGGAGCAGCCTGGTGGTGGAGGCTCCGGCGACCGAGACCGTGTGCCCCAACGGGCACGGGCTGATGCATCGCGACGAAACCGGCGAGCGGCGCTCGCGCTGGACCAGCTTCGATGAGAGCTGGCGCAGCCTGTTCGGCAAGCGCATAGAATAAGAGGATTCCATGTTGACCGGACTGCTACTCATGACGGCCGTGGCCGCGGCACAGGATCCCGCGGAGCACTTCGAGACCAGGGTGCGTCCGCTGCTGGTGAAGAAGTGCCACGCCTGCCACACGAGCGCGCCGCAAGCGGGACTGCGTCTGGACTCGCGCGAGGCGTTGCTCAAGGGCGGCAAATCGGGTGCGGCCGTTGTGCCCGGCGATCCGGACAAGAGCCTGCTGCTGGCCGTGCTCAACCACACGCACGCGAAGATTCAAATGCCGCCTCCGGGCAAGCTGCCTCAGGAGGAGTTGGATGCCGTAGCGCTGTGGATCCAGCAGGGCGCGGTGTTTCCGGCGAGCACGAAGCCGCTGGCCTCGTTCCGCATCAGCGATGAGCAGCGCGCGCATTGGGCCTTTCAGCCGCTGGCGAAGCAAGCCGGCGCATCCATCGACAGCGTGGTGCGGGCGCGGCTGGCAGCGAAGAAGCTGAAGCCCGCCCCGGCCGCCGATAAGATCACGCTGCTGCGGAGGGTGACCTACGATCTGACGGGATTGCCTGCTTCCATCGACGAACTGGATGCCTTCCTCAGCGACACTTCGCCGCAAGCCTACGAGAAGGTGATCGACCGGTTGCTCGCTTCGCCGCGCTACGGGGAGCGCTGGGGCCGCCACTGGCTGGACGTCGTGCGCTATGCCGACACGGCGGGGGACAGTTCGGATTACCCCGTGCCGCAGGCACACAAGTATCGCGATTGGGTGATTGCGGCTTTCAATCGGGACCTGCCCTACGACCAATTTGTGCGGGAACAATTGGCAGGGGATTTGTTGCTGTCCTCGAATGAAGAGGATCGCTGGCAGCGGCTGGTGGCCACGGGCTACGTGGCCAATACGCGGCGCTTCTCGGTGGTCCCCGAGCGCCAGATGCATTTGAGCCATGACGACACCATCGACAACGTAGGCAAGGCGTTTCTCGGCTTGAGCGTGAACTGCGCGCGTTGCCACGATCACAAGTACGACCCGATCTCGAACAAGGATTACTACGCGCTGTCGGGCATCTTCGCCAGCACGCGCTATCCGTTCGCGGGCAGCGAGAATCGCAATCAGCAGGCGGACTTCGTGCGGCGCAAGTCCGACGCCGAGATCGCACTGCAGTTGCTGCCCATCAAGCCGGAGCTCGATGTCATCGATGGGAAGTTGAAGACGCTCGAAGATCTGCGCAAGCTGTACACGGAGCGCGCGGCGGCCGTGCGTGCGGGCAAGCAGCCGCCACCGCTGCCCGAAGGCACCATCGAGCAGACGAAGATCAAGCCCGAATACAACAAGACGTTGGGGCAGCGCATGGAGTTGCTGGCCAAGGTGGGCCCGATCGAAGATGCGTATGCGGTGGTGGACGCCAAGGCCGTCGATTCGCCCATTCTGCTGCGCGGCGAGGCGGATAAGAAGGGCGAGACGGTGGAGCGGCGCTTCCTGGAAGTGCTGGGCGGACAGACATTGCGGGACAAGCAAGCGAGCGGGCGGCGCGAGTTGGCGGAGTGGATTCTGGGGACTCCGCTGGCGGCGCGGGTGATGGTGAACCGCATCTGGCAGTTCCACTTCGGCAAGGGCATTGTGACCACACCGAATGACTTCGGCAAGCGCGGCATGAAGCCGACGCATCCGGAACTGCTGGACTATCTGGCATCCCAGTTTGTGGAGGGCGGCTGGCGGGTGAAGCGGCTGCATCGGGAAATATTGCTGTCTTCGACGTATCGCCAGTCGAGCGCCGGCGAGGCTTCCAACGCGGCGGTGGACCCGAACAACGAACTGCTGTGGAAGTTCGACCGGCGGCGGCTGGATGCCGAGAGCCTTCGCGATTCGCTGCTCGCTTTGGGCGGGACGCTCGATCTGAAGATGGGTGGGGCGCATCCGTTTCCGCCGATGCAGGAGTGGCGCTATACGCAGCACCGGCCCTATGCGGCGGTTTATGAGAGCAATCAGCGCAGCGTTTATCTGATGACGCAGCGCATCCAGAGGCATCCGTATCTGGCGATGTTCGATGGCGCGGATACGAACGCGAGCACGCCGGTGCGGTCGCCGAGCATCACTCCGATTCAGGCGCTTTTCCAACTGAACAGCAAACTGGTGGAGGAGAACAGCGAAGCGTTTGCGGCGCGGCTGCTGG
The DNA here is from genome assembly GCA_016789755.1 of Bryobacterales bacterium. Taxonomy (GTDB): domain Bacteria; phylum Acidobacteriota; class Terriglobia; order Bryobacterales; family Bryobacteraceae; genus CADEFT01. The sequence goes on from JAEUQG010000315.1 coordinate 16,127, forward strand.
CGGCCTATGCGGATGACCGTGCGCGGGTGGATGCGGCGCATCGGATGGCGACAGGGCGGGGGGCTTCCACGGAGTTGCAGGCAAGAGCGGCGCAGTACCTGAGCGCGGCGCAAGTGGCGTTGCAGAAGGCTGGGACGGCTGAGGAGTCGCACCGGCGCAAGGCGCTGGCGAGCTACTTGAGGGCGCTGCTGGCGAGCAATGAGTTTCTGTTCGTGGATTAGTGCGCCGCTGTGTCGCAGTACCCGGCGGACCTAAGAACTAGACCGGAGAGCGGAGTACTAAGGAATTCTTAGAATTGTTGGAAATGCGAGTTGATGTTACGTTTGATTACACATGAAGCGTAAATCAATTGTCGCCACTTTGGCAGTACTGCCTACGGTCTTCGTACCACTGGAAGCTGCTACGATCACCGCCACCTTCGAAGGGGCGCTGTTTAGCAACAGCGTGACCCGAATTATCGCCGATGGTCCAACCTACGGGCTGCCAGGCGGCTCAACCAATGTTGGGGCGAGCCTGTTCCGTTTCAGCACCGTGAACGGCAGTTTCTATGCGTATTGCATCGAGCCGCAGCAGGGGGTGGGAAGCGCGACGTTCACGCTCGATCCGAGCTTTGCTTTGGTGCCGGGGAATATCCACCCGACGACAACATTGACGGCGGCGAAGATCGCCGATCTAAAGCTGCTGTTCGGGCAGGTAGCGAATCCCTTCAGTCCGGCCTTAGGCCGCTATGTGCAGGCGGCGCTGCAGGTGGGAATTTGGGAAATCGTGCGGGAGACGGCGTCGAGCTACGACATCACCACGGGAAATGTGCGGTTCACGGCAGCATCTGACCCGAGCATACTGACTCTGGCGCAGGGATACCTGAACAACGTGAACAACGATATCGGGACGCCGATGAATAATATCATTGGGCTCTATAATTCGACGTTCCAGGATGTGGTGACGCAGACGCCCGAGCCCGGGATGATGGCGCTGGTGGGGATTGGGTTGATCTGGGTGGGTTTGCGGCGCCGGCCGTCAGCCCACTAACGGGGAGGCTCGGCCGCAGGCTTGGGGAGGCGCCGGAGGGTGAGCCGGTAGCCGCGCCAGCGGATGGCGTTGCCGAAGCCCGCCGCCAGGGAACTGTACAGCCAGAGCCATGTGCCGACCGGAACTAGTAGAACGTGAAGCTTGGCAAATGTTTGAAACAAAATGGGATGATCGTGTAGGATGAGGCGGGCGCAACGGATGCGGTTCCATCCTTTGTACATCCCGATGCCGAGTTGGAGGGCGAGCGCGGCGAGGGATGCCACAGTGGCAATTTTGACGGCGGCGAGCATCGCCCCGCAATAAATTGCGTGGGCGAAAACGGAGAGTCTCCAGAGGGGCGGGGCGTAGAAGCGGGTGATGGTCAACTGGCGGCGGGTCCAGGAGAGGAACTCACTCATCGACGTGGCGTCGGTGGAGGCGACCAGGGCCGCGGGGGCGAAGGCGATGCGCAGTCCGGCGGCGCGGACGGCTTCGCTGAGGCGGTAGTCGTCGCTGACCGCGCCGTGCCACCATGCGGGAACATTTAGACTAAAGAATGTTTCGCGCCGGATGGCCATCGCACCGCCCCAGCAGAAGCGGTTGTTGCCGGGGCCCATGCCTCCGGCGATGACGGCGTTCCACACCGAGCGCAGCAGGGAGGCGGCGGTGGGGCGCGCGGGCAGGTGCCAGCGGTAGCCGGTGGAGGCGCCGGCGCCGGGCAAGTGCAGGGCGGTAACCAGGGCGCGCAGCCATTGCGGAGTGACGCGGCCGTCGGAATCGGCAAAAACAAAAACTTCCGATTCTGTTCCGGCGGCGCGCACGGCGGCGAGGAGATTGTTGATTTTTTCTCCCGTGGACGGGTCACCGGGGCCGGCCAGAACGAGGCGGGCCTTGGCGGGCAGGGCGGTGGAATCGACGTCTCCGGCCGAGCGGGCGGTGACGATGAGTTCGTAGCGGGGGTAGTCAAGAGAGGCGAGCGAGGCGAGGTTTTCGCGCAAGCCTTCGTCGTGGCCTTTCACCGGCACGATGACAGTGGCGGGCGGGGTGGGGCCATCGAGCGCCTTGGCGCCCTGGCGGTAGAAGCTGAGACGCGCTTGTTCCCCGCGCAATCCAAGCAGGGTCAGCAAGAGGGCGAGCAGTACGAGGGTCCAGAGCATCCAATCCTCGCATTGTACTAATTTGGAAGGAATGCACTGGATTTCGTTGCTGCTGGCTGTCGGCCCGCTCGTGGTGTCTCAGGACGAGCATCGCAGCCGCAGAGCCCGCTTGCGCGCGGCCTTTCCAGACGCGGCGATTGTCCTCGAAGGAGCCGCCGATACCTCGCACGATCCGCGCAGTCCGATGCTGCAGGAGCCGAATTTTTTTTACCTGACGGGTTGGAACGAGCCGGGGGCCGTGCTGGTGATTCTGCCTGATGCAACGGCGCCCAACGAAATTCTGTTTCTGCCGCCGCGCAGCGAGCGCAAGGAGCGCTATGAAGGGCGCCGGGTGGCGGCGGGAGATGCGGATGCGGCGGCGCGCACGGGGTTCGCCAAGGTGATGAGCACCGATGTGTGGGAATCGGAAGTGAGCCGTCTGGTGCAAAGTGCGGGCATTCCGAGGCGGCTGAAGTTAGCGGAAGTTTCCCAGGCGATTGCGAAGTTGCGGATGGTGAAATCGCGGCGGGAGTTGGAGTTGATTCAACGCAGCATCGATGTTTCGGTGGAGATGCATGAAGCGGCGTG
>JAEUQG010000354.1 GCA_016789755.1 Bryobacterales bacterium
GTCCCGCTGCTCTCCCTTGCCACACTGGAAAAACTCATCGCCCTGCAGGTGGACTCGAACGTCGCCGCCACCGCCATCACCACCTGCCTCGACAACCCCACCGGATACGGCCGTATCGTGCGCAATGAAGCCGGCGCAGTCGTCGCCGTCGTCGAAGAGAAAGCAGCCTCTCCGCAACAGAAGGCCATTCGCGAAATCAATGCCGGCATCTATTGTTTCGATGCTGCCCTGCTCTGGAAGCACCTGCGCGACGTCAGCACGAACAACCCCGCCGGTGAATACTACCTCACCGACATGGTCGAGATCCTCACCGCCAACGGCCACCGCGTTCTGCCCCTCGTCGTCGATGACCCCACGGAACTGCTCGGCATCAACACCAAGCTCGAACTGGCCGAAGTGGACACCATCCTTCGCACCCGCAAGATCCGCCAATTGATGCTCGACGGAGTCACCGTCGAACGCCCCGAAACCGTCACCGTCGATGAGCAGGCGGTCATCGGCCCCGACACCGTCCTCGAACCCTTCACCCGCATCCTCGGAAACACCGTCATCGGCGCCGAATGCCGCATCGGCGCATGCTCCATCGTTGAATCCTCCACCCTCGCAGACGACGTCCAGATCCACCCCTTCTCCATCGTCGCCACCTCTCACGTCGAGACCGGCGCCCGCATCGGACCTTATGCCCGCCTGCGTCTGGAAAACCACGTCGCCGCCGGCGTCCACATCGGCAACTTCGTCGAGCTGAAGAAGACTAACATCGGCAAAGGCGCCAAGGCTCAGCACCTCGCCTACCTCGGCGATTCCAACATCGGCGAGAAGGTCAACGTCGGCGCCGGCGCCATCACTTGTAATTACGACGGGAGAAAGAAGCACCAAACCAACATCGGCGACGGCAGCTTCATCGGCAGCAACTCCACCCTGGTCGCTCCCGTCAGCGTGGGCGAAGGCAGCTACGTCGCAGCCGGTTCGGTGATTACCGACGCTGTCCCCGCCGATGCCTTGGCACTCGGCCGCTCCCGTCAGATAATGAAGGAAGGTTGGGCCAAAAAACGACGCGAGGAGTGATGTTGTGCAGTATCCCGTAGTCGATCATGCTTTAGCCTCCCGCCTGGAGTTAGCCGAGGGCCTCCTCTGTGCCCGCTTCATCGAAGCCCGCTGGCGGCTCCATCCGGCCTCCAATGCCGGTTGGATGGAAGCCGCCGGAGCCATCGCAACCTACGACGGCGCGGAGTCCCCCATGACGCAGACCTTCGGCTTGGGCCTCGCCGCGAAACCCTCGCCCGAAGAACTGCACCGCATCGAGGATTTCTACACGCAGCGCGCCGCCCCGGTCCAACACGAAATCTGTCCGCTCGCCGGCATGCCCGTCGTCTCCATGCTTCACCAACGCGGTTATGCTCCCATCGAGATGAGCACCGTGCTCTACCGCACGTTGCCCGCTCCGGCTGCCACGCATACGAACTCCATCGCTGTCCGCCTGGTGGCGCACGAAGACCGTGAAACATGGGTCCGCACCGCCGCCGCCGGCTGGCAGGAGTATCCGGAGCTGGCCCACATGCTCGTCGACCTCATGCAGGTGGTCACCGCCCGCGAAGGAGAGGTTTCTTTCCTCGCCGAACTGCATGGCACGCCCATTGCCGCCGCCGCGCTCAGCATCCAGAACCAGGTCGCCATCCTCTCCGGAGCAAGCACCTTACCCGAACACCGCCGTCAGGGAGCGCAGCGCGCCCTGCTCGAAGCGCGCCTTGCCTACGCCGCTTCCGTCGGCTGCGAGCTCGCCATGATGACCGCCGCCGAGCCCGGCAGCGCTTCTCAGCGCAACGCCGAACGCCAAGGCTTCCGCATCGCCTACACCCGCACTAAGTGGAGGCTCGGCTGACAGCTTTCCCCACGCCTTCGCGCCTGACATTGCAGGATGAAGATCGTTGTCCTGCTCGTCATCGCCGTGGCCTTCGTTGCCTATGCCTGCTGCGGGCGGCGCCGTCCGCCAATCACCGTGGATCTCGGAGGCATCGCCGAAGTCCAGCTTCGTGAAGACTTGCGCCTCGATGCGCGCGACACCGAACAAAACGGAGACCGCGCTACATTCCGCTTCCGCCGCGTCAATGACACACACCTCAACGGGCAGACATCCTATGCCGAACAACTCACCCTCTCGCTGCTCGCCCCGGATCTGCCCGCCGCGGACTCGCTCGATGTTCAGCAATCGGTCTATGAGCGGCATCCGGTGAAACAAGACGCCTGGCGCATCCGCATGACGGACGCCAAGACCGGCATCGAACTCGATTGGACCGGATACCGGAAGCACTACAGCCGCCCGCAGGCAGAAGCCCACCTGAGAGCCATCGCCGGTTCGCTGCGCTGGAAGCAGGATCGCGCCACTCACTTCGCGCAACATCGCGATTGGTCCGGCGCCGATTGGCCCGCCGTCTTTCGCCACAACATGGCCACGCTCAACCATGCCCTGGCTGCGCAGCGAATGCCTCCGGTCTCAACCGGACAATGGACCAGCCACAGGCAGTGGCTCTACGCCGTCGATGAAGAACGCCCTCAGCGCTTCCACCTCGTTCGCCACATCGCCGGCATCGCCATGGCCGATGGGCCCTTCCGCCTTGCCGCGCCACTCACCTTCTTCCGCTACTTCCGCAGCCGCGGCTTCTGGCATCAGGAAAATCAGGGCCACGGCGGCGGCAAACTTCCGGATTCTCTGCTGCCCGGGTTTCGTTCCGGACTCAGCAACCCGGAACATGTGTACTTCTATCGCATGCAATCGCTGCAACTGTGGCAGGAACATCCATCCTTGCCCACTGCACTGCAAGAGCTGATGCGCGATGGCGATGCGCAGGCCCGGGAGTTCGCGACCCGCGGAGCGCTGGAGCCCGATTCGGAGCCTTAGGCCATCAGCCGAGCAGCGCCGCAATGCGGTCCGCATCGTTGGGCACAACAACCGGCTCGTTGCCGTACGTGGAGAGGATCGCGCTTCCGCCCGGCGCCTTGAGCTGACCCGTATGGTACTTGTAGATGTAATCGGGGTCCTTCAGCACATTGCCCGTCAGCACGGCCACCACATCGGCGCTTTTGTCGATCACGCCCGCCGCCGTCAACTTCCGGATGCCCGCCAGCGTAGCCGCCGACGCAGGTTCGCAACCGATTCCGCACAGTCCAATCTGCGCCTTGGCATCGGCAATCTCCTGCTCCGTCACCTTCTCCACCACGCCTTCCGTCGTGGTTACTTCCAACAGCGCCTTCGGCCACGAAACCGGATCGCCGATCTTGATCGCCGTGGCCAGCGTCTCCGGATGCTCGACCGCCGGAAACACGCCCCGCTCGGGCCGGCTCATGAAGTCGAAAAATGGCGCCGACCCTTCCGCCTGCACCACAGCTAACTTCGGAAGCTTGTCAATCAACCCCAGCGCTTTCATCTCCCGCAAAGCTTTTCCGAACGCCGACGTGTTGCCGAGATTTCCTCCGGGCAGCACCACCCAGTCGGGCGCCTGCCAATCGCGCTGGTCCATCAACTCCACCATGATCGACTTCTGCCCCTCGATCCGAAACGGGTTGATCGAGTTCAACAGATAGATGCCGAGCCGCTCCGCCAGCACACGGATCAAAGCGAGGATCTGATCGAAATTCGCTTCCACCTGCAGCGTCTTCGCTCCATACTCCAGCGCCTGCGCCAGCTTGCCGTAGCTAATGTTGCCGTGCGGGATGAAAATGATCGGTTGCAGTCCCGCCGCGCTCGCATAGGCAGCCATCGAAGCCGACGTGTTGCCCGTGGACACACACGCCACACGCGTCATGCCGAGCGCCATGGCCTGCGATGCCCCGCACGTCATGCCGTTATCTTTGAAGGACCCCGTTGGATTGTATCCCTGGTGCTTGAACGCCACACGCTCCAGCCCCGCATAGCGCGCGGCCCGCGGCGCATCCAGCACCGGCGTGTTGCCTTCGCGCAACGTCACCACATGCTCCAGGTCCTTCAGGAAAGGGAAGAACTCGCGGTAGCGCCACACTCCACTTTGATCCAGCCGGGCGTTCGACATGCGCCGCTCACGCCACAACTTCTTCAGATCCGCGGCATCGTGCGCGAATGCATAGGTGGCTTCCAGCAGACCGCCGCACTTGGGGCAGTTATAAAGAACATCGGTGATGGCGTAGCGGGCGCGGCACGCCTGTTCGAAACAGATTAATTCAGCCTGCATGCAAACTTCTGATTATCGCACTCGAAACGGTCCACGCTACGATTTCCATTCCAGGCCGCGCATCGTCCCTGTGGCGCTGGCGAACTTCTGGGCCTCGATCCCCATGCGTTGCACCATGCTCAGATAAAGATTCGGCAACGGGTAATTTTTCGCCGTGTCGAAGGCCAGATGCTGGCCGTGGCGGAAACCGCCTCCCGCCAGGATCACCGGCATGTTCGTCGTCGTGTGCTTGTTGGCGTCGCCGAAGTTACTGCCGTAAAGAACCATCGTGCGGTCGAGCAGGGTTTCCCCCTGTTCGGCGCCCGATTGGAGCGACCCCAGAAGTCCGCCCAGCAACTCCATGTGCCGCCTGTCGATGGCTTCCAGTTGCTTCAGCTTGCTCTCGTTCCTCCCGTGATGCGAGAGGTTGTGATAACCGTCGGTGATCTGGATGCCTTCGAGATCGATGGCCGGCGAGTTGCTGCTGTCCAGAAACAGCGTGATCAGCCGCGTCGAATCGGTTTCGAAGGCCAGTTTCGACATCTCGTACATGAGGCGCGTCTTCTCCATATAGGCGCGGCTGTCGGGCGCATCGACCGGCGCCGCCTTCTTCGCCGCCGGCTTCGGCTTGCGCTCCCACTCACGGGCAATCGCCATCCGGCGCTCCAGTTCCCGTACTCCTGTCATGTATTGATCCAGCCGCTCCTTGTCGCGCGGACCCAGGCTCTTCTGCAATCCCCCGGCATGCGAGGCCACCGAATCCATGATGCTCTCCCCGAGCCGCAGCCTGTCGATCTGCCTTTCCACTTCTTCCGGCGTGCCCTGCAAAAACAGCTTCCTGTAAACCCCTGCCGGGCTCTCCTCGCACGGAATCATCACCCCGGAACCGGTGAAGCTCAAACTGCGCTGGCCCCGGTTCACATTGACCCCCAACGTGAGCGAAGGAAAACGTGTCTTCACGCCGATTTGTTCCGCCATGAATTGATCGAGCGAGATGGTGTTGCGGAACCCGCCGTTGGCCGGGTGCGGGGCGGCGGTGAGAAAGCAGATCTCGGACGAATGGCTGCCATCGACATCGGGGTGCGAAACGCCGCTGAAGACCGTGAACTGATCGCGGTAGCTGTCGAGGATCTTGAGATACGGAGAAAGTTCGTAACCCTCGCCTGCCTGCTTGGGAAAGAACCCGCCATCGAGCAGGCCAAGATTATTGCAGACCGCCAGCATCCGCCGCGGCGCGGGCTCTGCCGCTGCGAAGGCGGGCCGCATCGCATCCAACAGTGGAAGCGCAAGAGCGGCCCCCGTACCTCGCAGAAAATGGCGGCGCGGCAGTGCGCGGCGAACAACGATGTGCGGTGCTGGATGCATGAGGCTCCTCATTTGTGCCGGAATAAGCGGCTCTGGACGATCTCGTGAAGCATGCTGCGCAGGCCGTAGCGGCCCTTCGACGCCGTATCGAGAATCCGTTCCACTTCGGCGCGGTCGCCGAACGAGACGGGGGCGCCGGTGGAGTAGGCGATCCACTGCTGAACCATGTTCCGGGCGATCTTGCGCTCGTCCGCCAGCAACAAACGCTTCAACTCGGAAATGTTCTGGAACGCCTCGCCCGTTTCCAGTTGGCCCGCCGCGTCGACGGGTTGCGAAAGCCGGAAGGTGAACGCATGGCCGTTCTTCCCGATGCCCTTCACCGGCTCGCCTTCTTCCGTCGAACGGTAACGGTCGCGCCACGCTCCGAATATGTCGAAGTTCTCCAGCGCGAATCCCGCCGGATCGATCTTGTTGTGACAGGCCGCGCACGATGGGATCGAGCGGTGCTTGTCCAGTTGTTGCCGGATCGTCGTGGCCCCCCGCGTGTCGGGTTCGACGGCGGGCACTCCAGCGGGAGGAGGCGGCGGCGGATCCCCGAGAATACGTTCCATGATCCATGCCCCGCGCACCACCGGCGATGTCGTCGTGCCGTTGGCCGTGATCTTCAGCACACTCGCCTGCGTCAGCAACCCTCCCCGCACGTGGTTCGCCGGTAGCTCAACTTTGCGCATCGCCACCCCGTCCACCGGCGGCAGGCCGTAGTGCTTCGCCAGGTGGAAATTGAGCATCGTGAAGCCGCTCGAGATGAGGTTTGACGCGGGCAGGTTGCGGCGCACCAGTTCCGCGAAGAACAGTTGTGTCTCCTTGAGCGCCGATTCCGTCAGCAAATCGTCCAGGTAGTACTCGGGGTAAAGGATTTGATCGGGCGTAGTCTCGCCAAGCCGGCGCAGGTCGAGCCAGTAATCGAGAAATGCGTTCAGAAAGTCGCGCGAACGCGCCGATTGGAGCAGCCGTTCCGTCTGCGCGCGCAGAACCTCGGGGCGCCGCAATAACCCGTTGGCCGCCAAGACACGCAGTTCGTCATCCGGCGGCGCATTCCACAAGAAGTAGGATAAGCGGCTCGCCAGCGCATGGCCGGAAAGCGCGCCGGGCGATTCCTCGAGATACAGGAAGCCCGGCGAGCACAGCGCGGCGATGTAGCCGGAGAGCACGGCTTCTTTCAGCCCTCCGGCACGGCGCGCGTCGATGATCGCCTTGTAGCGCGCCACTTCGGATTCCCGCGGCGCGCGGCGGTAAGCGGTGGCCAGGAACTCCCGCAACGCCGGTTCCACTGCCTCCGCCGTGTTCGGGAGGCGGAAGGTCTTCGCGGGCGCAATGGGTCCGGTCACCTCCATCCATCGATAAGCGACGCCGGGCATGCCCTCGGCCGAAGCGTCCGCACTCCCCACCCAACCGGGACGCGTGCGGACCAGCCGCGAGGCATCGGGCAGGATCGTTTCTCCGGGCTGCAAATAGATATCGAGTTCGTGCGCGATTGGCTCAGGGGTGACATCGAACGTGCCGAGCAAACGCTTCTCGTTAGCCTTGTTGTAAGCGTAAATCGTCAGAGGCTCTCTGGTGCGGCCCTTCGATGTCCGCTGCCGGCTCGGCCGCCACCAGCGCGGACGGTTCTTCTGCGTCGCAGGGTCTTGAACCGTTTCGAGCCACAGCGAATACGACAGAAACCGCAGTTTGTAGCGGCCACCCGCGGGTGCGGCGAATTGATCGAAGTGATACTCGTTGCCGACGTAGGTGCTGGCCGGCGTGGCAAACCCTTCCAACTCGCGCGTGGCGGGGTCCGATTCCCCAACCGTCATCGGAGCCTTCTCGGCAATCACATCGGGCTGGGCTTCGAAGCCCAGAATGGGAATCGTCGCCCGTTCCGGCGACCGGTTGAACGGGCTGTACTTCATCCGGTTGATCATCCGCTTCTGCTCGCGCGCATAGTAGCGCTGCGTCTTTTCTGGCTCATCGGCGGAGGCCAGTACCCACCGCAATGCCTGCTCAGACGCCTCCATGTAGCGCGCCATCTGCACATGCGACACGTCCAGCGCCTGCCCGGATTTATTGAACCGGGCTAGAATCCCGTCCTCGGGCAACATGTCCTTGAGCTGTAGCCAAGGCGCATGCAGCAAATCGCGAAGTGTGTTCTCGTACTCGTAGCGGTTGAGGCGGCGGAGCGTGGAGCGTCCTTGCGCCGCCGCACGTTGCTGTTCATGGGCTCGGAGACTCTCGCTGAGCGGCCTGAGAAACGCCGCCCGTTCGGCGGGCATCAGCTTGCTTTGGGGCGGCATCCTGGAACTGTGCACCGCATCGTGGACCCGCACCCAGGTGGAGAAGGATTGCGGCTCGTCGAGCCCGAAGGCGAGCGTGGTGAGATCGATGCCGGCCGGTGCTTTCGCCCCTTGGTGGCAGGCGGTGCAACGCGCCGTGAGGAAGGCTCTCACTGCGGCGGGAGGCGCTCCGGCCCACAGCGGCACTGCGGCAATCAATATGGCGAATCCTCGGAACACTGGAATCAATATATCAATGTCCCGCCGCCCCGATCCCGTGCTACATTGTGGGCAATGGGCGGTAACTCCGATACCGCGCCCGTGCTTGCCATAGATCACGACCAGCGCTTCAAGGTTCTTCTCGAGACCTTCTTCATCGAATTCCTGGAGTTGTTTTTTTCCAAGCTTGCGGCCTCCATCGAGCCAGGCTCTATTGAATTCCTGCAGCAGGAGGTGTTTGCCAGCCTGTTGGATGGATCCGAGTACCACGCCGACATTGTGGTGAAGGCGCGTTTCAAAGGCACACCGGCGTTTCTGATTGTGCACACGGAACATCAGAGCACGGTGTCACGTGAGTTTCCACGACGGTTTTTCCGGTATTTTTCTCTGTTGATGGAGAAGTACGACTGTCCTGTATACCCGATTGTGATTTATTCCCATGACCGCCCGTTAAAGCGGGAAACGGACTTCTTCCGGGTAAGTTTCGTGGACGGGGAGGTGCTGCGGTTTCAGTATCGAGTGGTGCAGTTGAACCGGCTGCCTTGGCGGAAGTTCGTGAAGAAAGCGAATCCCGTGGCGAGCGCGCTGATGGCTAAAATGAAGATAGCCGCGAGAGACCGTCCGCTGGTGAAACTGGAGTGCCTGCGGCTGCTGCTGACTCTGCGGCTGGACCCGGCCAGGATGCGGCTGATCGGAACGTTTGTGGACTCGTACCTGCGGCTGGATGAGCGGGAGGACCGGATGTTTGCGAAGAAGATGGAGCAGGCGAAACTGAAGCTCAAGGAGAAGGAGGCGATCGTGGAGTACGTCACCAGTTGGGAAGAACGGGGCATCGCGAAGGGCCTCGCGAAGGGCCTCGCGAAGGGCCTGGCGAAGGGGCGTGTCGAAGGCCGTGTCGAAGGGCTCCAGGAAATGCTCCTCGATTTGCTCAGCACGCGGTTTGGCTCTCTAGATGCCGGCATCGTCGCACGGATTCAACGCATGGATTCGGCCGCCGACCTCAAAGATCTCGCCCATCGGGCACTGGCGGCCGGTTCGCTCCACGAACTTCAATTG
>JAEUQG010000365.1 GCA_016789755.1 Bryobacterales bacterium
GGGGAGGGCTACACCGATACCCACAAAGCCGAACTCTACAACCTGAAGGACGATCCCGCCGAGACGCGCAATCTGATCGATGACCAGGGGTCGGCGCAGATGCTGACGGGGTTGCGGGCAGAGTTGGCACGGTTGCTTGTGGAGACGGGAGCTGTACCGGACAAGATGCCGGCCAACCCGCAACTGCGGATGGAGATGCCAGAGCAGTCTATCCGGTAGGGCTGGGTTACCGGCCGAGGCGCACCAGCGGATCGCCGACCACGATATTCATCCAACTGAGGGCAGGCAGCGACAGATAATAGCTCTCCGCCAGATTCCGTCCCTTGCCCACATAGGCGGGAAACAACACGTCGGGACGTGGGCAATAGCGCAAATACGGTTCATAGACATGGCCGGAAACACCCGTCGCGCCTTCCTCCACGTAGTCGGCGGTCAGCGATTGGGGGCTCCCCTTGAACCACTTCCCTTCGTCCTCTTTCTTCCATGTGCTGAATGTCCACCGCTCCGGCGGCCGCTCAAAGGTGCGCCCGTTGCTGGAAACAAACTCCGTGACAATGGCCCCCGGCAAAAACTGAAACCCGCTCCAGCGCCTCGTTCTGTTCTTGTCGTTCGACCCCCAGCCGCCGTACCCGATGACGTTCTTCCGCCCATAGAGTACCGCGGTGCTCTCTTCCAACACAACTCGATTCTGAGGCAGCCGGATTGCCGCGTCGCGCAGCCACTCGTCTCCTGTGGTTTCCCCCGCGTCCCGCTGGTCCAGGAAGACAGTTCCCTGATTGGCCGGCGCCAATCCGCGGTCGATCAAATCGCGAACCGCGCCGAAATTGTAGCCGGCCAGTCTGGTGACCAGGTAAATCGGAAATCGCGCCCGGTCAAGTTTTTCGTCCAATTTTTTGAAGAATGGATTAGGGTAAGGACCCTCCAGCCGGTATTTCCCGCCGCGCATGGCGAAATAGAGCATCGACAATTCGGAATCGACCGAGGCGGCAGTCCCGTTCATCCCCTGCGATCCGCCCACGCCCAGCGGTACCCCCAGCGTAGTTACGATGTAGAGGATCGACTCGGTGAGTTTCCGTTCCGCAAGGCATCGTGCGACGGGTTGCGCAAGCTGCTGTTCATAAACCGGGCGCGGAACGTGCTCCGCCGCCGAGGTGTGCACGTAACAAACGTTGCGGGCAGGCACACCGCGCTTGCGGGCATAATATTCCGCAATGGATTTTGAAACAGGGGAGGCTTGATTCGCCACCACCAGGACATTCGCCGCACTCTGTGCGTGCGCCGAGAAAGCTCCGGCAAGAACAAGTACAGCGATGGCAACTACTTGAGGGATTTCAGATACTCCATCATCGCCTCTGCATCCGCCTTCTTCAGTTTGTAGGCAGGCATAGGCGGATCGGCGGGCTTGCCCTTGGGCGTCAATCCCGTTTGCAGGTATTCGAGCATGGCTTTTTCCCCCCATCGCTGCCAGAGGCGACCGGAGGGTGTAATGTCGGGCGAGGTTTTGTGCCAGCGCTCATACCATTTGTCGGCAGGGGTGACTGGCTGAAAATCGAGAGTGGCCCCTTTCATCCATTTCGTCTTGTCTAATTCTCCGGTGGCCGTTTTCGGAGTGTGGCACTCCTGGCACTTGGACACTTCTTCGGCAAGATATTTTCCATACGCAACTTCCTTCTCGCCGGCGAAGGAAAGGGAAACGGCCAGCAGCGCAATGCTTGCGCGGAGAATTCCGAACATCTTACAATGCTATACTTATCAGTAGTTTCCGCGCAACTTCATGGATCTCGATCAGCTCCATACGTTCCTGGAGATTGTGAGGCTGAAAAGCTTCTCCAAAGCCGCGCAGACGTGTTTCCGCACGCAGCCTGCCATCAGCGCCCAGGTACGGCAGCTAGAGCAGGAGATCGGCACGGCGCTGTTCGAGCGTCTCGGAACACGCATTTCCCTCACCCCCGCGGGGCGGATTTTCGCCGACTACGCCGAGCAGATTCTCGATCTGCGCCGCCGCGCCCAGGACGCTATTAACGAACTCGAGCGTATGCCCCGCGGCGAGTTGTTAATCGCAGCCAACGAGTCTACCTGTATCTATGTTCTGCCTGGCGTGTTTGCCCAGTTCAAAGTGGAGTTTCCCAACGTCCAACTTCAGGTGGATCGAAGCTATGGGTCGCGTGTGGTGGAGGCTGTGCTCGAAAACCAGGCGGATTTCGGTTTTGCGCAACTGCCCATCGACGATAAGAAGCTACAGGTTCTGAAGATTCACACCGATGAAGTGAAAATGATTCTCCCCCCGGACCACCCGCTTGCTGCCCGCAAAACGGTGGTATGCCGCGACGTGATGGGTGTGCCGTTGTTGTTGCCCAAGAGCGGCACCACGCGCACCCGGCTCAACTCCTGGCTGGAATCTGTGGAAGATATGATTCAGGTTTCTATGGAGTTGGATTCTACCGAGATGATCAAGCGTTTCGTGATGGCCAATCTTGGCGTGTCGTTTCTGGCCGCCTCCAATTGCGAAGAAGAGGTACGCTCCGGCCGGATGGTGGCGGTTTCGCTCTCCCCGGAGCCAATGGTGCGCCGGCTCGCGCTGATCTACCGGCGCGACAAGGCGCTCTCGAAAGCAGCCCTTGGCTTCATTCAAGTGATCTTGGGGCACGCCGGCGGCCACCCGTTGCCGGCACCGGCGGCCAGCGCATAGGGCCAGCAGATAGGACCGGCGGATAGGAAAGACATGCAGCGTATCGTGCACAAGTTCTCGATCGTCTATCTCACGCGTGGTGAGAAGACGCAGGTATTTCGCTCGCTGGAAGAAGTGCCGGAGGGCGTGCGGAAAGAACTGGCGGAAACCGCGCGCAAGTCCCAGATCGAAACTCTCATCATTGCCAATGAACGCGGACGGGCGATGCTCCAGCAGGAGAGCCTACAGCAAGGGAAGTCGCATGGGCAGGGCCTTGCAATGCGGCCGGCGATGCGCTGGGCGCTCATAGCCTTGCTGGCGGGTACGGTCGGACTGGTGGTCACGGCCGCCTGGAATTACCGCTAAGGCAAATTCTTCTCAAGGGCGGGGCGCGAGGCGCGATAAGTGGATTGTGGAGAGGCGTCGCGAACCACGTGTTGAGTGTTGGGAACCGGTCCGGATTGAGCTTCTCGGGGAATCCCCGCTCGTGCTCAGCGGGATGCTGGTGAACATATCCGGCCAAGGCGCTCGCTTGCAGGCTCCCCGATCTCTTCCCATTAATGGGCTGCTGCGCATCGATGCGCCTTCAGGCGTCTACCTTGGGGACGTCTGCTATTGCACGGCTAAAGGCGAACTCTGGCATGTGGGTGTCAAAGTTGCACATTCCATTCGTTCCGAGCATGGCTTGCTGCATCTCGCCAACCGTCTCCGCCAGGAGACCGGCAGCCCAAGCCCTATCCTTGATCCCAAGAACTCCGTCCAGTCTTAAGCCCCCAAACCGGACACACCTAATACCAAGCTGAGGACCAGACTCGCAGCCATGACGCAGAGTAGACCGATTCCGACACGGTTCGCTTTTCTGCTTCGGCCCAGGTTCTGCTGTATCATGTGCGGCATTTCATCCTCCCATGTAAAGGATTATACGTCAGCTATCGGTTGTTCGTTACAGAATCATTACAGTCGCCCAACGGCCCTTCATTCTTACTGTTACCAAGGCGCCCACTCGCGTTATGCTGGAGATTCGCGAAATTGCCTCCCATGAATCGAAGAGTCCTCATCGCCGGCTGCGGCGGCCAATTGGGCACCGAATTGTTTCGGGTGTTTACCTTGCGCGGATACGAGGTTACCGGTTTCAACCGCAAGGAACTGGATATCGCC
>JAEUQG010000371.1 GCA_016789755.1 Bryobacterales bacterium
CTGTTCGAGGCGGTCCTCACCGAACTCTTCGTTGCGCGGGTTCATGGCCTCGGTGATGCCGTCGGTGAAGGCGAGGAGGGTGTCGCCGGGTTGGAGAGTGATTTCGGCGTGGCGATAGGCGCTGCGCATGGAGAGGCCGACGCCGGGACCGGAAGGCGTGAGGGTGAGGGCTGTGCCGTCGTGGCGGAGGATGATGGGCGGGTTGTGGCCGCAGTTGGCATAGAGGAGGCGGCGGGTGGCGGGCTGGTAGATGGCGTAGAAGAGGGTGGCGAAGTGGCTGCGCGGCGACATGTCGTAGAGGAGCTGATTGACGTTGGCGGAGAAAACGGCGAGGTCGATGATGCCGTTGAGGGCCTGGCCGCGGACGGAAGCCTGGAGGGCGGACATGAGGAGGGCGGCGGGCATGCCCTTGCCGCTGACGTCGCCGACGGCGAAGGCGAACATGCCGTCTTTGAGGTCGAGGAAGTCGTAGTAATCGCCGCCGACGCTTTGAGCAGGGATGCATCCGCCGGAGTAGGAGACGCCGGGGACGGCGGGGAATTTCTGAGGAAAGAGGCGGCGCTGGACGTCGCGGGCGATGGCCATTTCCTTGTTGATCTGCTCGCGGCCGGCGAGTTCGCGGGCCATGGCTTCGGTGAGTCTGCCGTTTTCGATGGCGAGCCCGGTTTGAGCGGCGACGGATTTAAGGAGGCGCATGTCGGAGGGGCTGTAGGGCTCTTCGGAGAGCTTTGGGCCGAGGCTGAGGAAACCGAGCAGTCCGGCTTTGGATGAGAGGGGCAAGAGGAGGCGCGGGCTGAGTCGGAGGAGGGAGTCGCGCTCGTAGCTATCGTGCCAATCGCGATGGACCCAGGAATCGGGATCGTCGAGGTAGATGGAGAGGGGATGTTGCAGGCGCTCGACGAGAGGGGACGATTCGGAGAAGGAGGCATCGGGAGTATCGCCGAAGCCGGTGGCGTAGGCGGGGCGGAACATGCCGTCGTTGCGGAGGAGCACGGCGATTTGGGGGACGTGGAGGCATTCGGAGATGCGCTGGCCTACGGTTTGCAGAAGGGAGCGGGTTTCGGGGATGGAGCGCACTTGTTCGCTCAGTTCGGAGAGGATTTGCTCGGCGTTGTAGGCTTCGCGGAAGAAGCGGCGGTCGAGCCATTCGCGGAGGTGTTTGGAAAGCGGGATGAGGGCGATGATGGCGAGGATAACGGGTAGGATTTGGAGGAAGCGCTGGGCAGGGGTTTCGGTGGGGTCGACGGAGAGGACGGCGTAGGCGAGAGCGACGCAAAGAACGATGGCCTCGATGACGACGAGGCCGCGGCGGGCGAGGGCGTACTGGAGGCCGGTGCGAAGGACGACGCGGACATCCATGGCGCGGTGGACGATGAGGATGTAGGCGAGGGTGATGGGGAAGATGGCGTGCATGAGGAGGGCGACGATGTTGAAGCCGCCGGGGCGGTCGCCGAACATTTCGGCCCCGGTGAACATGCTGCGGAGGACGAGGATGAAGGTAGGCGCCATGCTCAGATGGGAGCCGATGTTGAGGAGGGCGGCGCGGCGTTTTGCGTCGGGGGTGCGGGCGATTCCCCATTGGACGCCGAGGGTGGCGAAGTAGACGCCGATGGCGGCCATGGGGAGGAAGTCGATGGTGTGGAAGAGGCGGGCCGCGGGTTCGATGGTGGCGGCGAGGGCAAAGCTGTACATGCGGGCGGCGTCGAAGGCGGAGTCGATGGCGGATTGGATGACGAGAGGGAAGCCGATGAGCCAGGCGACGATGTTCATCCAGCGCCAGTGCCAGAGTTTTTCCGGGAAGTGAAGGGCGAGCAGGAGGAGCCAGAAGGGCCAGGAGTGGCCGATGAAGACGCGGACGAAGATGCCGATGGGGAGGAAGATGCCGGACCATTCGTGGATATCGACCTGGCGGGAGAAGATGGAGGTGAAGCTGACGAGGACGGCGAGGAGGATCCAGGCGCGGGGGTCGCGGGGGCGGACGAAGACCACCCAGAAGGCGAGGGTGAAGGAGAAGGCCGGCATGAGGAAGTGGAGGAAGAGGCCGACCCAGGGATTGCGCATGCCGGGCGGAGAGCGGAGCGCGATGGCGGCGGATTGGGGAGGGCCTCCGGCGGCGGGTTGGTAGGTGACGCGAAGAGAATCTCCGGGTTTGGCGTTGGCCATGGCCTGGCCGAGGACTCGCATGCCGGTGAAGGGGGCGCCGTTGATGGTGAGGATGCGGTCGCCTTCGGCTAGGCCGGCGTCGCGCGATTCGGGGGGCATGAAGCGGAGGACGGGATCGGCGCCGCGGATGAAGAAGGGGTTGCGGGGGGACTGGTGGCGGAGGAAGACTTTGGAATAGCTTTCGCGGAAGAAGCGGTACTGGTAGGCGCAGGCGAGGAGCGCCAGGAGGGAGGCGACGATGCGGAGATGTTTATCGGACAGGCGTGCCATACGGTACCAGGGTCTGGATGCGCTCAGCGGAATCGACTCGGGCGATCTTCCAGGTGTTGCCGGATTTTTCGAGATACATCCATTGAATCTCATTTCGATCCTGGAAGACATACTCGACGCGGACTTTGACTTCGCGATCGGTGAGGGATTGCGGTTCCTGAAGGGCGATGCCTTTGATGGGGGCGTTGGTTTCCTTGAGATATTTGGCGAAGCCCGATTCGGTGGATTCGGCGGCGGCTTTGCGGAGGGCCTGTTCCATCTGGCCGGTGTGTGCGGAGATGTAGGCGCTGACGTTGCCGTCGCGGGCGGCGTCGAGGGCGGTGTAGATGACGTCCTGCGGGGTGGGATCGGATTTGGGCGAGGCGGTCATGGAAGGAAGGTTGAGGGAGGAGAGGGCGCCTTGTTTCCAGGCGATGAAGCCGATGGCTGCGCCGAGGATGAGGACGGTGATGAGTTGTGCTTTGCGCTCCTTGGTCACTTGCGGTCTCCGGGCGCGTCGATGCCTTTGCGGATGATGGTGAGATCGAGGTTGCCGTTTTTGTCGACGATCAATTTGCGGATGCGGGGGAGGACCTGTTCCATGGTTTCCATGTAGAGGCGGCGGCCGTTGACTTCGCTTGCTTTGGCGTATTCGGCGGCGACCTGGGTGAAGCGTGAGGCGTCGCCCTGGGCTTCGTTGATTTTGCGCTGTTTGAAGGCGGCGGCGGATTCGAGGAGTTGCTGGGCCTGGCCACGGGCTTTGGGGATGACGTCGTTCGAGTAGCCTTGGGCTTCATTGACGATGCGGGAGGAATCGGCGCGGGCGCTGGCGACGTCGCGGAAGGCGTCGGCGGCTTCGGGGGGCGGGGCGGCGGATTCGATGTTGACGCTGGCGAGGATGACTCCGGCGCGGTAGCCGTTGATGAGTTTCTGGGCGGCGGCGCGGACCTCTTCCTGGATGGCGGCCTTTTCGGTGGTGAGGACGGCATCGACGGAGTGGGCGGCGATGCGGCGGGCGAGTTCGGATTCGGTGGCGGCGGCGATGAGGCGGGAGACGTCTTCGGCGCGGAAGAGGTAATCGGCGGGGACACCGACGGAGTACTGGACGACGACGCGCATGTGGATGATGTTCTGATCGCCGGTGAGGAATTGGGAGAGGAGGGGCTGGGCGCGGCCGACGACGGTGTCGGAGAGGGCGCCGCCGATGACGAGGCGCTGGAGTTGCTGGACCTTGAGTTTGGTGACGCGATCGATGGGCCAGGGGAGGCTGAGGTGGATGCCTGGGGTGACTCGCGGTTCGACGACGGCGCCGAGGCGGGTGACGACGGCCTGTTGATCGGCGGGGACGATGTAGACGGAGGAGAGGACGAGGATGGCGGCGAAGGCGTAGAGGAGGCGCATGCGCAGCGTGTTGCTTCGCGGCGGCGGTGCGGATGCGGGGAGGGACGCGGCGGGCTCGGTGTCGAGCAATTTCATTGTGCGTTTTCTCCGCGCATGAGGACTTTGAGCAGTTCGGAATCGGAGCTGAGGATAGCGGTGGTTTTGTCGTCGAGGACTTTTTTGTAGGCTTCGAGCGTGCGGAGCAACTTGTAGAAGCGGGGATTGCGGGAGTAGGCCTGGCTGTAGACGCGAGTGGATTCGGCGTCGCCTTCGCCGCGGAGTTTTTCGGCGTCTTTGTAGGCGAGGGAGAGGATCTCCTCCTTTTGGCGGTCGGCGTCGGCGCGGATGCGGAGAGCTTGTTCTTCGCCTTCGGCGCGGTACTGGCGGGCGATGCGCTCGCGCTCGGCGCGCATGCGGGCGTAGACGCTCTGCTTGTTCTGATCGGGGAGGTTGATGCGTTTGATGCGGACATCGACGACCTGGAGGCCGTAGGCAGCGAGGGCTTTCTTGTCGGTGTCGGTGGTGAGGCGATCGAAGATGGCTTTCGACTGGACGGCCTGGGTGTTGGTGGAGATGAGGGAGTCGAGGTCGTGATTGCCGAGCGAGGCGGAGAGTCCGGACCACACGATGTCGTGGAGTCGCATTTCGGCGGCGATGGGGTCGCCGACGGTTTCGACAAATTTCTGAGGGTCTTGGATGCGCCAGGCGACGTAGGATTCGATGACGAGATTTTTCTTGTCGCGGGTGAGGAATTCACTGGGGCGCGGGTTGTAGACGCGGAGGCGCTTATCGAAGTAGTTGGCGGATTGGAAGAACCACTTGAGGTGAAGGCCGGCATCGTTGACGGCGTAGAGGGGCCGGCCGAACTGGGTGATGAGAACGAATTCGGTCTCGCGGATGGAGAAGAACGAGAGCCAGAGGAAGACGATGGCGGCGAGTGCGCCGAGGATGGGTTTTCGATTGCGAAGACGATCGGTGAATGACATTACTGGTCCTCCCTGGGAGGGGTATTGGGGGTGGCGAGCAAAGGGACGGATTGGGGCGAGAGTTCGATTCCGTCGTCGAGCAGGAGCAGGTGGCGGCGTCCTTTGCTGGCGTCGACGATGAGCTTGCGTTTGCCGGGGAGAATTTGTTCCATGGCTTCGAGGTAGAGACGGGTTTCGGTGGGGCCGGGGGCGGCGCGGAAGGCGGCTTCGGCCTGGATGAAGCGGTCCGCGTCGCCTTCGGCGCGGCGCTTGCGGCCGAGGGAGTAGCCTTGTGCGGTGAGCAGGCCGGCTTGCGCGTTACCGCGGGCGAGAGCGATCTGTTCGTTGCGGTAACCTTCGGCTTCGTTGATGAGGCGGTTTTTCTCCTCGAAGGCGCCGGAGACGTCGCGGAAGGCGTCGACGACTTCGAGGGAAGGATGGACGTCGAGGAGTTTGACTTGGAGGACTTCGACGCCGGTTTTGTAGCGATGGAGGCGCTGCTGCATCTCTTGGCGGACGCGCGCCTCGATGGTGTTGCGGCCGGTGGTGAGGGCGTCGTCGAGGGCGGTGGTGGTGATGACGGAGTGGATGGCGGATTCGCCGGCGACGCGGATGGTGGTTTCGCCGTCGAGTTGCGAGAAGAGGAATTCGTCGGGGCGGGCGATGCGGTAGTGGATGGTGGCGGTGACCTCCATCATGGTCTGGTCGCCGGTGACGACGAGGGACTCTTCGGGTTTGCGTTGAAAGCGGCCGGAGCGGTGCTGGACGTTCCACTCATAGGCGGCGGGTTCGGTTTCGACCAATTCGCCGCTGGAGCGGTAGCCGATTTCGAGGGCGCGTGTGCGGCGGGCCTGGATACGGGTGAGCTTTTCGACGGGCCAGGGGAGTTTGTAGTGGAGACCTGGCTCTTCGTAGGGCATCACTTTTTTGCCGAAGCGTTCGATGACTCCGACTTCGTCGGGTTGCAGGATGTAGAAGCCGTTGACGAGGAACAGAGCGATCAAGGCATAGAGCAGCGGCTTCGACCAGCGCTGGCGCGAATCCCAGAGGCGGTGGAAGAGGTGGTGGAGGTCGATGCGATGCCAGAGGTGCTCGAGTTGATGAAGGCTGAATTTGTGGAGGAGTTTGGAGAGCTTCGATTTCTGCTTCGGTTCGATTTTGAGCAGGCGAAGCGAACTGAGCATGACGAGGAGGGAGGAGATCTGGTGGGTGAAGGCTGCGCCGAGGGGGCCGAGGATTCCGGTGGCGCAAGCGATGACGGCGGTGAAGTTGACGATGCCGGCGAAGACGATGATGTTCTGCCAGGTGATGGCCATGGCGCGGCGGCTGACCTCGAAGAGCTTGGCCAGTTTGTCGAGCGATTCGGGCATGTAGACGACGTCGGCGGCTTCGGCGGTGATGTCGCTTGCGCCTTTGACGGCGACGCCGACGTGGGCGGCGGCAAGGGCAGGGGCGTCGTTGATGCCATCGCCGATCATGGCGACGGTGTGTCCGTGGGAGGCGAGGTGGCGGATGCGGTCGAGTTTTTGTTCGGGGAGGAGTTCGGCTTCGAGGTGGGGGATGAGCAACTCTTTGGCGATGACTTCGGCGGCGCGGCGGCGATCGCCGGTGAGCATGACGACGTGGTGGATGTCGAGGTGGCGGTCGATCTGATGGATGGCTTTTTGGGCGCCTTGGCGGATGCGGTCGCGGAGGAGGATGGCTCCGGCGAGTTGGGAGTCGATGGCGACGAGGACGGCGGTGGCTCCAAGTTGGTCGGCTTGATCGAGGAGGGCGGCGGTATCGGCGATGCCGTGTTCGGCGAGGAAGGCGGCGTTGCCGGCGCGGAGGGTACGGGACTGGTAGGTGCATTCAACGCCACGGCCGGGGAGGACGCGGGCATCGTCGACGGGAGCGATGGGGATGCCGCGGGCGCGGGCGGCGTCGACGATGACACGGGCGAGGACGTGATCGGAGCCGCGTTCGGCGATGGCGGCGAGTTGGAGGACGCCGTCTTCGTTGCCTTGGGTGGCGACGATGCGGATGATTTCGAATTTGCCTTCGGTGACGGTGCCGGTTTTGTCGAAGACGATGGCGTCGACTTTGGCGGCCTGCTGGATGATGGCTCCTCCGCGGACGAGGATGCCGCGGCGGGCGAGACCGCCCATGGCGGCGACCATGGCGGTGGGGGTGGCGAGGATGAGGGCGCAGGGGCAGCCGACGAGGAGGACGGCGACGGTGCGGAGCCAATCGCGGGTGAAGTAGAAGGTGGCGGCAGCGCAGATGAGGAGGGCGGGGAGGAAGTAGCGGGCGTACTTGTCGGCCATGCGCTCGACGGGTGCTTGCTTGTCCTTGGCTTGTTGGACGAGGCGGACGACCTGGGCGATGACGGTATCGGCGCCGGCGCGGGTGACGCGGATTTCGAGGAGTCCGTTGCCGTTGAGGGTGCCGGAGAAGACATCGGCGCCGGGCTGTTTGTCCTTGGGGAGGGATTCGCCGGTGATGGTGCTTTCGTCGATGGAGGAGACGCCGTTGACGACGGCGCCGTCGGCGGTGATGCGCTCGCCGGCGCGGACGAGGATGTGGTCACCGGGTTCGAGGTCTTCGACGGGGACTTCGGTTTCGACGCCGTCTTTGAGGAGGCGCGCCTTGCGGGGCATTTGCTCGACGAACCTGCGAATGGCGGCGTTGGTGCGTCCGGCGGCGTAGGTTTCGAGGCCTTCGCCGACGAGGATGATGAAGAGGGCTTCGGCGGCGGCGACGTATTCTCCGGCGGCGAGGGCGGCGACGACGGCGACGCAGATGGCGAGATCGGCGGTGATCTCTTTTTCGAGGAGGTGGGCGATGGAGCTGTAGAAGGTCTTGTATCCGGCGAGGACGGTGACGATGGCGGCGGTGTCGATGCCGTAGACGGTTTTGAAGATGCCGGTGACGTTGAGGAGGAGCAGGACGCCGACGAACGCGGCGTAGATGTAGTATTTAACGCGTTCGCGCGCTTCCTGTTCGGGCGTTTGGATGTGCTTCGGCCGTGCTACCTGATGCATATAGAGCTTGTCGAGCGGGCACGCGATCCGGTGGGGGATGCGGCTGCTCCGATAGAATCGGAGTAGATCATTATGGCATTTGCATCCATCCCGGAGGCTATCGACGATTTCCGCGCAGGAAAGATGCTGGTTGTCGTCGACGACGAGGACCGGGAAAATGAAGGCGATCTAACGATTGCCGGAGAGAAGATCACTCCCGAGGTTATCAATTTCATGGCCGTGCATGGCCGGGGATTGATCTGCGTGGCGCTGTCTGCGGAGAAGTGCGATCAGTTGCAGTTGCCGCTGATGACGCCGCGGAACACGTCGATGTTCGGGACGGCGTTCTGCGAGTCGGTAGACGCGGCGGCGGGGGTGACGACAGGGATCAGCGCGTCGGACCGGGCGCATACGATTCAGGTGATGATGAGCCCTTCGGCGAGGCCGGTGGATTTGGCGCGGCCGGGGCATGTGTTTCCGTTGCGGGCGCGGGAGGGGGGAGTGCTGGTGCGGTCGGGGCAGACGGAGGCGGCGGTGGATCTGGCGCGGCTGGCGGGGTTGCAGCCGGGCGGGGTGATCTGCGAAATCATGAACGACGATGGGACGATGAGCCGGGTCCCGCAGTTGATCGAATTCTGCCGGCGGCACAATCTGAAGATGATCTCGGTGGCGGAACTGATCCGCTACCGGCTGCTGCATGAGCGGATTGTGGAGCGGCGGGCGGAGGGGGTGTTACGGACG
>JAEUQG010000378.1 GCA_016789755.1 Bryobacterales bacterium
CAGCAGGTGGGCGTTGTCTTTGAAACGGACCGGGCTGAGAGAGAGTTTGCCGCCGCGTTCGATGTAGACCTTGTTGTAGCCGTTGACCAGAATATCCGAGATGGATGGTTCCTTGAGAAGTGTCTCCAGCGGGCCGAGGCCGAGCACTTCATCGAGCACCTCTTCCACCATCTTGTTCATTTCGGAGGTGGTCATCGGAACGCGTTCGTCCTCGAGCAGGCGCTCGACGACGCGGCCGATTTCCGCGCGGACACGGTCTTTGGGGAGTGAGGAGACCTTTTCGAGGTTGAGGACACCGATGAGCTTTTTGTGAATCTCCGATTTGAGTTCGAAGTAGCGGTCAGCGGTGCGGACGTTGCCCTGCGGCGCCGTGGGGCGCGGTGGGAATGGACGGGATGAGCTGCCCACGAGATCTCCTTATAATGAAGGTGCTTAGCATAGATTATAGCGACTTATGAATCGCCGCCATTTCGTTTCCATGTCCGCCGGTGCGGGGCTTGCGGCAGCGCAGCAGCGCCGCCCCAACGTGCTGTTCGTTCTGGCGGACCAGTGGCGGGCGCAGACGCTGCCATCCTCGGGCGACCGGCAGTTGCAGGCGCCCCATCTTTCGCGCCTGGCAGAGGAGGGCATGCATTTCGATCGCGCCTATGCCAGCTATCCGGTGTGCACTCCGTCGCGGGCATCGATGATCACGGGGCGCTTTCCTCATGCCTGCCGCATGCCGAAGAACGATCTGCAACTGCCGCGGGAAGAACCGTCGATTGCGGCGCAGTTGCGGGCGGCCGGCTATGCGACGGGGTACATCGGCAAGTGGCACTTGGATGGGGAGGAGCGTCCGGGGTTTGTGCCGCCAGGCTGGCGGCGGCGCGGCTTCGAGTATTGGGCGGGATTTAACCGCGGCCATCGTTATTACGATTCGGTCTACTTTCGCGACGAGCCGCAGCCCATTCAGACGCAGGGTTTCGAGCCGGAATACCAGACGGGTCTGGCGATCGACTTCATTAGGCGCAACAAACAAAACCCGTTCTATTTGTTTTTGTCGTGGGGGCCGCCCCATACTCCGCGCACGCCGCCGCCGGAAACGCGAGGCTTGTACGACGCACGGGAATTCGTGCTGCGCGACAACGTGCCGGAGAGTTACGCCGGGCAAGCGCGCAAGGGGTATGCCGGATACTACGGATTGTGTTCCGCACTCGACAGGCAGATGGGGAGGCTGTTGAAGACGTTGGACGAAGAAGGGCTTTCGCGCGACACGATGGTAGTGTTTACCGCCGACCACGGCGACATGTTGGGCTCGCAGGGATTGGAGTACAAGAACGAACCCTATGAGGAGTCGGCTCGCATTCCGTTGCTAATCCGTTACCCGCGCGGCCTGGCCGCCGGTTCGCGCAACGGCATGCCGGTTTCCAACGTCGACTTCATGCCCACTTTGCTCGGCTTGTGCGGCGCGGAGATTCCCGATGAAGTGCAGGGCGTGGATCATTCCACGCTGCTGACGACGGGGCAGGGAAGACGCGCGGAGTCGATTTTCGCGGAAGGGAAGATGGCGGGTGACGGCGAGTGGCGGATGATTGTGCGCGGCCACGAGAAGATGGTCATCGACCGGCAAGGCGAAGTAACGCACCTCTACAACCTGTCCAACGATCCGAATGAAATGGACAATTTGAAGTCTGCGCGCGAACACCGTTTGACACGCGATTCGCTGATGGCCCTGCTGAACGATTGGAGGAAGAGAACCGGAGATGGACGCAGTGGGTCGGGATTGCGCAGCCGTGGATAAAGAACTGGTTTTCATCGGCGAGGTGCGGTCGGAGATTCGCAACCGCAAGGACATGCCGCCGCTGGGCGGGCCTGCCGTTGTCGAAATCTACCCGCAGTTTGCCGAGGGGCTGTTGCGGATGGAGAAGCATTCGCACATTTGGGTCATGGCATGGCTGATGGCGAGGCCGGAGCGCGATGTGTTGCAGGTGGTCCCGCGTGGCGTGGAGGCGAATCAGCCCGATGCGATGCACGGAGTGTTCGCAGTGAGAAGCCCGGCGCGGCCGAACCCGATTGGTTTGACAGCGTGCCGGCTGGTGCGGCGCGAGGGATTGCGGCTGGAAGTGGATTACTTGGACTTTCTCGATGCCACGCCGGTCATCGACGTCAAGCCGTACTTCGTCTCGCGCGACCTGATCTTCGCCGCCCACAGCCGTCAGGTAGGGCGGCCGAGATCGCGGGAGGCTCTGCGCGAGTCGCTGCTGCTGCAAGCGCTGCGCTTCGTGCCGGAGCGGCATCCGGATGTGGCGCTGGCGGTGCGCATTCTGGAGCATCACCGGGTGCAAGTGACGGATTGGCGGGAGCCGGAGCAATGGGCGCTGGTGTTGCCCGGCGGCCGGCCCCTGTTGGTGGACGCCATGATCGGGATGACGCGCGCAGGACTGAGCAGCGGGTTACGTCTCGGCGGCGGTGTGAGCATTAACGGAACCGCATACGCATTGCGCGAATGCACGTTTTCCTTTGAAGAAACGCTGGGCGCAAGCGACATCGATCTGTTCGCTGTGTTCGCTGTGTTCGCTGCAAGCGGGATGCACCGCGACGATATTTGATATAGACTTTCAGGAACTTCCGATACGAGGGGTTCCTGCAATGCGATTGCCGATCCTGATTCTGGCGGCCAGCCTTCTCCAAGGGCAGAGCCAACTGGCGAACGTGAACGGTACCGTGGCCGATTCCACTGGCGCGGTGATTCCGGGCACTGATCTGAAGCTGAGCAATCAGGACACCGGGGAAACGTGGTCCGCGATCAGCAACAACGAAGGCAACTTCGTGCTGCCGTTGATCAAGCCGGGCAAGTACACGCTGGATGCGTCGAAGGCGGGGTTCAAGACGCACCGTCAGACGGAGTTAGTGCTGGAGACAGGCGGGCAGCATCGTATCGACATCCGGTTGGAGGTGGGTTCGCAAGCGGAACGCGTGGTGGTGGAGGCGACGCTGCCGCAATTGCAGACGGAAACATCGGCCGTGGGCGCCGTGGTGGAGAATCGGACCATCGCCAACATGCCGCTCATCAACCGGCGCGCGGCGCAATTGGCGAGGCTGACGGGATTCGTGGTGCAGATCGGCACGGGCGCTAATTTCTCCATGGCCGGCGGGCGCGGCAACAACACGAACTGGCGCATCGACGGCGGCAACGCGCAGAACGTGCTGGTGGGCGATCAGGGTTTGAACTTCGATCCACCGATCGAGGCGCTGCAGGAGTTCAGCGTTTCGATCAGCAACTACTCGGCCGAACTGGGCCGGTCGGGCGGCGGCGTCGTGCAGATGACCACCAAGAGCGGAACGAACCAGTTTCACGGTTCGGCTTACGAGTATTTCCGCAACGACGCTCTGGATGCAAGGACGTTCTTCGCGGCCACGAAGACTCCGCTTCGCTACAACCTGTTCGGCGCAAGCTTCTCGGGGCCGATGCGCAAAGACAAGACGCATTTCTTCTTCAACTACGAAGGGCGGCGCGATATCCGCGGGCAGACGCTGATTCACAACGTGCCGGCCGTGGCGGAGAAACTCGGCGATTTCTCCGGCAATTCGTCTGTCGTGCGCGATCCGGAGACGAGCAACCGGGCTCCTTTTCCGGGCAACCGCATCCCGGTGAGCCGCTTCGATCCGATCGGCGCGAAACTGGTTTCCTTTTACCCCGATCCGAACGTGGAAGGGCGAGGTTCGGGGAACAACAATTTTCGCGGCAACACACGTACCACCGATCCGCCGAACAACTACGTGACGAGGATCGACCACAATTTCAATGCGAACAACCGCGTGTATGGCCGCCTGCTGGCGAGCCACGGCGGGCAAACCGATTTTCCCGTGTGGCCAGTGGCCGCGGTGGATCCATTTCACCGCCGGAGGGCGAACAAGTTCTACAACGCGAGCGGTACCTGGTTTCGCAATATCCGTCCCACGCTGATCAATGAGTTCCGCTACAACTACGACTGGCGGCATTTCGTGAATCTGTTTAGCGGCGCGTATTCGAATCTCAATCAGCAATTGGGGCTGAACGGAGTGCGGCAGGATTTCGGGCCACGCGTCACGGTGACGGGGTATACAACGCTCGGCGAGGGCTCCAATCATGAGCGGATTCAGTCGCCCATCAAGGGCACTCTCTTTGCGGACAATCTGTTGTGGCTGAAGGGCGGGCACAGTGTGAAGTTCGGCTTCGAGCGCAGGACGTCTACCAATGACGATTTGAACCGCAACACAGCGGGCGGCGTGTTCGGCTTCACGAACGCCGTTACCGGCAACGGCGTAGCCGCACTGTTGTTGGGCTGGGTGCAAAGCGCGAGTGTGAACGAGGTGCTGCCCATCCGCAGCCGCATCGACGCGTGGGCCGCGTTCGTGCAGGACGATTGGAAGGTGAATTCGCGGTTGACGCTGAACCTGGGATTGCGTTGGGACATGGATACGCCGCGGCGCGAACTGTTCGGCAACCGGATGAACTCGTTCGATCTGTTCGCCGTCAATCCCGTGTCGGGCACGCCGGGGGCGATGACCTTCGCGGGGCGCAACGGCGCGCCGGAGTACGCGCACAACTTCGATGCCAACAACTTCGCTCCGCGGTTCGGGTTCGCCTATCGGGCGGCCGGCAAATGGGTGGTGCGCGGCGGCGCCGCGCTGCTGTACATGGGCCTGTACGATCAGGCGACCGTGATCAATGCGACGAACGGGTTTGCCTACGCAGGGAACTTCGTGTCGCCGGATAACGGCATCACGGCGCCTTTCCGGCTGCGCAATGGAATGCCGGCGTCGCCGCAGCCCTCCGAGGCGGATCTTACGCCGGGATGGGGGGCCGTGCGTGCCGGGCAAAACCCGACGAACTCAGTGGAGTATTTCCAGCCTGGACCGCGCGACACATCGTACATGATGAGTTTCAACTTCAATATCCAGCGCCAGCTTCCGGCGCAGATGCTGCTGGAGTTGGGCTATCTCTCCACTTTGGGGCACAAACTGGCGTCGCCGGTTGGTTTGACGCTCAATCAAGTGCGGCCCGAACTGATGGGGCCGGGCAACGCGCAGAGCCGCAGGCCGTTCCCGCAGTACACGGACGTGAATCAGATTTCGCAACCCATCGGCAACTCGAATTATCATGCGGCGAATATCAAGCTGGACAAGCGTCTGTCGAAAGGGCTGCAGTTCCAGACGAACTACACGTTTGCGCGCGGCATCGACGATGTGGAATCGCGAGGGGAGTTGGGAGGCAATCCCGGCTCGGCGTTGGCCAACGTGTACAACCGCCGCGCGGATCGCGGATTGAGCGGGAACAGCATCAAGCACCGCGTCATTTCGAGCGTCGTGTACGAACTGCCCTTCGGCAAAGGGCGCAGTTACGCCATCGGCAACAGGGTGGCGAACGCGCTGACCGGTGGATGGATCGTCGGCTACATTGGAGAACTGCGCACCGGCCCTCCGATCGGCGTCAACGAGCAGACGAACCGCGCCAATGCGTTTGCCCCGGCGGTCCGCAGCAATGTGGTGGGCGATCCGGCCATCGGCGGCGGACGCAGCCGCGACGCGCAGTTACGGCAGTGGTTCAACACATCGGCCTTTGCCGAAGTGCCGCAATTTGCCTTTGGGAACGCTGGCCGCACCACGGGATATGGACCGGGCGCCATTGCGATGGACATGTCGGTGCTGAAGGATTTTTCGATTGGGGAACGGATGACGCTGCAGTTCCGCGGTGAGATGCTGAACTTCATCAACAACCCGAACTTCAACTTG
>JAEUQG010000407.1 GCA_016789755.1 Bryobacterales bacterium
GGCCTCCGCATCGGATACCGCAACCAGCATTGCGTTAGCCACCGTATCCACGCTCTCCAACACACGCGCATTCCGCTGCTCCAGACGTCCTCTCACCCGCTGTTGCTCCGCGCGAACCGCACTGCGCCGTTGCACAGCCTCGGCCCCGCGCACCCCGCCTTTGCTTTTCGCCCGCGCGACATGCTCGGAAACCGATTCTCCGCTTAGTTCCACCACGTACCTTCCAGGTACCCGCTCCGCCCAGGCGGCGGAAAGCAACAGAAATAGCCAAGTCATACCCGATCCTCCGAAACCAGCCCGGCTAATCCGCCGCCACCGCCGGCGCGCCGATCACCTGGAAGCCATACGAACGCCCTGCCATCTTGATCCGCTTCAGGTACACTTTGTTGTTTTCCATTTCGAAGATCGCTTCCGGTTTCGCCGCCACCGCACCGTTGGAATCGTAGCGATTCGCCGCCACCAGCACCGAACCATAGTCGGACCGGATCAACAACACCGGCTGATCGCTGCCGTTGTCCACCGTGCGGATCTCGTAATCTCCCGCCGGCAACCAGCTCTGCGCCACGGCAAAAGAATGGTTGATGCGCAGCTTCATCGCAGGCATCGTTTGCGCGCTTGCCGTCATTGCAATCGCAGCCCAGGCCGCCAGCGCCAGAATCATGTTGAGTTTCTTCATGCCTATTCAGACGCAACTGCCCGGCGGAAAGGATTCGTCGCTTTCGTAAAAGCTGCGTCACAGACAATGAAACCCGTCCTTGCGCCCCAAGACTCGCCCCCACAACACTTGCGAACCCCCACCCGCGCCGGCAGAACACCCGCCTCCTTGACATCCTTAACATTCTTAACCAAGCCTTTACCCACCCTTTGCCGGAAAAGACAGGAAGCGGCTGTATCCTAAAAGTAAAAGGAACCGAACAAACCGGCCGCTCCAATGGACAACGACAAGAACAAACGTTATGCACGGCTCTCGTGGGTCTTCGTCGGAGTCCTCGTCCTACTCCTCGCCGTACTCGGCGTCCTGCAATACCGCTGGATCGGTGAAGTCACTGTCGCCGAACGCCAGCGCCTCCGCACCAGCTTGCAAGCCTCGCTCCAGCGGCTCAGCCAGGATTTCAACGCCGAGTTGAACACCGCTATCGCCGGACTTATTCCCTACCCCGCGCAGTTCGAAGAGTTGGAACGCCTGGAAGCCTATGCCGCCATTTACCAGCAGTGGAAAAGTTCCACGCCCCACGGCCGTTTCTTCAAACGCGTCGCCGTGGCCGTACCTGAAAAAGACACAATCGATCTTTATGTCCTGAACCCATCCACCGCCGAATACGAGAACCAGCCGTGGCCCAAAGATTGGAGTGACCTCCACCAGCGCATGCTCAGCCGCATCGGCGAAGGACCGGGCCCGCCACGAATGGGCGGCCCCATGTCCGCAACGGAAACCAACCTCATCGAGATGCCACGCTTCAATCGTCCCGAGCCCGGCCGTCTCTTCACGCGCGGAGGCCGGGACCGCGGTGACATGCGACCACCCATGGCGCCCCGCGTCCGCGAGCTCGATTGGTTCATCGCCGAAGTCGACCCCGCCTACGTCGCTGCCTCCATGCTTCCCGAATTGCTCACCCGCCACTTCGGAGCACAAGGCAAACAGCAGTATCAAGTGGAGCTTGTCCTTCGCGAATTCCCCGATCGTTTCCTCTTTCCCGCATCATCCAAACCCGCCAACGCCATCGGCCCCAATGCCGACGCCTCCATCACCCTCTTCGACGTCGCCTTCGATCAAGTCATGCGCCGCCTCGGCATGTTCCGCGGCCGCGATGGCGGCGGCCGCGGCCGCGGTAACGGTCCGCCTCAATTCATGCAGCCCCCCGACCGCGGGCGCTGGCTCCTCTCCGTCCGGCACACCGCGGGCTCGCTCGAAGCCGTCGTCAATCAAACGCGCCTCCGTAACCTCGCCGTCACTTCCGGCATCCTCCTGCTCATGCTCGCCGCTATCGCCGCCCTCGTCCAGTTCACCCATCGCGCTCAAAAACTCGCCGAAGTGCAAATGGAGTTCGTCGCCAGCGTCTCCCACGAACTCCGCACCCCGCTCGCCGTCATCCGCACCGCCGCCCACAACCTGAAAGGCGGCGTCGTCAGCAATACCAAACAGGTGCAGCGCTACGGCACCTTGATTGTCGGCGAGGCCGAGCGCCTCACCACCATCGTCGAACAGGTGTTGCGGTTCGCCAACGCCAAAGCCGGGCGCACCATCGCTCAACCATCGCCCGCTGACATCCGCACCCTCGTCGAAGAAACCATCGCCTCCACCGCCACGGTCCTCGACGACTCCCACTGCCAGGTGGAAACGCGCATCGAAGACAATCTGCCCCCCGTCCTCGCAGACTCGAACGCGCTCAAACACGCCATTCAGAATCTGCTCACCAACGCCGCCAAATACGGCTGCGAGGGCGGCTGGATCGGAGTCACCGTCTCCAGCCCCGACGATTCCACCGTCGAAATCAAGGTCGCCGACCGCGGCCCCGGCATCCCTCAGGAAGAACGTAACCAGATCTTCGACCCCTTCTTCCGCGGCCGCCGCGCCGTCGACGATCAAATCCACGGAACCGGCCTCGGCCTTAATCTCGTCAAGAGAATCGTCGATGCCCACAAAGGCTCCGTCGCCGTTCATTCCGAACCCGGCAAGGGTACGGAATTCGTTCTACGTATCCCCACTGTGCCTGCGGAGCAAAGAGATGAATTCGCGCATTCTGTTAGTTGAAGACGAGCCCGGGCTGCTACTCACCCTTTCCGACTTACTCGAATCGGAAGGCTACACCGTCGAAACCGCCACCAACGGACCCACCGGCCTCGCCAAAGGCAAAGCCGGAGATTTCGACCTCATCATCCTCGATGTCATGCTCCCCGGTAAGAACGGTTTCGATGTCTGCCGCGAACTCCGCCAGGAAGGCTCCGACGTCGCCGTCCTCATGCTCACCGCGAAGACCCAAGTCATCGACCGTGTCGTCGGCCTCAAACTCGGCGCCGATGATTACCTCACCAAACCCTTCGATCCCTCCGAACTCCTCGCCCGCGTCGAAGCCCTGCTGCGCCGCGTCCACAAAGAAAACCTCACTCCCGTCGTCCGCTTCCAGTTCGGCATCATTTCCGCCGATTTCGATAAAGCCGAAGTCCTCAAGGAAGGCCATCCCATCAGCCTCGCCGGCAAGGAACTGCAGTTGCTCCGCTACCTCATCGACCACCGCGGCAAGGTCCTCACGCGCGAAGAAATCCTCAAGGATGTCTGGGAGTATCAGGCCGACATCTCCACCCGCACCGTCGATGTCCACGTCGCTTGGCTGCGCCAGAAAATCGAAGAAAATCCTCAATACCCCAAGCACATCCTCACCGTGCGTGGCTCCGGCTATCGCTTCAATCCCTGATCCGGCACACCTCCCTACCGCGCTGCTTCCGCCCACCGCGGCGGCGTCTTCCAGTCTGTCTTCGCCGCTCCCGAATGCCGCTCCGCATTCCCCGGCGCGGTCCCCTTCCACTTCTCGATCCTCGCCGCCAAATCCTTCACCACCTCGGGATGCGCCGCCGCCACATCGTTCTTCTCGTTCGGATCCTCTTCAATCCGAAACAGCATCTGCTGCCGCTTCCCCGCAATCTCCACAATCACCAGTTTCCACGGCCCGCTGCGCACCGCGAAGTACGTCTCCTTGCCCGGCTCCACCGAAAAGAACAAATCCTCCCGCTCGAACTCCTTCTTCTGCCCGCTCAGCACCGGCCATAGATTCTTCCCATCCAACGGCAGCGTGTTCCTCGCCGTAACGCCCGCAGCCGCCGCCAGCGTCGGAAACACATCGATCGCGCAAGCCACCTGCTTCACCGCCGCGCCCGCCTTCACCTTCCCCGGATAGCGCAACACCGCCGGCACTCGCAGCCCTCCTTCGAACGTCGTGCCCTTGGCCCCGCGCAGCGGCGTGTTCGTCGCCCCAAGGTTCACCGGCCCCCCGTTGTCGCTGAAGAAAAACACCAGCGTGTCGTTCTTCATACCCTCCTTGTCCAGCGCATCCAAAATCCGCCCGATGGCCGTATCCATCCGGTCCACCATCGCCGCAAACGCCGCCCGATGCTGCCCCGGCCGCGATGCATAGCGTTCCATCAACTCCTTCGGCGCCTGCATCGGCGAATGCGGAGCATTGAACGGTACATACAGAAACAGCGGCTTTGCCTTGTCCCGCTGCTCGATCCGCCGCACTGCTTCCGCCCCGATCAGATCCGTCGAATAGCCCTCTTCCTCTACGCTCTTCCCATCGCGGTTCCAATCGAGTCCGCCATCCCGCACATGCGTGAAATAGTCGATCGCTCCGTTCAAATGCCCGTACTGGTGATCGAACCCGCGCCCCATCGGAAAGTACCGGCGTTCGGCATGCCCCAAATGCCATTTCCCCGCCATCGCCGTTTGATATCCTGCCGCGCGGAACGACTCGGCCATCGTGTGCTCCCGCAAAGGCAGCGCGTAACTCGACCACGGCCGGATCACCGTGTACCCTAACCCCAGCCGCATCGGAGTCCGCCCCGTCATCAACGCCGAGCGCGTCGGCGAACACACCGGAAACGAGTAGAACCGGTCAAGTTGCGTCCCTTCGCGCGCCAGCCGGTCGATATTCGGCGTGCGGATATCGCTCCCGTGAAAGCCCACATCCGCCCAGCCCAAATCATCGGCCAGCAGCACAACCACATTCGGCTTTGACGCCGCCGCAACCGCCGGCGCCGCCAGCATCGTTCCCAACAGTTCCCGTCGAGTCATTCGCGCCGATTGTATCAGCCTTGCCCGCTCCCGCTCACTTCGCCGCCACGATCGCATCCACCTTGATGATCCCCGTCTTCTCGTACAGCGTCCCGGTAACCTTCACCTTCTTGCCCGCAAACGCCGCCGGCGTCTGTTGATCGCTCAGCTTGTAGACCTGCTTCCCAACCCGCAACGCATACTTGCTGTTGTGCCCCTTCACGCACGCTTTCACGCATTCCGGGTCGGGACCCATCTTCATCGACTCATGCCCCGTCGCGCACATGCTGTCCGTAATCACACCGGTGAACTCGGCGCCATACGCCACCATCGCCATTGCCACAATCAGAATCATGCCCTTCATGAATTAATTCCCCTTTCGGCTATAAGAATCGAGTATGTTCGCTTGCCGGCCCTGTTCCAGAGCCTTCCACAATTGCTGGTAGCGCTCTTCGCTCATCCGTTCTTTCAGTTGAAAACGAAAGCTTCTCCATCCGCCGTGATGATAGCGCGACCGCTCGTAAACCGTAATCTGCAGCTCAAACGGCGATGTGCTGCTGATGTTCTCAATATCCTCGAACCGCCAGAAGCGCGAATCGTCCTTCGCCTCCGTCGTGTAGCTCATCCAATCCTTGCCCGCGCGCAACACGCCCTGAGAACCCTGCATCGCCCGGTGATGCTTCACCTGCATCTCCCACAACGCATCCTCAGCCTTGCGCGGCACAGCGCTGGCGAGACGCTCCCCCAGCCGCCCCTTTAACCACCCGTCCAGCGCGCGGAAATCGCCCGCCTTCGGACGGTCGAAGCAGTACACCTCGTCCGCACCCAACTTCCACACCGACCGGTCCCGGTACAGCCGGATACACACACTGTTCCCCCCCAGCGTCACCTGCTGCATC
>JAEUQG010000437.1 GCA_016789755.1 Bryobacterales bacterium
GGTTCATACATGCCCGCCAGAGTTTCTCTCTTCGTTACCTGCGTCGTCGATCAGGTCTTCCCCCAAGTCGGCCTCGCCATGGCCGATGTCCTCGAACGCATCGGCTATGCACTCGACTTCCGCCCCGCCCAAACCTGCTGCGGCCAGCCCGCCTTCAACAGCGGCTATCATCACGATGCACGCCAGGTCGCCCGCCACTTCATACAGGTCTTCCGCGACGCCGAATTCATCGTCGTCCCCTCCGGCTCCTGCACCTCGATGATCACCCACCACTTCCACGACATCTTCGCCCAAGACCCAGACCTCCACGAAGAAGTCGAATACCTCGCCCCACGCGTCTTTGAATTCTCCCGCTTCCTCACCGACGTCGCCAAAGTCGAAGATGTCGGCGCACGCTTCAACGGCGCCGTCACCTATCACGACTCCTGCCACTCCCTGCGCGAACTCAAAATCAAGGATGGTCCCCGCCGCCTCCTCCGCAACGTCAAAGGCCTTGAACTCCGCGAAATGAGCGTCGCCGAAGAGTGCTGCGGATTCGGCGGCACTTTCTCCATCAAATTCCCAGAAGTCAGCGGCGGCATGGCCCGCACCAAAATCGACTCCATCCACGCCACCGGAGCCGGCGCCGTCGTCTCCATCGACTCCAGTTGCCTCATGCAACTGCAAGGCGCCCTCGCGCGCGCCGGTTCGCCCGTCAAAACCCTCCATCTCGCCGAGGTCCTCGCATGCCGCTAATCCAAATCGAGCAGGACAACAACATCCGCTCCACGGTCGCCGATTCCAAAATCCAGCGCGCCGTCTACTCCGCCACTGCCCGCCTCAAGGAAAAACGCAGCGAAGTCGTCTCCTCCGACGCCCTCCCCGAATATCAGGACCTCCGCACCCAAGCCAATCTCATCAAGAAGCACACCCTCGAAAACCTCGACCACTACCTCGAACAGTTCGAGACAAACCTCACCGCCAACGGCGGCAAACTCATCTGGGCCCGCGACGGCAAAGAGGTCGCGGACTTCATCCTCAACCTCGCCAAACAACGCGGCGTCAAAATGCTGGTCAAATCGAAATCCATGACCACCGAGGAGATTCACCTCAACGAACACCTCGAACAGCATGGCATCGATCCCGTCGAAACCGACCTCGGCGAATACATCATCCAACTCGCCCATGACCGCCCCTATCACATCGTTGCTCCCGCAGTGCACATGACACGCCTCGATGTCGCCGACGTCCTCGAAAAAAATCTCCACGTCCAGCGCGAAGAGGAACCCGAAAAGCAAGCCATGATCGCCCGCCACACCCTCCGCGAAAAATTCCTCGCCGCAGGCATCGGCATCTCCGGCGGCAACTTCCTCATCGCCGATTCCGGAGCCGTCACCATCGTCGAAAACGAAGGCAACGCACGCCTCACCACCAGCGCCCCGCGCATCCACATCGCTGTCGTCGGCATCGAAAAAATGATCCCCCGCGCCCAGGATCTCGCCGTCTTCCTCAAGCTCCTCGGACGCAGCGGCACCGGCCAGCTACTCACCGTCTACACTTCCTTCCTCTCCGGACCCCGCCGCCCCGGCGACGCCGACGGCCCCGACGAGTTCTACGTCATCCTCATGGATAACGGCCGCTCCCGCCTCCTCGCCGATCCCGAAAAACGCCAGTCCCTTTACTGCATCCGCTGCGGAGCCTGCCTCAACGCCTGCCCCGTCTACCGCAAAATCGGCGGCCACAATTACCCCGGCGCCTACTCCGGCCCCATCGGCGCCATCATCACCCCCCAATACCAGGGCATCCAGCAAAACCCCTGGCTCCCCTTCGCCTCCAGCCTCTGCGGAGCTTGCGCCGAAGTCTGCCCCGTTAAAATCGACATTCCGAGAATTCTCCTCGAACTGCGCAAGGAAGTCGTCGAATCCCGCGCCGGCTCCTCCGATTCCTTCGCCGAACGAAAAGCCTTCCAAATCTACGCCTGGATGATGCGCCGCCCCAAACTCTACGCCCTCGCCGGCAAACTCGCCTCCACCTTCGCCGCACTCCCTGGACTCACCAGCTTCGGCCCCGCCGCCAAATGGGCCCGCACCCGCGAAGTCCCCCGTCCCGCCTCCAAGAGCTTCCGCGATCAATGGCGCGACAGAAAGCGAGCCGCCCAATGACCTCCCGCCAACAAATCCTCAACGACGTCCGCAAAGCGCTCGGCCGCGCGCCGGGACAGCCCCCCGCTGCCCAACCCCAACCGCGCATCGTTGTCCCTCAAATCTCCACCGAAGACCGCATCCGCCTCTTTCAGGAACGCCTCGAAGTCCTCGGCGGCAAAGTCCACCGCGCCCCCACCTACGCCCACGCCTCCTCCATCGTCGCCGGCCTCATCGAAAACTCCACCGCCGTCGCCTCCAACGCCCTCGCCCTGCGCCACGCAGGCATCACCTCCCTCCCGAACGTATCCAGCGGCTACACCGATGAGCCGTCCCTCCGCGCCGCCTGCACCACCGCCCCCTTCGGCATCACCGGCGCCGACTACGGACTCGCCGAAACCGGCTCCATCGTCACCATCGCCGCCCACGAATCCCGCCTCGTCTCTCTCCTCCCGCCCGTCCACATCGCCCTCCTCAGCGCCCATCGCCTCCTCACCGGCCTCGACGAGTTCTACACCCTCCATCCCCTCCCCGCCTCCAAGTCCGCTTCCACCGTCTTCATCACCGGCCCCAGCCGCAGCGCCGATATCGAAATGATCCTTGTACGCGGAGTCCACGGCCCCCGCGTCATACACGTTATCGTGATAGATGAGGAGCTGATCTGAGTTCATGCGCACGTTCTTTCTGATGATTCTCGGCACGAGCCTCGCGCTCGCGCAAAGCGCGGAGTTCTCCGTCACCGGTGGCGTCTCCCGCCTCAACAACAACCAGCTCGGCGGATTCTCCGATGCCTCCGGCACCACCAACTTCAGCCTCCGCGACGGCTGGCGCTTCGGCTTCCGCACCACCGTCAACCCCATGCGCTTCTTCGGCCATGAATTCGGCTACGGCTACAACCGCACCCAGCTCCGCGTCGAAGAAACCGGCACCGAAACCGGCATGGCCATCCACCAGGGCTTCTACAACTTCCTCGTCTACGCCACCCCCGATGGCGCCAAGGTCCGCCCCTTCGCCGCCGGCGGCGCTCACTTCAGCAACTACACGCCCCCCGGAACCAGCGTCACCTCCGGCGGCGGCTCCGCCAAAATCGGCTTCAACTACGGCGGCGGCGTCAAATTCCGCCTCTCCCACATGTTCGGCCTCCGCTTCGATGTACGCCAGTATCAAAACGGCAAACCCTTCGACTTCCTCCAGAACCGCAAAGGCCTCATCGGCCAGCTCGAAGTGTCGCTCGGCTTCGGCCTTGTGATATAAAGACAAGCTTCCCCATGCCCGAACTGCTCATCACCGAGGCCGACGGCGCCACGCGTGTCATCCCTCTCGATGCCGCCCCACTCCTCATGGGACGCGATCCCAATTGCGAAATACCTTTCCCCACCGACCCCGAACTCTCCCGCCGCCACCTCATCATCGAACCCGACGCCGGCCATTGGTGGGTCCGCGACCTCGGCAGCACCAACGGCACCCGCCTCAACGGAGCACTCCTCTCCGCCAAGCATCTCCTCAAATTCGGCGACACCATCGGCGCCAGCAAGATCAGCATTCTCTTCCGAGATCGTCAAACACAAACACCCGCACTCTCCCGCACTGTCGTCTTCGATGCCGGCAAGTTCGAATCCATCAGCAGCGGCACCATCTCCGTCCACCTCCACGAAGTCCTCGAAAGCCAGGAAGTCCGCCCCAAAGGTTTCACCCCCGGCGCCACCAAACAATGGGCCAGCCCCCTCCAAGCCCTCATCCGCGTCGGCCGCGAACTCGCCCAGCGCCGCCCCCTCGACGAACTCTTCCCCGTCATCCTCGACCTCGCCCTTGAAAGCGTCAACGCCGAACGCGGTGTCCTCATGGTCCTTGAAAACGACGACCTCACCCTCGGCGCTTCTCGCGGCGGCGAGTTCCGCATCAGCACCGCCGTCCGCGACAAGGTTCTCACCGAACGCGCCTCCCTCCTCGTCGAAAGCATCGCCGACGCACCCGCCCTCAAGGAACGCAAGAGCATCATCATTCAAGGCGTCCGGTCCCTCATGTGCGTCCCCCTCCAAACCGACGAGCGTGTCATCGGCCTACTCTACGTCGACGCCCTCAACTACCTCCGCCGCTTCACCAACGACGACCTGAGCCTCCTCACCGTCATGGCCAACGTCGCCGCCATGCGCATCGAGCGCGAGCGCCTCGCCGAAATCGAGCAGATGCAGCGCCTCCAGCAAGCCGAACTCGATCAGGCCGCCGAAATCCAGATCCGCCATCTGCCCAGCCACGCCCCCGTCTGGCCCGAACTCGAAATCGCCGCCCGCCACTTGCCCTGCCGCACCGTCGGCGGCGATTACCATGACTACCTCCAACTCGCCGACGGCCGCTACCTTGTCCTCTGCGGCGATGTCGCCGGCAAAGGCCTCCCCGCCGCCCTCATGATGATGAACGTCCACGCCCGCGTCCAGGCCCTCGCCGAATCCTGCACCAGCGTCGCCGACTTCATGGTCCGCCTCAACCGCGGTATGAACCCCACCTGCCCTCCCAACCGCTTCGTCACCCTCTTCGCCTGTGCCTTCCACCCTTCCACCGGAGCCCTCACCTACACCAACGCCGGCCACAACCCCGCCCTCCTCATCCGTGCTGGTGGCGCCATCGAATCCCTCCGCACCGGCGGCATGTTCGTCGCCCTCATCCCCGGCCTCACCTATGAAGAGGCCACCGTCACCATGCAACCCGGCGACACTCTAATCCTCTACTCCGACGGCATCACCGAAGAAGAGAACTCCGCCGGCGAAGAATTCGGCTCCGACCGCCTTGCCGAAATCGCCTCCCACCGCCGCACCTGGCCCGCCCATCAATTAGCCGACTCCATCTTCGACGAACTCTCCACCTTCAGCGAAGCCCGCCAGCCCACCGACGACCGGACCCTGGTAATCCTCCGCCGCCGCTAATACCGATCTCCCGTCTCCTGACTTTTGTCTCCCGATCAAGCTCGAACCGCGTGCACCACCCTCCCATGCACATCCGTCAACCGCTGCTCCCGCCCCCCAAACCGGTACGTCAGCCTCTCATGATCCAGCCCCAGCAAATGCAGCATCGTCGCATGCAGATCATGAATCGTCACCACATCCCGCACCACCTGGTCCCCTAACTCATCCGTCTCCCCATACACCGTCCCACCTTTTACTCCCCCGCCCGCCAGCCAGATCGAAAAACAAAACGGATGATGATCGCGTCCGTCCCCATTGCCCGTATCCGGCGTCCGCCCAAATTCACCTGCCCACAACACCAGCGTCTCCCCCAGCAAGCCCCGCCCCTCCAGGTCCCGCAGCAATCCCGCCACTGCCTGATCCGTCACAAACGCATTCCGCTCATGATCGCGCTTCAAATGATCGTGCTGATCCCACGTCCCGTTCATCCCCACCAGATTCGGACACGTCACTTCCACAAACCGCACACCCGCTTCCACCAGCCTCCGTGCCCGCAGGCACTGCAGCCCGTACAGCCTCTTCGCCTTGTCCTCCGAATCGAGTCCGTACAGCTTCTGCACCGATGCCGGCTCCTTGCTCATATCCAGCACATCCGGCACCAGCGATTGCATCCGGTACGCCATCTCATAATTCGCAATCGCCGACTCCACCGCATCCCCGCCGTTCGACGACCGCAGATACTCCCGATCCTGCGCCAGCAGCGCATCCAGCTTCGCCCGCTGCACCCGTCCATCCGCATCCGCCGGCTTGATGTTCGCCACCGGATCCCCTTCATCCCGAATATGCGTCGCCTGGTGCGTCGCCGGCAAAAATCCGTTCGAGAAATTCTCAATCCCCCCCGGCGGCACATACGTATCCCGCAACAATACATACCCCGGCAGATTCCGGTTCTCGCTCCCCAATCCATACGTCACCCACGACCCCATGCTCGGAAACCCGCCGACATTCTTCCCCGTATGAAAAAAAATGTTCCCCCTCGCATGCAGGGGAAACTCCGATTTCATCGACCGGATCACCGCCAGCCGGTCTGACAGTTGCGCCGTATGCGGAAACAGATCGCTCACCGCAATCCCCGATTGCCCGTATTGCCGGAACCCCCACAACGGCCGCAGAAACTTCCGCTTCGGCCCCGCCACATAGTTGTTCAGCTTCGCCGCCTGCCCGTCCAACTGCGCCAGCTTTGGCTTCGGATCGAAGCTCTCCATGTGACTCACCCCGCCCGGCATGAAGAGAAAGATCACGTTCTTCGCCTTCGCCGCGAAATGCGGCCCGCGCTTTGCCTCCTCCGCCGCCAGCGCCGAAAACGCCGTGTACCCGAACCCGTTCGACGCCAGTTGCAGCGCCAGCCGCCGCGAGATCCGATTGCGTTGTCTCATAAGCCGATCAGAATCGCAATAATTCCCTGTGCATTCATATCCGCCCATCGGCGCCCGTCCGCCAGCACCCCCGTCCGCACCACCTTCACCCCTTCCGCCCGCAACCCAGGAGCCCGCTTCATCGACCGCGCGAACTCCAGACTCACAAACGCCGCCCCAGGCCGCAGTAGATTCTGAAACGCCACCGCTTCACTCTCATTTGCATGAATCGAGATCGTCTCGTTGTTGTCCACTGTCTCCGTCCGCGCCGCCATGCCCGGCAAGGGAATCGTCACCCGAAAACCCTGCCGCAGCTTCCCCGGATTGCTGCACATCTGCGCGAACGCATCGCGCCCCACCCAATGCGTTTCATCGTTCTCCACCTCTATGTCCTGCGCCGCTTGCAACGAACCCGTGAAGAACGGCCGTGTCCCATTGCGTATCAGTAGCTGCGCCATAGTCATTGA
This sequence comes from Bryobacterales bacterium, assembly GCA_016789755.1. Lineage (GTDB taxonomy): Bacteria > Acidobacteriota > Terriglobia > Bryobacterales > Bryobacteraceae > CADEFT01. Next base: position 6,903 of record JAEUQG010000437.1, read on the forward strand.
ATATATAGGAATTCTTTCAAGTTGAACAACGCGTGTCCCAACTGCGCCCACACCGCTACGCTCTCCCGCGCCTCTCCGCTCAAACTCGCAATCTCTCGCCCCAACCCTTCAAACCGCTCCCGCTCCGCCGCCCCCGGCTCGCGCCCCAATCCAAACCGGAACAGCGCCCGCATCCTCCCCGCTGCATCTGCCGCCATCACCCTCTTGCCCAATACCTCCGCCTGCGCTATCACAAACGGATCGTTCAACAGCGTCAACGCCTGCGCCGGCACATTCGTCACATCCCGAGCCCCACGCGCCGCCATCGGGCTCGGATAATCGAACGTCTCCAATAGCCGGGCCCCCTCCATCCGCGTCACTTTCGTATAAATACTCCGCCGTCCCTCCCCATCGAGCGGTCCCGCAAACAGCCGCCGGTAATCCTGCGGCTTGTCCCGGTACGGCGAAACACTTGGCCCGTACATCGAATCCCGCAGCGTCCCCGCCGACGCCAGGATCGAATCCCGCAGTTGCTCCGCCGTCAGCCGCCGCATCGCAAAACCACCCGCCGAGGCAAACTCCGGCGACAGCACCAGCAGCCGGATCATCCGCTTCACACTCCATCCGTCCCGCACAAACCGCGCCGCCAGCGCATCCAGCAACTCCAGCCGCTCCGGCTTCTCCGCCAATATCCCGAAGTTGTCCACGCTCGCCACCAGCGCCTTCCCGAACACGTGATGCCAGATCCGGTTCACCATCACCCGCGCTGTCAACGGATTCGCCCCATTCGCAATCGCCTCCGCCAATTCCCTCCGCCCGCTCCCATCGCGAAACATGCGCTCCCCATGCAGATACCGCAAGAACCTCCGCGGAGCCGCCGGACCCGGGTTCAACGGGCTCCCGCTCAGAAACACCTCGAAATCCCGCCCTTCCCCCATGTCGGCCATTCCCTCAATCACCCGCGGCTCGCGCAACCGTTCCTCCCTCGCGCGATACTCCGCCGCAGCCTCGCGCCGCGGCAGCAGATTCAACCACGCCACATCGTCATCCGACGCCTCACCCCGCTCCCATCGCTCCAGCGCTTCTCCCACCACCTTCCGGTACCGCGCCGCAAGCTCTTCCCGGCTTCGCACCGCCGGCCCATCGAACAGCCGCAGCATATGCGATAACTCCTCGCGCGGCGTCTCATCCACATCGTGCACCACTGCCCGCGTAATCCCGAACCACGATCGCGGATCCTCCATCTGCTGCAGTTGCTCGCCCTTCAACACGCCCGGCCGGTCCGGAATCCGAGGATTGTCGTACCGCGTGATCAACTCCACGTAATTCGGCAGCTTGTGCTTCTCCGCCTGTGTCGCCGTCTTGTGCCACATCAGCCGGCCCGTATCCAGCACCCGGTTGCCTTCCCCGATCGCGCAATTATCCACCACCCGCCGGTACGATCCCAACACGCCCCCCATCGCCCGCACACTCACAAATTTCTTCCCCTCCGGCAACAGCGGAGACCGTGCCGCCCCGTTCAGCCGCATCGAATCCAAATGCGTAAACAACCCCGCCGGATACACCCGCATCGCTCCATCGAGCGCACCCGCCGCCGTGATCCCGTCCCGCAGCCCTTGCCCCGATGCATGCCACTGCTCCAGCGGCAATGCCACGAAGTTCGCCTTGTTAAACGCCGCCCGCTCCGCAGCCTCCTTCCGGTACCGCGCCCCCATTGCCTCCCACCCGTCCACCGTGAAGTTCGCCCACACATACGACGGATCTTCCAGCTTCTCCGCCTTCTCCTGCAGCACCGGAGCCGCCAAGCGCCATTCCGCCACCGCATCCCGCTTCATCCGAGCCTTCATCGCCCGCAGTTCGCGCACCACCTCCGCGTTCGCCTCCGCCGAATCCGCCGTCAGCGTGACATGCCGGCTCGAATTCAGAATCCCGTACAGCGCGTAATAGTCCTCCGTCAGGATCGGATCCAGTTTGTGATTGTGGCACCGCGCGCACGACACCGTCAGCCCTTGAAACGCCTTCGTCAACGTGTCGATCTGGTTGTCGATCACATCCGTCGCCAACTCCCGGAACTGCACGCAATCGTCGTGCCCCGCTTCTCCCAGCCGGTAGAACGCTGTCCCGATCACCGATTCGTTCAACTGCTCCCGCGCATTCACCCGCGGCTTCGCCAGCAAATCCCCCGCAATATGTTCCCGGATCAGTTGATCATACGGAACGTCTTCATTGAACGCCCGTATCAGGTAATCGCGATACCGCCACGCCCCGAGAATTTCGTAGTTCCACTCATACCCGCGCGTCTCCCCGAATCGCACCACATCCATCCAATGCCGCGCCCATTGCTCCCCGAACCGCGGGCTCGCCAGCAACCGGTCCACCAGCTTCCCGTACGCATTCGCCGATCCATCCGCCACAAATCGCTCCACCTCCTCCGCCGCCGGCGGCAGCCCCGTCAGCACATAATACGCCCGCCGTATCAGCACTCGCTTCTCCACCGCCTTCCCCGCCGCACGCAGCATTCCCTCCACCCGCGCCCCGTTCCCCTTCACCGGTTGAAACGCCCAATGCTTCGCCGCCAACTCGCGGTAATGGTCGTCCAGCGACCGCACCACCGCCGTCTTCCCCGCCGGCCACGCCGCTCCCCGCCGCACCCATGCCGTCAAGTCGGCAATCTCGCTATCCTTCAACTTCGCCCCCGTCGGCATCTTCAGCCCTTCATGCCGCACCGCCCGCAACAGCAAACTTTCCGAGTTCCCCGGCTCCACCGCCGCCCCTCGATTGCCGCCCTTCAGTAACCCATCGCGCGAATCCACCCGCAGCCCCGAAAACTGCTTCTCCGGCCCATGGCACGAATAGCAATGCTGCGCCAGCACCGGACGCACTTTCGTCTCGAAGAACGTCGCATCCTGCGCCCCTAGACTAGCCACCAGTAGGAACAGCACCATTCCCATCACCCCCGCAGCATCAGATAGGCATGCCCGTAACGCCGCCCCAACTCGCGAAACGACGCCGAATCGAAATGCACATCGTCCCCCTTGTGTTGCAACCCCACCGCCGGCACAAACGCCACATTCGATACCACCGCCGGCAGCATCGCCAGTTGCTCATTCACAATCCGCACATACGGCGACCGCACGAAAAACGGGCCCAGTTGCCCCACGACCACCGGCACATCCGGCGCATTCAGATCCTTCCGCATGCTCGCCATCATCGTCTTCCAGCGCTCCACATACGATCGCGCCTTGTCCAGATCCGCCGCTTCCGCCTCCCCCTGATGCCACAAAATCCCCCGTAATACCCCATGTTTCAGCGCCTCCCGCATCCGTGCCATCGCATTGACATAATGCTGCGCCCCTGGCATCCAATGCTCCAGCGGACTCCCGCCGAACGCGCACGGCACCAGCCCGATCCTCGCATCCGGATGCGCCGCCTTCACCACCCGCGCGAACGAGCGCCCAATCCCCACGCCCGCAATATCCGGCTTGTCCCAATGCAGCGGATCCACTGCCGACGCCCACTGCATCTCCTTGGTGAACGACATCACCCCCGCAATCGGTTCCTTGTCCTGCGCCTCCACCACCCCGCGGCCCGCCATGTTCGATTGGCCCGCCAGCAGAAACAGGTCATACCCCGCGGGCTGCATCGCCGCCGCCACGCCCGCCGCCGAACCGAGGAGAAATTGTCGTCGTAACATCACCCTAACAGCATATTGAACCGCGGCTCATTTCGCGAATTTCTGCACGCGCCAGTTCTTGATCTCCGCCACATACACTGACCCCTCGCTGTCCACCGCAATATGATGCGCGAAATCGAACGTCCCCGCCGCCTTCCCAAACGAGCCCAACACCCCCAGCACTTGCCCGTCCAGATTCGCCTTCACCACCCGGTTGTTCAACCCATCGGCAATGTACATCGCATTCTCTTTCTCGCTGTACGCCAGTCCCCACGGCTGCCCCACATCCGTCCACTTCGCCAGAAACTTCCCCTGTCCGTCGAATACCTGCACCCGCGAATTCGCCCGGTCCGCAACATACACCCTCCCCTGCTTGTCCAACGCCACATCGTGCACCAGATCGAACTCCCCATCGCCGGTCCCCTTTTTCCCCCACTGCCCCAGATACTTCCCGTCCTTGCTGTACCGCACCACTCGCGTATTCACATAGCCATCGGAAACATAGAAATCTCCGCCCGGCAGAAACGACAACCCCGTCGGCTTGTTGAACGCGTACTGCGTAGTGTTGTCCCCCGCCGTCCGCCCCGCATTGGCGAACACCATCAGCAACCGTCCGCCCGGAGAAAACTTCAACAACGCATGCCCGCCCACATCCACCAGCCACACATTCCCTTCCGGATCGGCCTTGATCCCATGTGCCGAAAGCACCGGCACATCCTCCCATCCACCAAGGAATTTCCCGCTCCGGTCGAACTTCATCACCTGATGCTTGCCGCGGTTGAACACCCACACGTTGTCGTTCTTGTCCACTGACACGCCGCTCGTCTCCCCGAAATTCCATCCCGCCGGCAGTTGCGCCCAATTGGCCACCACCTTGTGCGGGAGCTTCGGAGCCTTTTCCCAATCCATCCCATGAACCATCGTGACAACAGATAGCGCGAGTACAGCGGTGCGTAGAGTCATACGCTGAGACTATTGAATCGCGGCCCGATTGTCAAAGCCGATCACCGCCCGCGGATAATTCGTCCTCACCTGCCCCTGCCACCGCTCAGCATTCTCCACATCCCCATGCAGCGCCCACAGCGCCTTCGGCCGTAACAGCGTGTCAATAACCTCCCGCCCGCTACGCCCCGTCATCATCCACCATGGCGCAAACAATCGAGTCACCGTACCCGTCTCCAATCCCAGCTTCGCGAAATCCGCCATCGTCATATCCGCATCGCCCGTGAACAGCAGCGTCTCTCCGCACATCGCAATCACCAGCGCCGAATTCTCCACTGTGTCCCTGTGCGGGGCATTGTGCGGCAGCTTCAAAAACCGCACCCGCACCCCGCCCCACCTTCGCTCCGCCGGCCACGTCACCGTATCCACCTTCTCCCCGCCCGCCCCGCGCACCGCATTCGCCAATTGCCCCGTACCCGCAAACACCGCCCGCGCATTGCTCCGCAAATGCCGCGCCACCGCCCCCGCGTCAAAATGATCCCGATGCGCATGCGTCGCCAGAATCACCCGTATTCCTCCGTAAATCCCACGCCCTGCCTCCATCTCCTCGCGCAACGCAACCGGCGCCGTCTGATACCCCTCCACCCCTTCGCGAAAAAACGCATCCACCGCCACCACATCCTCCCCGCACGTCAGCAACACGCCCGCATTCGCCACATGCTGCATCCGCAACGGTTGCGCCCACGCCACCGCCGCCAGCATCCACAACGCAATCATCGCTTCTCCAGCAGCGCATCCAGAATCTCCGCCGGAGCCCGGAACGCCGTCCCATGCCGTATCCCCCCCGGCATCGAGATCTGTTCCGTAATGTCCTCCCACTTCTCCAGATCCTTCGATCGAATCGCCCCGTACTTGTGATCGCGATACTTGTCGAAGTACACCATCCACGCCCCGTTCCACTCCACGACGCTCGGCCCTTCCGCCCACTGCTCGCCCGAAATCGCCGGCCCCGGCTTCGTCCACGGCCCCATCAATCGCTCCGCGAAAGTCAAAAACAAATACTTCGCCGGCGGCGTCTGCGTCTCGTTCTTCACCACCATCGCGTACTTCTTCCCGGCCCGAAAAATCGTCCCGTCGATCACCATGAACCCCGGCTCATAAAACAACACCGGCTTTGAAAACATCCGGAAATCCCGTGTCCGCACCGCATACAACCGGTGGTTGTAATCGCGGCTCCCTGTCCCCAGCGTCTCCGGAAATTTCCCCGCAATCGTCGATGCCCACAAAATCACCCACTCCTTCGACGCCCCGTCGTAAAACAACTCCGGAGCCCAGCAATTCACCACCCCCGCCTCTTCCGGCATCACCGCAATCGCCCGCTGCGCCGACCAGTTCCGCAAGTCCTTCGAATGCGCGTACCCGATCGTCTTGCCCTGCCACGACGTCGTCCACACCATGTGAAACAATCCGTCCGGCCCCCGCGCAATCGACGGATCGCGCATCAGCTTCGATTCCCCTACCTCCGGCCTCAACAACGGACGGTCCCCGTGCAGCGCCGTGAACCGCAGCCCGTCCTCGCTCGCCGCCAGATACAATCCGTCCTCGCCGTTATTGCGAAAGAAACTGAACCCCAGCTTATCCGCCGCCAACGCCGGCCAAACGGCCAGCACCAGCAACATCAACCTTTCAGCCATTTGTCGAACCATCCGAAAGCGTCCTTTTGCATTGCCAAATCGAACTTGTGCGGCCCGGGATAAAAATTCATCGCATACCGGTCCGATGCCTTCGCCTTCGCATACACATCTTTCAAAATCTTGTCCGCCCGTTCCATTTCCGGAACCGTGAACAACTGGTCTTCCCGGTTGTTCAGCACCATCACCGGATTCGGCGCGCCCAACCCCAGAATCTCCGGATAATCCAGATCGCGCGGAATGCTCGGGACATAGCACATCCACGTATGCGTGTAGCATTTATTCAGCAGATAATCCCGCCACGTCGTCATCATCCCCACCGCGCACGAACACTTGATCCGTTCATCGGCGCCCGTCAGAAACACCGTCCGCAACCCGCCCCCCGACAACCCGCAGCAACCCACCCGGTTCGCATCCACATCGGCCCGCGAACACAAATAATCGAGCGCCCGCTGATCCTCCGTCGTGAACATCCCCGGCCACGTCGTCCCCGCGCAATACAGGCTCTTCGCCATCAGATGCTCATGCTCGCCCGCCCACCGGTTGTACACCGCAATCTCGCTCTCCGATTCCGGATTTACCTCCACCAGATCGCGCTTGATAATCTTCGGCACATCGCCCGCCCTCACCCGCCGGCTCCCAAACGCGAACGTGTCGTGCACCAGCACCGCATACCCGCGCTTCGCCAGTTCATTGGCCCACGCCGACCCGCCGTAATAATGATCCTGATGCTTCACCATCAGCGGATGCCGGTCCTGGCTGATGCGCGTAATCTTCCGGTAGCCGAAATATTTGTTCCCCCCGTGATCGTGCAGCCCGAGCACGCCCGGCAGCTTCCCCTTCGCTCCCGCCGGCTTCAACAACACCGCTTCCGTCGGCGGACCCACCGGCAATTGCCAGCTCAAATGCTCCACCGACAACCCGTCGAACTCGAACTGATGATGCACCGTCGCCTTCGGCGTCCCACCCAGATTCGGCTGCATCAGCGCATTGCGATAACGCTGCCGCGCCTGCTTCCTCCAATCGGCCAGATTCTTGAATTCCCCACGCCGAAAAGAAAACCGCGGTGGATCTTCCGCCAGCTTCGCAGCCCACTCGCCATAGGCGCCGATCATGTTCTCCATAACGGAGAGAGTACCGTATTCCCAGCCCTCGTGCCGCATATTTTCATTTCATATGGAGAGCATCTGCCGCAAGCCATGCTAGGATGGGCGGATCGTACGCGACCATGGAAGGAGAGCCGCCTTTGATACGACTCACGGCAGGGCTGGCGATGGCTGGCATGATTTTGGGCCAGCAATTCCAGCCACAGATTCCAAAGGTGTGGGATGAGAATGAGGTTCACACCTTCGAGTTGCCGCTGGCGCAAGAAGAATACTCCCCGCGCCATCTGAGCGAAAAGGAGTACTACGCGCTCAAGGTCCGGCCCATTTACCGCACCTATCCCGTCTACGCGCCGGGCCGCGAGCCCGCCGGTTACCGCGACTGGTTGATGCAGCGCGAGCCGGAGATCCTCTTCGACCCGGCAAAGCTCAAAACGAAGGCCGATTGGATCGCCGCAGGGAAACTCGTGTTCGAAGCCGAGCCCTTACTATCTCCCGCGCCAGCCCCAGGCGGCCGGCCCTTCTTCCCAACCCCTCTTCCACCCGATAAAGATGGCATCCTCCCGGCATTCGTTCCCGGCAATGTGTACATCATCCGCAAAAAAGGTGTCATCGAGGTTGGCATCAACTCCTGCGCCGGTTGTCATACGCGCGTGATGCCAGATGGCTCCCTGCTCCCCGGCGCACAGGGCGTCGTGGACTTCCCTCCGCCTCCAGATGCCGCGAAAAGAGTGGCCGACGCCAAACCAGAAGCGCTCCAGAGCCGCCGCGAAGTCCTCTGGGTCCTCTACGGCACACCGTGGATTCTCAGCAAAGAGCAGTACTTCGCCTCCCTCTCGCGCGAAGTCCTCATGAAGGTCGCAGTCGCAAGACGACCCGGAGTAATCGCGAGGCAAGGCACCAGCCTCACCCATCGGCCCCACATCCCCTCGTTGATCGGAATCGAAGGCCGCAAGTTTCTCGACTCCACCGGCTTCGCTCGCCATCGCGGCATCGGAGATCTGGCGCGCTACGCCGTGACGAACCAGGGCCTCGACACCATGGCGCGCTACGGCGACTGGCAGCCAAGCGCCGAATCCACCGCCTTCAGCGGAGAGAAGGGCACACGCTACAGCGATGAGCAGTTGTACGCCTTGGGGCTCTACCTCTATTCGCTCCAGCCGCCCACGAATCCGAACGTCGTGGACGCCAAAGCGAAGCGCGGAGAAAAGGTGTTTCACGCCCAGGGCTGCGCCTCCTGTCATACCCCGCCCATGTACACCAACAACAAACTCACCCTCGCGCCAGGCTTTCACCCGCCCGACGATATGTTGAAGAGCGGGGACGTGATGAACCTCACCGTGGGAACAGACCCGACTCTCGCCATGTCCACACGGCGCGGAACCGGTTACTACAAGGTGCCCTCCCTCCGAGGCGTGTGGTACCGCAACGCCTTCGGCCACGGAGGCTGGGCCGATACATTGGAAGAATGGTTCGATCCGCAGCGCCTCAATCCAGACTACCTCCCGAAGGGATACCACCTCGAGCCCGGCCCGGTCAAAGGTCACGAGTTCGGGCTGCGGTTGAAGGCCGACGACAAAGCGGCGCTCATTGCCTTCTTGAAAACCCTATAGACCCTACTGCTCCGGATTGCGCGGAAACTTCCAATACGGTATCCGCACCCCGCGAATCAGATACGCATCCGACCGCTGCGCCGCCGGTGGATCGAATCCGTCCGACCCCGCCGCAGTCACCCAATCGTCCTGCTCCACGCCATCGCCCGAAACCCCCAACCCGCCCGCCAGCGTATTGCCCCGATACAGCGGCGATGAACCCGGAAAAAACACAATCCCATTTTGATTGGCATTCCTCGGCTGCGATCCCTGCGTGCACGCATTCGCCACGTCATTCAAATACAACTGCCGGAACGGACCCGGCGGCGAATTCGTAATCCCCGACGGAAACATCGATTGTGCCCCGAACCCGATACTCCGGTTCGTCACCGCCGTCCCCACCGGCAACTCCGGCAAATCTGTCTGCGACCGCCCCGGCCCCGAAAAATACACCACATTGCGAGCCTTCGCCACCGCCACATCCATCGAGAACACCGTCGAATCCGGCATCCGGAATAACGCCAGCACCGTCCCATCCACATCCGTCACCGAAATCGCCATCCGCGTGCGGCTTCCCAGAGGCAACCGGATCACCGCCCGGGTCCGCTCCGCCCGCGCCACCGCCCGCTGCACAATCCCATCCACATCCGCCACGCTCAACACGCTCCCCGCCCGCGGCCCGATCAGATACCCGTCCGGCACCGCCGCTCCATCCCGCGGCGCGACAACAAACACACCCGCAGGATTCGCCGCCGCCTGCGTTCCCGCCGGTTGCGTCGTCTGCAAAACATATGGCAGCCGGATGCCGTCGATAAACACCGCGCCCGGCTGCGGCAATGGCAGCGGCACGAAAAACGGAGTCCCCGCCGT
>JAEUQG010000480.1 GCA_016789755.1 Bryobacterales bacterium
AGATCCGGCTGATCGGCTCAGGGGCATGGGCGCAGCAGGGCCGGGTGAGCATACAGGCATCGCACGCGCTGGCCGTGCGCCATGAATGAAGGAGATTCCCCATGAAACTGAAAATCACCGTGGATGACCGGACTTACGAAGTGGATGTGGAGGCGAGCGAACCGGAGCCGCAGCAGCCGGTGTATCTGCCGCCTTCCCCGACGCGGATCGGCGCGGCGCCCGTGGCCCCTCCCCCTGCCCCCGCCACGGGCGGCCCGCCGGTGGAGAATGAAGATAAGGTGTGCCGCAGCCCGATCGCCGGCACCGTGACGAAGGTGCTGGCGCAGCCGGGGCAATCGATCCAGCCGGGCGATGTCCTGCTGGTGCTGGAAGCAATGAAGATGGAGACCAATATTACCGCCCCGATTGCGGGGAAAGTAGCATCGCTGCCGGTGAAGGCCGGCGACGCCGTCCAAGGAGGACAAGTCCTTGTCGCTTTCGAATGACATTCCGGGCATAGTGTGCGTGGATCATATCGCCATCGCCGTTCCGGAGGGGCAACTGGAGGCCCAGGTGGCGGCCTACGCCGCGCTCGGCTTCAGCGAGTTTCACCGCGAAGACGTGCTGGGGAGAGACCAGGTGCGGGAAGTGCTGTTGCGCATCGGCGCAGGGCCGAATCTGATTCAGCTTCTGGAACCGCTGACGGCGGAATCGCCGGTGGCCAAGCAGATTGAGAAGAACGGCGGACGGGCGGGTTTTGCCCACATCGCCTACCGGGTGGAGAGCGCGCAGGCGGCGTTTGCGGCGATGAAGGCGGCGGGGTTCAAGATACTGGACGCGGCGCCGCGGAAAGGCTCGCGCGGCACCACGGTTTTCTTTGTCCATCCCAAGTCGCGGGAAGACGCAGCGTTCGGCTACCTGGTGGAGATTGTGGAGGAAGCGGCATGAACAGCGGATTCCCTCCCGTCTCCGCCGCCGAATGGGAAGCGCAGATCGCGGCCGATTTGAAAGGGGCCGATTACGAGAAGAAGCTGGTCTGGCGAACGCCGGAAGGGCTTTCGGTGCGGCCTTACTACACGATGGAAACGGCGCCGGCGGCGCTGGCCATCGAGAGCCCTGCGAGCTGGCAGCAGGGCGAGGTGGCGGTGGATGTGGACGCCTCGGTTTTCGCCGATGCGGGGGCGACGGCGGTGGAGGAACTGGCGTTCGCGCTGGCGGCGGCGGTGGCCGATTGGAAGACGCAAACTCCGACGGTGCGCTTTGCCGGCGGTCCTCTGTTTCTGTTGGAGATCGCCAAGTTGCGCGCGGCGCGGGCGATGTTCGAGAACGCGGGGCTCGGGCTGCGGATTGAGGCGGTGACGGCGCGGTGGAACAAATCGGCGCTCGACCGGAACAACAACCTGCTGCGGGCGACATCGGAAGCGCTGGCGGCAGCGATTGGGGGGGCGGACTGGATCAGGGTGCGTGCGGCGGGCATCGACGCGCGGCTGGCGGAGAACATCCTGCACGTGCTGCGCGAGGAATGTTCGCTGGGGGGCGTGGCGGACCCGGCGGCGGGGGCGTGGTACATCGAAGCCCTGACGGAGATGCTGGGCCAGGAAGCCTGGAAGCGGTTTCAGGCGATCGAGGCAGGAGGAGGGTTCGGTTCGTTCCGCGAGTCGGGCGGGCTGGAGCAGGCGCTGGCGGCATCGCGCAAGGCGCGGGAATCGGCTTACGCGACGCGGCGGGCAACGCTGGTGGGGGTGAACAACTACCCCAATCCGGGTGAGCGGATTGAGGCGATGGAAGAAGACGGCTGGCGGGCTTCGGGCTTGTTGGAGCGCATCCGGCTGCGCACGGAGCGGCACGTCGCCGGCGGGGCCGAGCGGCCCACGGTGTTGTTGTTGCAATTGGGAGACGCGAAGATGAGCCAGCTCCGGGCCGGGTTCTGCCGCAATTTCCTGGGCTGCGCGGGGTTCGCGATCCGGGAAGGCTCCAGGCTGGAGCCGGCTTCGCTGGTGGTGCTGTGCGGAAGCGATGCGGAGTATCCGGAACTGGCGCCGCGCGTGTTGTCCGAAGCGCAGATGCCAGTGCTGATCGCGGGCTATCCCAAAGAGCATGTGGCGGGGCTGGAGGCGGCGGGAGTGGCGGGATTCGTCCACCTGGGCAGCAACCTGCCGGAAACGCTGGAGACGTGGCAAAGCCGCCTGGGAGTGAGCGCATGAAACCGGACTTCACGAAGATGGACTACACGCCGCGGAGGGCGGTGACGCCGCCCGATGTGGCGGATTTGGAGCAGTTGCACTTTGCCGCCGGATTGCCTCCGTTTCTGCGCGGCCCGTATTCGACGATGTATGTGTTGCAGCCGTGGACCATCCGGCAGTACGCGGGGTTTTCGACGGCGGAGGAGTCGAACGCTTTTTACCGCCGCAATCTGGCGGCCGGGCAGAAGGGGCTTTCAGTGGCCTTCGATCTGGCGACGCATCGCGGTTACGATTCCGACCATGAACGGGTGACGGGCGATGTGGGGAAAGCGGGGGTGGCGATCGACAGCGTATTGGACATGAAGATTCTGTTCGATCAGATTCCGCTCGACCGGATGTCGGTGTCGATGACGATGAACGGCGCGGTGCTGCCGGTGATGGCGTTCTACATTGTGGCGGCGGAAGAGCAGGGGGTGAAGCCGGAACAGTTGAGCGGCACGATTCAGAACGACATTCTAAAAGAGTTCATGGTGCGCAACACCTACATCTATCCGCCGGGGCCATCGATGAAGATTATCGGGGACATTTTCCGCTATTCGGCGGCAAAGATGCCGAAGTTCAACTGCATATCGATTTCGGGATATCACATGCAGGAGGCGGGGGCGACGGCCGATATCGAGCTTGCCTATACGCTGGCCGATGGGTTGGAGTACCTGCGCACGGGGATCGCGGCGGGGCTGGGGATCGACCAGTTTGCTCCGCGGCTGAGCTTTTTCTGGGGCATCGGGATGAATTTCTTCCTGGAGATTGCCAAACTGCGGGCGGCGCGCGTGCTGTGGGCGAAGATTGTACGGGAGTTCGGGCCGAAGAACGCGAAGTCGATGGCGTTGCGCACGCACTCGCAGACATCGGGCTGGAGCCTGGCGGCGCAGGACCCGTTCAACAACGTAGCGCGGACAATGATTGAAGCGATGGCGGCGGCATTCGGGCACACGCAATCGCTCCACACCAACGCCTTGGATGAGGCGATCGCGCTGCCGACGGATTTTTCGGCGCGCATTGCCCGCAACACGCAGATCCTGCTGCAGGAAGAGACGGGCATCACACGGGCGATCGACCCGTGGGGAGGCAGCTTCCACGTGGAGAGGCTGACGCGCCAGTTGATGGAGCAGGCCTGGCGGCACATCGAGGAGATCGAGAATTTGGGGGGGATGGCGAAGGCCATCGAAACGGGCCTTCCCAAGCTGCGCATTGAAGAGGCGGCGGCGCGGAGGCAAGCAAGGATCGACGCGGGGCTGGAGAAGATTGTCGGGGTGAATGCGTACCGGCCGGAGGAGGAGACGCCGATCGAGGTGCTGCAGGTGGACAACAGCAAAGTCCGGGCGCTGCAACTGGCCCGATTGGAGGAATTGAAGCGGACGCGCAGCGGCGCGGCGGTGGAGGAATCGCTGGCGGGGCTGAGGCGGTGCGCGGAGACGGGGGAAGGCAATCTACTCGATCTGGCTGTCGCGGCGGCGCGCTGCCGCGCTACGCTGGGGGAGATCAGTTCCGCCCTGGAAGCCGTATGGGGCCGTTATCGAGCCCAGACCCAGACCGTACAGGGCGTCTACGCCAAGGAGAGCATGGACAACGCAGAATTCGCCGCCGCGCGGCAACTGGTGGACCGGTTCCGGGCCAAAGAGGGCCGCCCGCCGCGGATTCTGGTGGCGAAGATGGGGCAGGACGGGCATGACCGGGGAGCGAAGGTGATCGCCACGGCGTTTGCCGATATCGGGTTTGACGTGGATATCGGGCCGCTGTTCCAGACTCCGAAAGAGGTGGCGCGGCAGGCGGCGGAAAACGACGTGCATGTGCTTGGGGTGTCGACGCTGGCCGGGGGCCATTCGACGCTGGTGCCGGAAGTGATCGCCGAACTGGCGGCGCTGGGGCGGGGGGACATCGTAGTGGTGGCTGGAGGCGTGATACCGAAGCAGGATTACGGGCATCTGCTGGCGAGCGGTGCGGCGGCGGTATTCGGGCCGGGCACGGTGATACCGGCGGCGGCGGCGGGCATTCTGCGCCTGCTGCTGGAGGCCGAGTGATGTTGGCGCGATGAAACGCCTGGCTGCGAGGCAGTATATCGACGGAGTGCTGGCGGGGAACCGCGTCGTGCTGGCGCGGGCGATCACGCTGGTGGAAAGCGAACTGGAGCGCGACAGGGAACTCGCTTGCCAGGTGCTGGACGCCTGTCTGCCGCATACGGGACGGACGCGCCGCATCGGGGTAGCCGGCCCGCCGGGCGCAGGGAAGAGCACGTTTCTCGACCGCATAGGGATGCACCTGATCGAAGAGCGCGGCGAATCGGTGGCGGTGCTGTCGATCGACCCGTCGAGCCCGGTTTCGGGGGGGAGCATTCTGGGCGACAAGACCCGGATGCAGCGTCTGGCTGCGCAGGAGCGCGCATTTCTGCGGCCATCGCCCGCGCGGGGGCACTTGGGCGGGGTGGCGCGGCGGACGAGGGAGGCGATGCTGCTGGTGGAGGCGGCGGGGTTCGAGAACGTTTGGATTGAGACAGTTGGCGTCGGGCAATCGGAAATCGCGGTGCGTTCGATGACGGATTTCTTTTTGCTGCTGCTGATTCCCGGAGCGGGCGATGAATTGCAGGGAATGAAGCGTGGCATTTTGGAGATGACCGACCTCGTCGCCATCCATAAAGCCGACGGAGACAATGTGGGGCGCGCCGAGCTGGCACGGAAAGCCTACGAATCGGGGCTCCACTTATTTCGTCCTCCGGCGGGGGGATGGCTGCCGCGCACGATCTCCTGCTCCTCGCTGACGGGGGAGAACATACCCGCGATTTGGGAGATCATCCTCGAGCACCAGAGGCAGCAAACGGCCTCGGGGGCGGGCGCGGAACAGCGCCGGCGGCAGTCGCTCGATTGGATGAAGGCGGAAGTGCAGGAAATGATGGAAGCCGAGTTCCGCCGCCATCCACGGGTAGCCGCCGCGCTGCCGGGGCTGGAACGGCAGGTGCTCGATGGGGCGTGCACGGCCACGCATGCCGCCCGCCGTCTGCTGGAGCTGTTTCACGAACCGCAGCGGGACGGCCATTCACGAAAGGATCAGTAATGTCGCTACCCTTCCCCACGCTCACGGCTGAAGAAGCCGCGGGCCTCATTCCGCACGGGGCAACGATCGGCTTCAGCGGATTCACGCCCGCCGGGTCGCCGAAGGCCATTCCCCTGGCGCTGGCGCAGAAGGCGCAGGCGCTGCACGAAGCGGGCCAGCCGTTTCAGATCGGAGTGCTGACGGGGGCCTCCACGGGGCCGTCGTTGGACGGCGCTTTGGCCAAGGCCGAGGCGATCCGCTTCCGCACGCCTTATCAGTCGGATCCGACGCTGCGGGCGCAGATCAATTCGGGCAAGGTGCGTTTTGTGGACATGCACCTGTCGATTCTGCCGCAGAACGTACGCTATGGATTCCTGGGTCCGGTGCATTGGGCGATTGTCGAGGCGGCGGACGTGCTGGCGGGGGGAGGCATCGTGCTGACCTCGTCTGTGGGGGCGACGCCGACGTATCTGCAATCGGCGGAGAAGATTCTGATCGAGTGCAACAGCTTCCACTCGCCCGCGCTGCTGGGGATGCACGATATTTTCGAGCCGCAGGATCCGCCGACGCGGCAGGACATTCCGATTTTCCGCGCCTCCGACCGGGCGGGGTCTCCGATCTGCTTTGTCGATGCGAAGAAGATCGCGGGCATCGTCTATACGAACCAGGCGGATGAGAACGGGGCGTTCAGTCCGCCGACGCCGGTGACGGAACGGATCGGGCAGAATGTAGCGGATTTCCTGGTGGACGAAATCCGTGCGGGGCGCATTCCGGCGACTTTTCTGCCGCTGCAATCGGGGGTGGGGGACATCGCCAACAGCGTTCTGGACGCGTTGGGGCGGCACCCTGACATCCCGGACTTCGAGATGTACACGGAGGTGCTGCAGGACTCGGTGGTTCCGCTGCTTGAGAGCGGGCGGGTGAAGTTCGCCTCGACGTGCGCGTTCACGCTGAGCGACGAGATGATGCGGCGCGTTTATTCCAACCTCGATTATTTCAGGGACCGGATTTTGATGCGTCCGCAGGAGATCACGAATCACCCGGAGATCGTGCGGCGGCTGGGGATTGTGTCGATGAATACGGCGATCGAGATCGATGTGGGGGGCAACGTCAACTCGACGCATGTGATGGGGCAGCAGATGATGAACGGGATCGGGGGGTCGGGCGACTTCACGCGCAATGCCTATCTATCGTTTTTTTCCTGCCCGTCGACGCAGAAAGGGGGGAAGATCTCGACGATCGTACCGCTGGTGAGCCATATGGATCACAGCGAGCATTCGGTGCAGGTGGTGGCGACGGAATGGGGGGTGGCGGATCTGCGCGGCAAGGATCCGCATCAGCGGGCGCATTTCATCATCGAGAAGTGTGCCCACCCGGATTTCCGCGAGCCGCTGCGGGAATACCTGGCGGTGGCGAGGAAGGGGCACGAGCCGTTCTCGGCGCAGAATGCGTTTGCGATGCACGTGCGGTATTTGAATGAGGGGGATATGCGTGGGGTAAGGTTTGGGGGGTGAGACAGAAGATTAGTCTTGCGCGCGCGCTTAGCGGGCGTCGTCTTTTAGCTTTTTGCCGATGTCGGGCAACATGTCGTTGTCGTCCCAGATGTGGGAAAAGAGGTCCTTGTTGGATGACTCGTAAGCGTTGTTGAGGAGCACGATGCAGTAGGTCGAATGGGTGATGGAGGTTTTTTGTGAGGTGTAGCCACGGGCGGGGTCGATGATGCCGTCCACCAACAGGCCGGGCTGGAATCCGGCCTTGACCGCGGTCTGAAAGGCCACAATCCAGTCGTGGGTCGGGTTGTCGAAAATGCCGGTGACCCTCAGTTGCGAAGAGGGGGTTTTCATGTTGCCCAACATCAGTTGCGGGTTCTTTCGGATGTTGTTGAGGAAGAACTGCACGAGTCCGACGTCGTCGCGCACGTTGGACTTTCCCTTTCCCACGGGCTTGTCCAAGTTGTAGAAGGGCCGGATGCGAAACGCCATAGGATTGCATGGTAGCGAAAATCGCCGCGCCAGGTGCTACTATCGCGTTGCAGGTTCTCCCAAGGACTGTCAAGAAGGCCGACACGCCCCATGCCTCTCTACGTCATTCCCGCGACACACGCCGACAGGGCGGTTGTGTTCCGCCGCGGTCCCTCGGCATGGTGGCATCTGCTCGAATGGCGGCTCGATGAGCCAGCTCTGAGCGCCGGCGCCTGGTTTCACGGCGCACTCTACCCGAGGCGATGCGATGTTTCCCCTGACGGGAGACTGCTCGGATACTTCGCCCTGAAGGCCAATGCCCGCAACTGGCCCGCGAGCTATTTCGCTGTGTCGAGACCGCCGTACCTCCATGCCCTGGCCGCATGGAAGACGGCCGGGAGCTGGACTTGGGGTTGCCGTTTCGCATCCGGCGATCGTCTGGAGATCCACGGCTGCCTGGAAGATGCCCCCTTTCACGGCGCATTTGCGGGCCAGGCCGCATGCCACCCGATGAGTTGCAAGTGGGACGAACGGGTTGTGTGGAACGAGCGCAAGCGCGGCTGGCTCACACAGGGCGCCGGCACGCTGGGCCGCAAACAACCGCTCGGCGAGTGCGTGCTGCTCCTGCTCAATCGCGGGGAGGGCATGCGCCCGGACTATCTGCTGCAGAGCGCCCATTCTTTGCAGCCGCTCGAAGATGCGGTGTGGTGCGATTGGGACCGCCGGGGGCGGCTGCTGCTGGCCACCAGGCGGTGCGAACTGGTCATGGCCGAATGCATGGATGGGGAGCTCCATACGGTTTGGCGCGCCGATTTGAGCGGCTTGCGCCCCAAACCCGCGGCGCCGCCGGAATGGGCATGCAACTGGTGAAGTAGCATGTAGAGATGAAAACCGCTGTGCTGGGAATGCTCGCTGTTTGTGTTTGCGGCGGCCAGGCCATCGAAGGCTCCAAGGCTGTCGACCTCACCTACACGTTCGATGAAAAGACCATTTACTGGCCCACGTCGCCGGGATTTCATTGGGAGAAGGCCCAATGGGGAAAGGCGCCCGGCGGCTATTTTTATTCCTCGGCCAACTATGGCGCCAACGAGCACGGCGGCACGCACCTGGATAGCCCGATTCACTTTGCCGAGGGCGGGCTGTCGACGGAGCAAATCCCCGTTTCCAAACTCATCGTGCCCGCGCTGACGGTGGATATCTC
Organism: Bryobacterales bacterium; assembly: GCA_016789755.1. Lineage (GTDB taxonomy): Bacteria > Acidobacteriota > Terriglobia > Bryobacterales > Bryobacteraceae > CADEFT01. The sequence continues at coordinate 8,412 of JAEUQG010000480.1, forward strand.
ATCGCAGTGCGGGCGCAACCCCGACTACCGCCTGTCGCCGGCAGATCTCCGGGCGTTCGAGCAGAAGCATGGCCGTATCGCGAATGGCAGCGTGCTGCTGGTGCGGACCGGATGGGGACGGTTCTGGCCGGATAAGAAGCGGTACCTGGGCTCGGATAAACCCGGCGATGTGGCGAACCTGCACTTTCCAGGCGTCTCGCGCGAAGCGGCGGAATTTCTGGTCAAAGAGCGCGCAATTGTGGGTCTCGGCATCGACACGGCGAGCATCGACTACGGCCAATCGAAGGATTTCATAGTTCACCGCGTGCTGTACGGGGCAGGTCTGTACGGGCTCGAAAACGTTGCGAATCTGGAGAAGCTACCGGCCAAAGGGGCAACGCTGATTGCTCTGCCGATGAAGATCAAAGGAGGCACGGGGGGCCCTGCGCGGATTGTCGCCATACTGCCCTGAGGAGCGGCTGGCTGTATCAGGGGCTATTGAGTTCCTGGGAGGCATCGATCCGAGTCCAGAGAAACGCGCCGAGGAATAGGGCGGCAGCCATGGGTAAGAACGGGGCTTCATAATTCCCGGCGTGCTTGACGATGTAGCCGTACAGGACTGAGCCGGTCAGTCCTCCGATTTGGGCGGCGGTATTGAGCAGCCCGCCCATGGCCCCCGCGTAATTGTGGCCGATGTCGAGCAGTACGCCGAAGACACCTGCTTGCTGGAAGGTGATGGCTCCGTAGGTCAATCCGAGAAAGAGCACCGTAGGCGTCTGATCGCGGACCATCATTGCCGCCAGGACGAACACGCCGGCGGCGCTCAAGGAGCCCATGCCGAGAGCCCTTCGGCCCGCCTTCGGTCCCAACCGCCGGACCAAATAGTCGCTCAACACGCCTCCGAGCATCGTCGATAGGGCAGCAATGACGAACGGGGCAGCCGACATCCACAAGCGGCTCTCGGGGAATCCGCGCCCCTTGACCAGAAACGTGTGAAACCACGTCTGGTAGAAATTGAAGACATAGGCGTAGCAGGCCACGGCGATCATGAGGGCCAACACGCTGCGGCTGCGCAGGGCAGCGCCCCACGGCAGGCGGTGTCCGGCGCCACGCATCGGGGCCTCCACGCCGCGCAGTTCCGCGGCGGATACGCCCTTCATTTCGGCTGGGGAGTCGCGGAACCACGCATACCAGGCCGCCGCCCAGAAAACGCCGAGCACGCCGAAGACATAGAACGTCGCCCGCCACCCATAATGCGTCTGGATGGGGATGACGAGAAGGGGCGCCATGGCCCCGCCGATCTGGCTCGCCATGAGTGTGACGGCAGAAATGGTGGCTCTTTGCGTCACGGGGAACCAGCGCGCGACGACGACGGAAGAATTCGGGAACGCCCCGGCCTCACCGGCCCCGAAGCAGAAGCGGATGAACAACAGCAAATAGTAATTGGACACCGCGCCTGTCATCACGGTGAAGGCGGACCACCAGAGGACAATGCGCGCGAGCACGCGACGGGGACCGATGCGATCTCCCATCATCCCGGTGGGGATTTCAAAGAGGCAGTAGGCGAGTGTGAACATGCCCGTCACCCAGCCCCAACCGACGGGGTCGATATTCAATTCAGCCTGAATGCGCGGGGCGGCGACGGAAATGCATACGCGGTCCAGGTAGGTGATGGCGAAGAGCAGGATCAACAGGATGAGAACGCCTTGGCGGTGAGTCATGAGGGTACGCGGTCCCGTTATTCTCTCATAGCGCCGGTTTGCGGTAGCATAGCCAAGATGTCCTCCACTGTACCGGCGAAGCAGACGGAACCCGGCGCCGTCCACGATCCCTATGCCTTTCACCAGGCCGATATCGAGGAGCCGCCACGCACGCTGGGCGGCATGCTGCGCCGGATCGGCCCGGGGATGATTCTTTCCGCGTCGATTGTCGGATCGGGAGAACTGATCGCCACGACCACACTGGGGGCCGAAGTCGGCTACGTGGCGCTGTGGGTGATTCTGATCAGTTGTTTTATCAAGCCGGTGGTGCAATCCGAGCTCGGACGGTACTCGATTGCGACAGGGGAAACGGGACTCGCCGGGTTCAATAACGTCCCCGGTCCGAAGTTGGGAGTGAACTGGGTTGTGTGGGCCTGGGCGTTTATGGTGATCATGACGCTGTTCCAGATCGGGGCCATGTTCGCCGGTGTGGCGCAGGTTCTGAATCAACTGATGCCGTCGGTATCCGTCAACCTGTGGGTGCCGGGTTTGGCCGTGATTACGTTGTTTCTTCTGCTGGGCGGCGGTTACGAGCGAGTGGAGAAACTGGCCACCATCAAGGTGGGGTTGTTCACGATGCTCACGTTCCTGTGTGCGCTGATGCTAACTTCGCGTCCGGAGTTTTTCAGTTGGGACAAACTGGCGCAAGGGGTGAGCTTTCAATTGCCGCCGGCGGGGCTGGCCAGCGCGGTGGCGGTGTTCGGCATCACGGGGGTCGGTGCGGCCGAACTGTTCATGTATCCCTATTGGTGCGTGGAAAAAGGCTACGCCCGCTACACGGGACCGGCGGACGGCTCAGCGGATTGGAAACGCCGCGCCGACGGATGGATAGCGGTCATGAACGCGGACATCATCGCGTCGATGATCATTTACACGGTGGCGACGATCGCGTTTTATTTGCTTGGGGCGGGTGTGCTCAACTCGCAGGGTCTTGTTCCCGCCTCGAAAGACATGATTCCGGTGCTGAGCAGGATGTATACGCAGACGCTGGGCGGCTGGTCGGTGTGGCTCTTTTACGCAGGCGCGATCGCCACGCTTTACGGCACGATCTTTGCAGCAACGGCGGCCAATTCGCGCGTCTTCGCCGACATGGCGCGGCTGTTGGGCTTCTTTCCGGCGGGCGACTACGCGGCCCGCGTGCGGTACCGCAACGGGTTTGTGTGGGCTCTGATCCTGATCGCGGTGGCGTTCTTCTACGGGGTACAATCTCCCGTTTGGATGGTGAAACTGGGCGGCATCTGCCAGGCGGCGATGCTACCGGTGATCGCCATCGGGGCGCTGTACTTACGCTTCAAACGTATGCCCCAGGCGGTACGGGCTGGATGGTTCATGACAGGGTCACTGTTGATCTCCAGCTCGGTAATTATTCTCGTTATGGCCTACTACGCTTTCCTCACCGGGCACTGAAAAATTTAAGATCTGCCGTACCGGAAATTAAGGTTTCTGGTATATCATTGATCCAATAACCGCAACCCAAATGTGTGCGTACACAGGTTTGTGCCTGCGTGCGTCACTTAGGGTAGGTCCCTGCATGGTGACATGCGGAAGACCGGCCGGTGAGTATCTTCCTCCGAGTACTCACCGGCTTTTTTGCTTTATTTTCAAAAGCTTAAAGGAAGCTGGGGGCGGCTCCAGCGGAACAGGATACGATTCGGAATAAAGCGCTCCAGGTATGCTGCCGCGCCACATTCAATCGATAGGCGAAACATCGCTGCAACGGCCTTCGGCTGAGCGAGCAACTTGTTACAGGTTCGATAGTATTCCTCCCCACTATTTCCGCGCGCAGCGGCTTTGCCGGCTAGAATTCCGGTACAGAGAGCGGACAGAATTCCCGAGCCGGTGAATGGGTCAATAAAGGATAGCGAATCTCCTGCATAGTACTTTGAAAAATCCGTACTATATTTTAGCCGGCTTTCGAAAACGAGCGGGCCGGTACGAATCCAGTTCCATTCGCGCTTGCAGGCGCTGAGACGATCCTTCACGCGCGGCAGGGAGTGCAAGTAGGAATCGATTTCAAAGCCATGGGCAGAGAGGACGTCTTCGCCGGCCAATCCGCACACGTTGGTACGTCCGGCCTCGATCGCATTCACACCGACGTAGGCGCCGTCGCGTTCGAAGAACAGCTCCATGGTGTCCGAGGGGGGACCCTGAAAATGGGCCTTGAACGCGAAGAGGCGACGGCCCTTGGTAGCGGCGCTGTGCCGGCCGGTGGCAATCACGGCGGGACCGCCGGCGGCCTCACCCGGCTGCCTGATGAGCGTCGCGCCGGCGCCGATGGCCCGCTGGAGGAGTGCGGCATCGAGCGCATAGCGGCTCAATCCGAAAGCAGTTTCCGGCAAACGTCCGTGGGACTCGCGCCGTGGGAAGCAGAGCCGCAAGCCCCGGATGGTGGCCGGCTGCAAGGCGCGCCAATCCACGCCGAGCGTCTCCAGCAATCCGAGGGCGCCCGGGCTGAGGAACTCGCCGCACACCTTATGGCGCGGGAAGCGGGATTTCTCGAACAGATCGACGGCAGCGCCTTCCGAAACGGCGGCAATGGCCGCTGCCGTGCCCGCCGGTCCTGCACCAATGACCCTCACTCGCGCCATAATAGAAAGTTTATGCCCTTGGACACCGAAGAGTACTATCGCATTCAGAAACTGCCTCCCTATGTCTTTGCCGTCGTCAACGAGATGAAGGCAAAGCTGCGCGCCGCACAACAGGACGTAGTGGATTTCGGGATGGGAAACCCGGACGGAGCAACGCCGCGGGTCATCGTTCAGAAGATGGCTGAGGCAGCCCGCAATGCGAAGAACCACCGCTACAGCATGTCGCGCGGTTTGCCCAATCTAAGGCTGGAAATCTGCAAGCGCTATGAGCGCAACTACGGCGTTACACTCAATCCCGAAACAGAGGCAATCTCGACGATCGGCGCGAAAGACGCGCTCGCTCACCTGCTATTCGCCGTTATCGGCCCGGGCGACACCGTGGTATCACCGAACCCGGCGTATCCCATTCACCAATACGGGGTCATCATGGCCGAAGGGCACGCCTGCATGCTGCCGATGCCGTCGCCTGAGGAGTTTCTCAACCGGCTCGAGGACCTGTACCGGACATCGGCGCGCAAGCCGAAGATGATCCTCATTTCGTTTCCCCACAACCCGACGACACATACGGTGGAACTCGATTTCTTCAAAACCGTAATCGGACTCGCGGCCAAACATGGGTCGATGGTCGTTCACGATTTCGCCTACGCCGACATCGGCTTCGATGGCTATAAACCGCCGAGCATCCTGCAGGTGGACGGGGCCAAGGAGCATGCGGTCGAGATTTTCTCCATGTCGAAGAGCTACAACATGGCGGGGTGGCGGGTGGGCTTTTGTCTGGGCAATCCGCGCATGATCAAAGCGCTCACGCGGATCAAGAGCTACCTGGATTACGGCATTTTCCAACCGCTGCAAATCGCCGCCATCGTCGCCTTGCGGGATTGCGAAGAAGAGACGGTGAAGATCTGCCACATGTACGAAAAGCGGCGCGACGTGCTGTGCGACGGGCTCACGCGGGCGGGCTGGCCGGTGGAAAAGCCGCGCGGGTCGATGTTTGTGTGGGCGCCGATTCCCGAACGCTTCCGCGACCTGGGTTCGCTCGAGTTCGCGAAACTGCTGCTGGAAAAATCGCTTACTGCCGTTTCGCCGGGCATCGGATTCGGACCGATGGGAGAAGGGCATGTGCGGTTTGCACTGATTGAGAACCATCACCGCACGCGGCAGGCAATTCGCAACGTCAAGAAGTTTCTCGCAACGTAACCGGCCGGGCCGACATCAGAGGATGCATGGCAATCAAAGTCCAAGTGGTGTTTTATAGCATGTACGGCCATATTTACAAGATGGCCGAAGCTGTGGCGAAAGGGGCCGCCGAGATCGAAGGGGTCGAAGTGGAACTGTTGCAAGTCCCCGAACTGGTGCCCGATGCCGCGCTCGAACGCACCGGCGCCAAGGCCGCCCGCGCCGCGTTCGCCGGTGTGCCGTATGCGACGCCGGAGAAGTTGACCGAGGCGCACGCCATCGTCTTCGGGGCGCCGACACGCTTCGGCAACATGTGCGCCCAGATGCGCAACTTCCTCGATCAGACCGGGCAGGTCTGGTTCAAAGGCGGGCTGATCGGCAAAGTGGGAAGCGTCTTCACGTCCACCGCCACACAGCACGGGGGACAGGAAACCACGCTCACCAGCTTCCACACCACGCTGCTGCATCACGGCATGGTCATCGCCGGCGTCCCCTATTCGGAATCGCGCCAGACCAGCATGGCGGAGATCACAGGCGGGAGCCCGTACGGCGCAACCACGATCGCGGGCGGAGACGGCGCCCGCCAGCCCAGCGAGAACGAATTGGCCATCGCCGCATTCCAGGGCAGACACGTAGCTGGGATCGCCAAGCGCCTGTTCCGCGATTGATTTGTGAGCTTCGTTACGCGCACGCCGCAGCCTGGCGTCTGGCGAAGGATAAACGGAGCCGGACAAACAAAAATAACCATTGCTTTTCCCACATGGCTCCGTTATTCTGACCGAGCTATCCGGCAATGCACGAACAATTGATAGAGCTGACGGCAAAGGGAGCAGCCCTGCTTCTTGGCTTGCTCGCCGCCGCTGTGCTTTACCGGCTGCTGACCGGCGGCATTCGCACGAAAGGGCTGCTGCTCGATAGCGAAGGGCGCTCGCATAGCCCTGCCCGCCTGCAAATGCTGGTTCTCTCCATCGGCGGCGCCATGCATTATCTTTCGCTCGTCGCTCAGAACCCCGCCAAACTCCCCGATCCTCCGCAGGAATTGCTGCTGCTGGTAGGCGGCAGTCACGCCTTGTTCATGGGCTCCAAAGCCGTGCCTCTATTTCTTTCCATTCTCTCCGAAAGGCTGCAACGAAAATGAGTGAAACCATCTCGCGCTACGCGACCATTCTCATCTCCCTCGGTGTGCTCGCCGCTCTGGTGGCCTTCAACCAGGGCTCGGAAGCGCAACGGTTGGACACGCTCAAAATCAGCACCGGCTACGTGCTGCTGTTCATCGTCCTGCTGCTCGGCCTGCAAATCGCCGTGCTCATCGCGGCGGGCAAGATGGATCTGAAGCACCTCATCTCCGATAGCGAAGGCGATGCCAGCATGGGCCGGTTTCAATTGCTGGTGTTCACCTTCGTCGTCGCTCTGAGCTTCTTTCTGGTTGTGCTCCACACGCAGGCCATCCCCGAGATTCCGGCGTCCGTTCTGACACTGCTGGGCATCAGCGCCAGCACGTTCGCCGTGTCGAAGAGCGTCGATGCCGGCGCCAAGCCGGACAGTGAATCGAAGCCGGCGGGCAATCCTAAGCCCGGAGGCGCGGCGGAAGGTACGGGCGATGGCAAAGAATAACAGCGGCGTCAAGCTGGCGCCGTTCGTCCCGCTGGCCTTGGGACTGTTGATGCAGAACGCCGTTCTTCCCGACGGGCGCGCCAGGATCGACAAGACCGTGAGCAAGGCGCCAATCGTCGAATGCGAGGATGTCGAATCCTTTGTCGATTGCCACAACGATTACCCCACCGGTTGCACCGACAAACCCGGCGGCCGCTACGATCCGTTCCTGAACCTGATGAAGAACCAATTGCTGCCGGCGCCCGCCGACCCCGCCGCACTGCCGTATCTGAACTCCAGCGCCGATTTCGCCAAGCTCGACCGCAAGTTGCCGGAAGGGCTGGGCAAGAAGAACCACGGTGATTTTCAGAAGGAACTGGCGGCGATGGGCGAAGGCCAGATCATCGCCTCAGTGGGTTTCCTTTACTACCTTCAGGAAGGCACCGCCGAAACCAGCAATTGCAAACTCACCGGCGAAGAGAACGCGGATTTCCACCTGGGCATCGGCTACGACGCAGGCCTGGCGGAAAAGCTCCGTTCGAGGAAAGCGCTCTCCGCCGAGGAGAAGCGCGAACTGAAGCGCACCAGCGTGATTGTGGAGATGACTCCGCACGTTCGCTTCGCCAACGGCACGTCGTGGAATAAGGAGACCTTGCGCAAAGCCGTCGGCCGCAAAGTACGCGTGGCCGGCCAGCTCATGTTCGACAACGAGCACAACATCGCTTCGCAGAATTGCGCCATGACGGGAGCGGATCAGTCCAAGTGCTGGCGCGCCACGGCCTGGGAAATGCATCCAGTGACGCTTTTCCAGGTTTGCGCCGATGAAAGCTGCACGGAGAAAACCGGCGACTGGAAAGAGGTGGAGTAAGGCGCACTCAGTGCGTCATCGAATAAACGATGTAGTTCACGGCCACGCGGTAGGCGACGGAGGCGAACTTCTCCGGGTACTCCGGATGATCGGCCCACTCCCAGGCATCGCCCAAATCCATGTTGTGACAAATCGCCACTGTAATCCGGTTGCGCTCATCGAACACGGCGCGCCACTTGGGCTCGTACCCATCCCGCTCCCAGGTCCGGCCGCTGCCGACGATGTGCACACCGGGCACTTGCACGCGTTCATCCAAATCGTAGATGGCGTGAAAAATCGGATCGGCATTCTCGATCTCGACGACGGGCCGGTCCGGATACACGCGACGCAGGCTGTCGTAGAAGACCTCCCATTCAAACGAGCCGTGGAAATCGTCGACCATGAGGAAGCCACCGCGGTTGAGGTAATCGCGCAGCTTGCGCGCCTGGAGATCGTTCAGCCCCCAGTAGCCCACTTCCACGGCGTAAATCCACGGGTAGTTATAGATCTCGTCGCTGTCGAGATCGACGACATTCTCCATCGAACGCGCGTGCAGCCGCGTCAGCCGCCGCAATCCCTGCAGAAACTGACGGTCCGCCTTGGGATAGTCCGTCGCCCACGAACCCCGCCTCCAGCGGTATCCGCCCTGGAACGACGGATAGCGCAGGCGCGAAAAAACAAATTCGGTCTTTTCCGTTGCGTCCGGAGGAACGGCCGCCGGATTGTCCTCTTCGTCGTCGAGCGAACGGTAGCGCCGCTGGCCGTAGACGAGTCCGGCAAGCAGAACCACCGCGATGAGGGCGTACATCCAATGGCGGCGCACGAAAGCAGAGTACCGAAGTCTGCCCGTGTTCGCAACCGCGCCCCTCAGCCTCCGGCGTAGATGTTCAATGACGCGGCCTGTTCCACGTTGCGCTTCCAGTCCTCTAATCCCGGACCCGCCGCCCGCGCCACCTTGCGCCGCACAGCCGCCATTTCTTCCCCGCTGAAGGGACGAAACTCGCGGGCAATGCGCACATCGTCCTCCAACTGCCCGATGGTAGTGCAGCCGATCGCCGTGCAATGAATCGGCAGGCTCAGCACATAGCGCAGGCAATCGCGGGCGCTCAGCATCGACAACAACTTGGCGTTGCCGAAGTTCTTCATCCCCTGAATGCCCATGCCCCGCTTCACAGCCTCCGGCAGCACGATTTTCTCGAAACTTAAGTATGTCGGATCGGCCGCATGAAGGGGCATGAGAATCGTGTCGTACCGGTCGTAGCGCCGCAGCATTTCCGCGTGGACATGCGGGTCGCGATGTCCCGTGAAGCCGATGAAACGCGCCTTGCCCGCTTTCTTCGCCGCCTCAAACGCCTCGATGGCCCCGCCCGGAGCGAAGATCTGATCCACCTCCGCCATCTCGCTGACAGCGTGCATCTGCCACAGGTCGAGATAATCCGTCTTCAATGCGCGCAGCGATTGCTCCAGATCGGCTTCCGCCGCAGCCTTCGTGCGCCCCGCCGATTTGCTGGTGAGGAACACTTTCTTCCGGAACGACGGCAATACCGCGCCATAAACCTCCTCCGACCGCCCATCCCAATACACACGGGCGTTATCGAAGTAGTTCACGCCCAGGTCGTAAGCCCTCTGGACGATGGCCTTGGCTTCCTCAAAGGAGATGAGCGGAAATCGTCCACCCGCCTGCCCGATCACCGTCAGCTTCTCTCCAGTCTTCCCAAACGTGCGCTGCGGGATGCCGCCCCCGCTCGCCAGTTGCGCGGAAACAGAATTGGCCGACAGGCCCGTAACGGCGGTTCCAACAAAGACACGGCGTTTCATAGAAACATTCTACCCGCCCTGCGATAGAATGGCTCGCATGCGATTGCCATTCTTGCTTGCGGCGTGTGCCTGGGCCGCGCCCGCGCAACAGGACACGGAGTTCTTCGAAACGAAGATCCGGCCCGTGCTCGCCGCCAATTGCTACGCTTGCCACACGCAATCGGCCATGGGCGGATTGCGGCTGGATTCGCGCGAAGCGGCCATGGCGGGCGGGAAGTCCGGGGCAATCATCGTCCCCGGCGATCCGGCCGGCAGCGTTCTCATCCAAGCAGTGCGGCGCACGCACGCCCGGCTCAAGATGCCCCCCACCGCGCCGCTGAAAGCATCCGAAGTTGCGCTGCTCGAAGACTGGGTCAAACGTGGCGCCGTCTGGCCGGCATCGGCCCCAGCCCCATCTTCCACCGCCAAAGCCCTTTCCGTGACGGCCGAACACCGCAAGTTCTGGAGCTTTCAACCGCTCTCCTCCGCGCCGCCGCCGTCCGGGGGCGACCGCGCCTGGATCAAGACCGGAGTGGACGCCTTCATCCTGGCCAAGCTCCGGGAAAACAAGTTGTCCCCCAATGCCCCCAGCGACCGCACTTCCCTGCTCCGGCGCGTCACGCTCGATCTCACCGGGCTTCCGCCTACGCCCGAAGAAGCCGAAGCGTTCCGCAACGATCCATCGCCGGATGCCTTCGCCAAGGTAGTAGACCGTCTACTGGCTTCGCCGCACTATGGAGAACGGTGGGCGCGCCACTGGCTAGACCTGGCTCGTTACTCCGACGGCCTGCTGGCCGCGGGCACCGATACGCCACTGCCCAATGCCTTTCGCTACCGCGATTGGGTGGTCGACGCCTTCAACAGCGACATGCCGTACAACACCTTCGTCAAGGCCCAGATTGCGGCCGACCTGCTGCCACCCTCCGAACGCGCCGCGCTGCTGCCGGGACTCGGCTTCCAGGCCATCGTGACGAGCGCCAATGACCAGGTGGACACCACGACGAAAGTGTTCCTGGGCATGACCGTAGGCTGCGCACAGTGCCACGATCATAAATACGATCCCATCCCGACGCGCGATTACTACTCTCTGCTGGGCATCTTCCGCAGCAGCGCCTCGCATCAGACTCCGCTGGTTTCCGATGCCGAAGCCGCGGCATTTGAGGCGCAAAAGAAGAAGGTAGATGCGCACAAGGAACTGATCAACGATTTCATTGCCGACCAGCAGAAACTCCTCGCCGACACACTGGCCCGGCACACCGCCCGCTACATTGCCGCTGCCTGGAACAAGATGCAAGGGCGGCAGCCCGATCTGGCCGGGCTCGACAACGAAACGCTGTCCCGATGGGTGGAGTACCTCAAGAGCCGCGACAAAGAGCATCCCTACATGAAGGATCTCTACGCCGTGCTCGATGGCGGGCCATCCGAAGCCCAGGTGCAACAGGCAGCGCGCGCCTACCAGAAGTTCGTCCTCGAACTGTTCGAGGAATCGAAGGAAGTGGACGACAAGAACTACGTTGCCTTCGGCGGCAAGAAGGGCATGAAAGACGAACGCACGCGCCAGTACACCAACATCGTCTCGCTCCCGGTGTTGAAGTTTTACCAGTGGCGGGAACTCGCCTCCGGCCCCTACAACATCGACGGCTTCCGGGCGCCCGCCGGCATCTACTACTACGCAGCGAAGGAAATGGGCCGCTGGATGGGCGGCTTCGCCAAGGCGCATCTCGACACGTTGCGGGCCGAACTGAAAGCGCTGGAAGCGCAGTTGCCTCCGCAGTATCCCTTCCTGCATACGCTGAAAGAAGGCCCCAAGCCCGCCGATGTGAGAGTGGCTATTCGCGGCGACAACAAGACTCCCGGAGAGATCGCACCGCGCCAGTTTCTGAGCGTGCTGTGCGACGGCGAAGCGAAACGCTTCGAGCAGGGCAGCGGCCGGAAGGAACTGGCCGAAGCCATCGCCGCCCATCCACTCACCGCCCGCGTCATCGTCAATCGGCTCTGGCAGCATCACTTCGGCGCCGGCATTGTCCGCACTGCGTCCAACTTCGGCCAGATGGGCGAACGCCCCTCCCATCCGGAACTGCTCGATTACCTGGCGCGCAAGCTGGTGGAGTCCAACTACTCGCTGAAAGCCATCCATCGCGAGATTCTGCTCTCGAATACCTACGGGCTTTCTTCGGCCAACCAAGGGGCAGCCGCGCAGGTGGATCCCGGCAACAGGCTGTTATGGCGAGCCAACGCTCGCCCGCGTCTCGACATGGAGTCTCTGCGCGATTCGGTTCTTGCGGTGAGCGGCAATCTCGACAAGGCCCGTGGGGGCGCGGCGAAGCCGCTGAGCGACGACAACAAGCGCCGGTCCTTGTATCTCACGGTCAGCCGCACGCGCCTGGATGCCACAATGTCGCTGTTCGATTTTCCCGATCCGAACGCCACCACCGAAGAGCGCCCTACGACCATCGGCCCGCTGCAAGGCCTCTTTTTCCTCAACAGCAGCTTCATTGCGGCGCAGGCAAAGACGCTGGCGGCGCGCCTGGACCGGGAAAGCCCGGCGGGCCCGGAGAACCGCATCCGCCGGGCCTACGCCTTGCTGTTCACGCGGGAGCCGGATGCCGCAGAGCTCCGCCTTGGCATAGAATATACGGCAAAGGGAAATTCGGCCTGGCCCCGCTACTTGCAGGTACTGCTGGGGTCGGGCGAGTTCACCAGCGTCCCCTAAATCTGGAGATCCACATGACACGGCGCGACTGGCTGCACAAACTGGGAGCGGGTTTCGGCATCGCCGGCCTGCAGGGCACATTGCAAGGAGCGGTGAACCCCATGGCGCCAAAAGCGCCGCACTTCCCCGCCAAAGCGAAGCACGTCATCTTTCTTTTCCTCAACGGCGGCATCTCTCAGGTGGATACGTTCGATCCCAAGCCGGCGCTTGCCAAGTACGACGGCACTCCTATGCCGGGTCCGAAGATCAAAACGGACCGCGCCTCGGGCAGTCTCATGCGCTCCCCATGGGAGTTCCGCAAGCACGGCCAAAGCGGCATCGAGGTGAGCGACATCTTCCCGCACGTCGCCCGCAACATCGACAGCTTCTGCGTCATCCGCTCGATGTACGCCGATACGGGCAATCACGGCCCTTCGCTGCAATTGATGAATTGCGGGCACCAACTGCCGGGCCGCCCTTCCATGGGGGCGTGGGTCACCTACGGACTCGGAACCGAGAATCAGAATTTGCCGGGCTTCGTGGTGCTGTGTCCGGGCTTCCCCGTGCTCGGCAGTTCCCTCTGGTCCAACGGCTACATGCCGTCGCTCTATCAAGGGGTCCACATCCAGAACTCCGCCGTGGAGCCGGAAAAGCTCATCCACCACCTGCGCAACACGGAACTTTCCGCCGACGAGCAGCGCCACCAGCTTTCGCTCCTGGAACAGATCAACCGCAAGTATTTGGCTCGTACCGGCGCCGATACGCAACTCGAAGGCGCCGTGCAAACGATGGAGTCCGCCTTCCGGTTGCAGGCGGAAGCCACCGATGTTTTCGACATCCGCAAGGAGCCGGAGAAAATCCGCGCCCGCTACGACATCTCCGATTTCGGACGCGGCTGTCTGCTGGCGCTCCGCATGGTGGAAAAAGGCGTGCGCATGGTGCAGGTCTACTACGGCAACGGGCAGCCGTGGGACAATCACGATGACATTCGCGTCCACGCCAAACTTGCCGCCAAAGTCGATAGCCCCATCGCCGCCCTCATCGAAGATCTCAAAGCGCGGGGACTGTTTGAGGAAACCATCGTCATCATCGGCAGCGAATTCGGACGCACACCCATGATCCAGAACAGCGGATTGGAGAAATTAGGCTGTGGGCGCGATCACAACGTTCCCGGCTTTACGTATCTGCTTGCCGGCGGCGGATTCAAGGGCGGCACAACCTACGGCGCCACCGATGAGTTCGGCTTCAAAGCGGTGGAGAACAAGGTGCACGTCCACGATCTGCACGCTACCATCCTGCATCAACTGGGCTTCGATCACACGAAGCTGACCTACCGCCACGCGGGCCGCGATTTCCGCCTCACCGACGTGCATGGCAACGTGGTGAAAGCTCTCGTTTCCTAACTCCGCTACTCTGATAGCATGCGATGTCTCCTGCCGGCCTTGGCCGGAATGGCTCTGTTGGGGCAGCAGACCACCTCCCAACAACAGGATGACGTCATTCGCATCACCGTCAACCTGGTGCAAGTGGATGCCGTGGTTACCGACGCCAAAGGCCGCCACATAACCGGTCTCGAAGCCGCCGACTTCGAACTCCTTCAGGACGGCAAACCACAGAAGATCACCAGCTTCCAATTCGTCCGGTCCGCCGCCCCTTCAGTCACTGCACCCAAGCCCGCCGATCCGTCCGCCCCACCGGCGCCGCCCGTGGCGTTGAAGCCGGATCAGATCCAGCGCACCATCGCCGTCGTCGTCGACGATCTCAACATGTCCTGGGAAAGCATGGCATACGCCCAACAGGCGATGAAAAAATTCGTCGACGAGAAGATCCAGCAAGGCGACCTGGTGGCCGTTGTACGCACGGGCGCGGGCATGGGCGCATTGCAGAGTTTCACCGCCGACAAGCGCCAGATGCTTGCGGCCGTCGAGCGCGTCAAATGGAATCCCCTCGGCCGCGGCGGCGTCAGCGCCTTCGGCAATCGCGACGAAGAAGAGGAAGAAGCCTTCGCCACGCTGGACAACTTTCGCGACCGCATCTTCTCGGTGGGCACGCTTGGCGCCATCAACTATGTGGTGAACGGCCTCCGCGAACTGCCAGGGCGCAAGAGCGTAGTGTTGGTCTCCGACGGCATGCGCATCCTCGACAGCGACGGCAACACCGACATGGTGCTGGAACAATTACGCCGCCTCACCGACCTCGCCAATCGTGCCGGCGTCGTCATCTACACGCTCGATTCACGCATGCTCCCCACCCTCCAGCCCGGCGCCAACGAACGCGGCCCCAGCGACCCTAACCCCGTCACCTTCTCTGACCGTATGAGCCGCCGCCGTTCCGATTACTTCGAATCGCAAAACGGCCTGCACTACCTGGCCAACGAAACGGGGGGCATCTTCTATCGCGACTCCAACGACATTGCCGGCAGCCTGGCGAAAGTGCTGGAAGACCAGCAAGGCTACTACCTGCTCGGCTATTCCCCCGGCGAAGCCACGTTCAACAAGAGCTATCACAAGGTCCAGGTCAAGGTGAAGCGCGCGGGACTGACGGTGCGTTCGCGCACCGGGTTTCTGGGCATCCCCGATTCCAACGCGCGCCCCGCGCGCAAGACCCGGCAACAACAGATGCTCGCCGCACTGACCTCACCCTTCGGCTCCGGCGGCGTGCCCATCAAGCTGACAGCGCTCTATTCTGAAAACGCCAAGGGCGGATCGTACGTCAGTTCGCTGCTCCATATCGATGTGTCGCAGCTACCCTTCCAGCAGGACGCAGAGGGATGGCACAAAGCCACCATCGATGCGCTGGTCATCACCTTCGGCGACAACGGCATCCCGATCGACGAAAGCGACAAGACGTTCACCATCAACCTGCGCGGCAACACCTATCGCCAAGCCCTCGCCAACGGACTTACCTACACCATTCACCACCCCATCAAGAAGCCCGGAGCCTACCAACTGCGCGCCGTCATTCGCGACGCCTCCAGCGGCAAGGCAGGCTCGGCCAGCCAGTTCATCGAAGTGCCCGATGTGAAGAAGGGGCGTCTCGCGCTATCGGGCTTGTACCTGCGCTCCCCGGCCGACAAAGCGCAGATGGCCGAAGGGCAGCAACTGCCGCAGGATCCGCGCGCTAATCCCATCGTGCGCAGCTTCCGCCAGGGCCAGACGATGCTCTACATCTTCCAGGTGCTGAATGCGCGCATGGACGGCGATAAGAAGCCGCGCGTAGACATCCAAGCCACCGTGTTCCGCGACGGCAAGCAGGTGTTCGCCGGAAAGACGATGCCCTACGAGCCGGGAGCGGGATTCGATCCCAAGCGCATGTTGACCGCCGGCCAACTCCGTCTCGGCAGGGAGATGACGCCCGGCGAGTACATGCTGCTGGTGAAGGTAACGGACAAACTGGCGCCGGCCAAGCGTAACACTGCCGTGCAGTGGATGGACTTCGTGCTTACCGGCGCCGAGGCGGCAGCGGCGAATCAGTAGCGCTCACGCCCCACGCCGGCGCAGCCCAACCAGCCCCAATCCGCACGCCATCAGTAGAACCGTCCCCGGCTCCGGAACCGCATTCACCAAAGTCGCTTCGGCGATTGCCGAGTTGCCGAAGTCGATGGTGACTGAGCCTGGCCCGCCCAGGCCGTCATAGATGAATTGCACCGTCGTGTTGAGTGTCAGGAAGACCGGGTCCGTTTCGGTGGCGCAGCTTGTGCCGGTGGATGGAATGCTGCCCAGCGACGGGATCGGCCCCACTCCCGGAGGCGTCCCCCACAATTGCCCAATGGCAAAGCAGTGCGATCCACTACCCGGAGCCGTCGGCGAGAGAGCGGCATAGTTGCCGACGCCGTAAAAGAACACATTGGAGGAACTGCCGGTGACTACGCTGGTCAGTTCCGCACGAACATTCACAGCCGTACCGAGGGCAACGGCGATCTCACGCGACGCATGCAGCGATACGACGCCCGCAATCGGGCCGCCGAAATTCGTCCCGTCGAACGTGCCGCTCAACGATCCAGTGAACTTCATTCCATCCACCGTATCGACCAACGTGAGATTCGACGCGTCCCACGTCATGAAACCCGGCTGGGCAAAATCAAGGTATGCGGGTGCAGCCGCGACCCCCGGCCCAGCGAAAATCCCCGCTTGAGCGGGAAGAAGCGAAAGAATCGCGAAAAGAGAAGAACAGAGACAACGGCGCACGGATCGGTGCCCTCCTTGAGTGACTGTCGGATTTATCCTGTCTACTCAACTGGTGGCGCAATCAATCCGCAAACAAGCTCAAAAATTCTGAAATTTCTACGACTGCCCCAAGATCGGCAGCGAGGAACCGCCGGACGGCGGCACGTTCAACTCCGGCATCGGCTTGCCCTGGAACAGCAAACGGCACGGCTTTGCGATCCACCGTGCCCAGCGGTTGGCGCTCTTGCGCCGCGCGCTGTCCGTGGCGATGCCCGTGTTCGCATACATCTGCCGGTACAGCTTGGAGATGAGGACGAAGGCCAGCCGCGACTTGAGGCTCTTGACGCAGTCGGCCCGGGCCCAGATGGCTTTGAAACTGTAGAAATCGTCCCAAACCCGCTGCGTGCGCATTCGTATCTCGTCGGGACTCATGGTCGGATGCGGCGTATAGAGCTTCGGGCGCAGATGCCCCGGTATCAGCCAATAGCGGTTCAGCGGCACGCCCTGCACCTTGCCGATCCCGTCGCCCTGCTCCTTCTCCCAACGCTGGAAATCCACCGTGCCCGGAAACGGAGTCATCATCACGAATTGCGCGAACGTGAGCTTTGCCATCTTCGCCAACTCCGCCGTTGCGTCGAACGTCTCGGCGCGGTCCGTCGAAAGTCCGAAGATGAACGAGCCCAGCACATGCACACCGTGCTCTTTGAATGTCCGCAGCCGCTCGGCGAGCTTATCGCCGGCAAGATTGAAATCCTTGTACACCGACTTCAACCCTTCCGGAGTCACGGCCTCCACGCCTACCAGAGCGCCCTTGATACGAGCCTTGCGCATGGCCGCCAAAAACGCCGGATCTTCCGCGGCCTCCATCGTGATCTGGGTGAAGAAGATCATGTCCGACGGCAACTCCGCGAGCCGCTCCATCAAGTGGAACCGTTCGGCGCGCAGGTTCTCCAGTTCGGCCACGCGCTCGGCGTTGTTCTGCTTGCGCGCCAGTTCCAGGTCAGTGAAGGATACGGGGTAAAAATTGTCATCGGCCAGCGCGATGAAGCGGAATCCGCGCCGCCGCAATTGCACGACTTCCTCGATGACCGGATCGGAAGTGCGCATGCGAGGCTTCTGGCCGTCGGTACGCCATACAGAGCAGAAGGAACAGTGCTTCGGACAGCCGCGGACTGTCTGCACTGAGGCCCACATGTAGCTCTTCTCGGGAAGCAGATCCCACCGGGCCTTCAAGAAGCGTCCGGCATCGACGCGCCCACCTTCGTACACGCGCTGCGGAGCGGCGTTGCGGCAATCCTCGAGCACCTTCGCCCATACGGCATCGCCATCGCCTTTGACCACCGCATGCGCTGCGCCGAGTTCGTGCGGTTCATCGGGATAGAGGGTGGCATGGATGCCGCCATAGACGACGTAGGCGCCGCGCTCGCGCGCCAGCTTGCCTACCTGCAATCCGCGAAACACGTTCGCTGTGTGGATCCCGATTCCCACGACGTCGCCGGGGGAAACTGTTTCGGGATTGAACTGCTCCAACGTCTCGTCGGTGATCAACGGATCGCCATACTCGCGGGGAGTGGCAGCGGCAAGAACATATAGCCAGCGGG
>JAEUQG010000499.1 GCA_016789755.1 Bryobacterales bacterium
CGTTGGCTTCGATTGGGTGCTGGTGAACGGCGTGCCCGTGATTGCCGACGGCCAATTTCAGGACGTGCTGCCCGGCGTCGTGCTGCGGCGCCGCAACGAATAGCCATGATTACGTTTTCCGGGGCGGGGAAGCGCTTTGCGCACAAGGTGCTGTTTGAGGAGTTGAACTGGCTGCTGGCGCCGAAGGACCGGGTGGGAATTGTCGGCGGCAACGGCACGGGCAAATCGACGCTGCTCAAGATTCTCGCCGGGCTCGAGACGCTCGATCACGGCGAGATGAACGCCACCAAGGGGCTGCGCATTGGCTACCTGCCACAGGAAGGGTTGACGCTGCGCGGACGCACGGTGTTCGCCGAATGCCTGTCGGTGTTCGATTCGCTGAAGAACATCGAAACGGAGATGGAGTCTCTGCTCCATCAGATGAGCGATCTCGATCCGCAGTCGGAGGAGTATCAGGCCGCGGCCGACCGTTATCACCGGCTGGATACGGAGTTCCATGCGCGCGAAGGCTACACGGTGGAATCGCAAGTGGGTACGGTGCTTTCCGGGCTGGGGTTCGGCAAGGAAGACTGGCAGCGCTATACGGATGAGTTTTCCGGCGGCTGGCAGATGCGCATCGCGCTGGCCAAACTGCTGCTGGAAAAGCCGAATCTGCTGCTGCTGGATGAGCCGACCAATCACCTGGATCTGGAGGCTCGCAACTGGCTGGAGGAGTATCTTCACGACTATCCGTTCGCCTTCGTGCTGATCTCCCACGACCGCTATTTTCTCGATGTCACGGTGAAGGAACTCATCGAGGTCTGGAACAAGCGCGTGTGGTTTTATCCCGGCAACTACACGAAGTATCTGCAACTGAAGCAGGAGCGGCTGGATCACTTGCAGGCGCAGGCGCGCAATCAGAACGAGCGCGTGGAGCAACTGGAGGCGTTCATCTCGCGCTTCCGCGCGCAGGCCACCAAGGCCAAGCAGGTGCAGAGCCGCATCAAAGAACTGGAGAAGATCGAGCGCATTGAGCTGCCTCCCGAAGAGGCGACGATTCACTTCTCGTTTCCCCAGCCCAAGGCGAGCGGGCGCGTCGTGGCGGAGTTCAAGAAGGTCGCCAAGTCTTATGGCCCGAAGCGCGTGCTGGAGGATATCAATTTCCTCATCGAGCGCGGCGACCGCATTGCCCTGGTGGGGCACAACGGGGCGGGGAAGTCGACGCTGATCAAACTGCTGGCCGGGGCCGAGCCGCTGACCGCCGGCGACTACGCGATCGGGCACAACGTCGAGCCCGATTACTTTGCCCAGGATCAGTACAAGGAACTGGACCCCGACGCGCGCCTCTTCGACGACCTGCAATCGGTGGCGGGCTCGCGCGGCACGACGGAGTTGCGGACGCTGCTCGGCTGCTTTCTCTTCTCCGACGACGATGCCTTCAAACGCATCGGTGTGCTGAGCGGCGGGGAGCGCAACCGCTACGCGCTGGCGCGGCTGTTGCTGCATCCATCGAACTTTCTGCTGCTCGACGAGCCCACCAATCACCTGGATATGCGGGCCAAGGACGTGTTGCTGGAGGCGCTGCAGAACTTCAACGGGACTTTGGTATTTGTCTCGCATGACCGTTATTTCATCGACAAACTGGCCACCAAGATCTTTGAGATCGGCGGCGGGGAAGTGAAGATCTATCCCGGCAATTACGAAGATTACCTGTGGCGCAAGGAGCAGGAAGCCAATCCCGCGCCGGCAGCGGTGACGGAGAGTGTTCCGCAGGTGGTGGAAGTGGAGCAGAAAACCGCGGCCGCGCCGCAGAAGCGTGTGAATCCTATCAAGCTGCAACAGATGAAGGATCGTTGCGCGGCGGCGGAGCGTTCGATCGGGCAACTGGAGGCTGAGATCGCGCAACTGGAGCGCGAGATGGGGGCGTTCCAAACAGGGGATCAATTGCTGAAGATGACCGCCGGCATGGATGACCGGCGTAAGCGCCTGGAGGCGGCCATGGCGGAATGGGAAGACCTATCGCAGCAGATTGAAGAGGCTGGTTAAGACTACGGCCGGCTATTGCAGGCGCAGTTCGTCGCCTTCGTTCACGCCGGAGCGCACGACGTAATGCGTGTTGTTGGCGGAGCCGAGTGCAACTTCGCGCTTGGCCCACTGCGGTCCTTGCTTCACAAACACGAACGTCTTGCCGTTGTCCCTGTGGACGGCATTGACGGGGACGAGCGTCGCCTTAGGCTGCTCTTCCACCACGACATCGGCCCACGCGGACAAATCGGGGATGATGCGCGGATCGAGACCCTCAATGCTCAGTTTCACCGGGATGTTGCGGATGTAGTAGCTCTGCGAGCGGCCGCCGGTGGCGAGCGCGCCCTGGCTGTACACTTTGCCCTTCATGCGGATTTCGGGGAAGGCGTCGAGGCCGACGGTGGCGCGCTGGCCGATGCGCAACTCCGTGCTCTCGGCTTGATTGATGTTGCCTTCCACCTGCATGCTGCTGGGATTCACGATCTTCGCCAGAGGCTGGCCGGGATTCAACTGGTCGCCCTGCTGTACCTGCTGGCTCTCGCCGCCGCCGCGGAAGGTGTTGGACATGACCACCATCCCCTCCATGGGCGCGATGATGGTGTAGGCCTTGATGTCGTTGACGTGGCGGTCGCGGTGACGGATGTGGCGTTCCTTGGTGAAGCCGAGGATTTTCAACTCCGCCTCGTGGATGAGCTTGCGCTGCGGCACGTCGAGTTCCGACTGCTTGTACTTGGCCTGCGATTCGTCGTAGGAGAGCTTGAGCAGTTCGCGTTCGACTTCGGTGCGGACTTCGGCTGCCTGGTTGTCGAGCCGGGCCTTGTCCACGGAGGCCTTGGCGACGCGCAAGGTCTGGGCCAGGTTCTCGGTTTCCACTCCCTGCTCAGCGACCCGCTTGCTCACGTCCAGTTCCGACTGGCCAATGGTCGCCTTGATGTCGTCCACGTGATCGACCAGGTAGCCGGGGTCGATTTCAGCCAGCACATCGCCCTGCTTGACCCAGGACCCGTTCTTCACCAGCTTCAGCAACTCCATTTGGCTGCGGCTTTCGAATCCGCGCAGGCGGGGGGCAGTAATATTGGCGAAGAGGCGTGCGCCGGTAGTGCCGCTGACACGGATGGTGCGCTCAAAAGAACCGGCCGTGACCTTGGCAGTGCGATAAACGATGGCGGCTGCCTTTTGGGCGGCGGCCTCCTGGGCAGGCTTGTAATAGAACTGGTAGGCGGAAAACGCGCCTGCGCCGATGACAGCAAGGACAAGCAACCCTTTCCAGGGAAGCCCCTGGCTGGGTGGTTCTACCGGAGTGACGGGAGCAACACGCTGGGGCGGCTGCTGAACAGGACTGGGAGTTGGATTCTTGAGCGCCGACATCCTTTAAATGTACCCTTCGTTAAATCGTACTACGCCTTGCCTGTTATGGCGAACCAAGCATAGCACAGGTTACTGGTGAGGAACAGGTTATACTTCCGGGTATGCAAAAAGGCGGGCGATTTCTGGAAGGGTTCACTGAGCCGCGCTGGGTGGCGCTCTGGGCGGCCATGCTCGGGTTCCTTTTGGACGCCATGGACGTTTTGTTCTATCTCTTTGCACTGCAAGCGATTCGCGCCGAATTCGGGCTCAGTTTGGGGGAGGCCGGGTTGGTTACCGCGGTGACGATGGCGGCATCCAGCCTGGGGGGAATTGGCTGCGGTTGGCTGGCGGATCGCATCGGCCGGCGGCGCGCCCTCATGTACACGATTCTCGTTTATTCCGTAGCGAGCGGAGCCAGCGCCACCTCCACCGGTCTGTACTCCCTGCTGTTCTGGCGCGCGCTGGTGGGCATCGGACTGGGTGGAGAATGGTCGGCGGGGTCGGTGCTGGTGGCGGAATCCTGGCCTGCCGAACACCGCGGAAAAGCCATCAGCTTCATGCAATCGGGATGGGCTCTCGGCTACATGTTGGCAGCCGCTATTTCGTCGCTGGTGCTGCCGGCCTTCGGATGGCGCGCGTTGTTCCTGGTGGGGGTGCTTCCCGCCCTGTTGACACTGCTGATCCGGCGCAAGGTGCGCGAACCAGAACTGTGGCAGCCGCGCCGTGAGGTGCGGCTAGGGGATATTTTTCGCGGCGCGCTGGGGCGTCGAACGGCGATCGCCACGGGCGTGGCCACGGCTGTGCTGCTCGGATACTGGGGCTTGTTTGGATGGCTGCCGGGGTTCCTGGCCGGTTCGCGCGAATCGGGCGGGGCAGGGATGACGGTTCTCCGCTCCGGAATGTGGGTGATGACGATGCAGGCCGGGGCTTATGCCGGATACCTGTGGTTCGGTGTCATCGCCGACCGCATGGGGCGCAAGCCGGCGTTTCGGCTCTACGTTCTGGCCGCCGCGCTGCTGACACCCATCTACGGCATGCTCCCGTACTGGTTCCCGGATTCGGCGCAGTGGCTGCTGCTGCTGTTCGGCCCCTTCGTGGGATTCTTCGGGACGGGCTATTTTTCCCTGTTCGGCGCCATGCTGGCTGAGTTGTTCCCTACCGCCGTGCGCGGATTCGGGCAGGGATTTGCTTACAATTTCGGCAGATTGCTCAGTGCGGTTGCGCCTTACTTCGTGGGTGCGGCTGCGGATAAGGTGGGACTGGGAGTGGCACTGACGGGAAACGCAGCGTTCTTTCTTCTGGCAGCGGTGCTCATCGGGGCGCTGCCGGAAACCAAATCCTCGGAACTGGCCTAGCGCACGTACACGTAGATCTTGTGGCTGCGGCGGTGGGCCTGCACTTCTTCCACACGGACCGGCTTCCAACCCTTGATCTCGAAGTCGTGCGAAACGACGCGAGCGCCGGGCTTGAGATACTTCTCCAGGTTCGGGCGCAGGCGCGAATTCGATTCGGTCAACAGATAAAGCGTGACGACATCGGCCTTCGACAAATCCACTTCGAGCAGGTTGCCTTCGATGACGCTCGCGTCGCCGTCGAGTTTCTGTTGCTTGATGATGTCGCGGGCCATCTGGGCGATCTTCGGGCTTAGTTCAATGCCCACGGCCTTGGCCCGGAACTGGCGCGCGGCGGTGACCAGCACGCGGCCGTCGCCACATCCGAGATCGAATACGGTTTCGCCTGGTTTCAGTTGCGCGGCTTCGAGCATTTTCTCCACGATGTTCTGGGGGGACGGCACGAAGGGGGCAAGACTTTTGGCGTGATCGACCTGAGCGTTCAGTGTGGCGCTTCCGCCCAGCAGAAGGGCCATCACCGGCAAAGCTACCTGAAGCATATTGATCAGTTCCCTGAAGCAGCCGATTGGAGCTGCTTTCCTTGCTTTGATTTTACGATACGCGAGACGATTTCGGAAACCGTGAACCAAACATCCCTGGGGCGGCTGACCGTGTATTCCACTCCCTTGAAGAATTTCACGGCATGGCCGATGCTGTCCCGCCAGGGGACTTGCTGCGGATTCAAATTGTAGTTCAGATAGAAGACGGGGTACCCCGGGTCGCCGATTTCCTTCAGGGCGTCGGTGGGCACGTTCGCTTCCAGCATGGCTTTCGGGCCAGCGAAGATAAGGGCATCGGGGGAAGCCTTCGCCTCGTTGCGGATCAAATCGGTAAGGAAATCGGTGTCGGCGCGCTTTTGCCCCAGCTTGCTCACGTCTACCGTGCCGAGCTTGAGCGATTCCAGCGCATCGCCCAACTTCGGGAAGTCGATGCGGTCGGCTTCTTCCTGGCGGTAAACGACACGCTGTTCCTGTAAATTAAAGGCCACCAACGTAAACCTCTGAATCCGCGGATCGCGGGAAATCGTCCTTAGTATGGACACTAATGCTGACGTGTCCATCGGCTGCATGGTTGCGGAACGCGGGTTCTGAGGGGCGAAGTTCACCAGAACTTTTACATTGAGGGGACCCTCGGCGGTGTTGCGCTCCACCGGAGGCTCCTCGCGAAACTGCTCGATTTCCGTGGCCCGCGCGGAACTGGCGGGAACACCCACCGTGATGGAGCGATCCTTAGCCTGCAAGACAGCTTCCGTATCCCAATAGAACGAGCAAACCCGCTCGCTGCGGTCGCGCATCAACCAGTCCACCTGATACTTGCCTTCGCCGACATCGAAGACACCCTGTAGAAAGGCATCTCCTTTGGCGTCTTCTTCTATCGAGGGAACCTTCACCTTTTGGGTGAAGAAAACCGGGTCATCTTTACGGTCGTCGGGCACTACGCGGAAAATGATGGTCAGCAGGTTCTCGCTTCCGGCGAGTTCCTTCATCGGAATGGTGACCTCATAGCCGGTGTGGAACTTGAGGTCGAAGCCCATGTTGGTCTTCGTCGGAGTGACGGTGCAAGGCAGATCCTTGCGCACCTCTTTCATCTCCATGACGGCCATGTCCGTATTGAACATGCGGATTGCGCCGCCAGGACCGTTGCCGGCCATCAAGTGCTGCGCGTCGGCTGCGGGGGTAAGAACAAGGCAAAGCCCGAGCAGACAGCAATGCGTATCGAATCTTCCGCGAATGGGATTAGGCCAACCCTTGATATGCATGTACCAACCTAACCGCCTTCCATTGTATTCCCGCCATCCTCGAGACACCCCCGTCGGAGCCGCGCCGAACCCCTCCAGGCACCACTCGAAGCAAGGACACAACAGAACGTAGCCGTATTATGCACCCACCGGTGAGCGTTTGCAAATAGAAATGTCAAATGTCTGTAACGTGTTGTAGAGGAACTGGTTACCGCTGCGAAAAAGCACCCCGGCGAGAAGGTTTCGGGGAGGATCGGGCGTTTCGTTTCACGCCACTCTTCACAGGTGGTGAAAAAAGTACCACGTCGCCGTGACCCAGTTCTGAGCCGATCCGTCCGGATTGTCCACCTGGAACTGCCTGCCATCACGGTCTAAGGCCCTCCACTTAGCTAAAGTAGTCCTATGATCGACCGCTATTCCAAAATCTGTAGTGCGTGGGAAGAAGAGTTCGCCAGAAACCGGCGGCTCCACGGCGAGCGCATTCGCTGCCGGCCTGGCTGTTCGGATTGCTGCGGCCAGTTGTTCCAGATCACCGAACTGGAAGCGGCGGTGATTTCGGCGCATGTGGCGGAGTTGGAGGAAGGCGAGCGCGCTCGAATGCGGGCCAGTGCGGCGGCTTATCTGGAGAAACGCAAAGCGATGGTGGGGGCGGGGAGGGGGCCGGAAGCCTGGGGGAGCCTACCCCCCGCCGGGTCGCGATTGCCATGTCCGGCCCTCACCGGGCAAGGCGCCTGCGGTATCTATGACGCTCGTCCGCTCATCTGCCGGAAGTTCGGCGTGCCGCTGTACTACGCCGACAAGCCCGGGCAGGTGTTCGCCTGCGAACTGAACTTCCGCGCCGGCGACGCCATCGACGATGGAGAACTGATTCAGATCCAGACGGGCTTACACGCCGCCTGGAAACAGGTACAGCGGGACTACGACGCCGCCGGCGGATATCGCGATGAGTCGGCGATCACGGTGGCTCGGGCGATAACCGAGGATTTCCGGGCGCGCGCTCAGACCACGTAGGGTTTGCGATAGACGCGGGTGAGCATCTTCTCAGCCTCGGCATCGTTGAGGAACTTCGGCCCTGGGCGCAGGGTGAGCTTGCGTCCGATACGATAGCTGATGTTGCCCAAATGGCACATCGCCGCCGAGAGGTGGGCAATCTCGATGCCATCGGTGAGCGTGCCTGGGTTGCGCGTGCGCACGGCTTCGAGCCAATTCTTCATATGCAAGGCCGTGGTGTCGCCGCCGGGGCCGCGCTCGCCGCGATCTTCAACAATGAGTTCGTTGGAATCGCCCTTGAAGGCCTGCCAGCCTTCGTCGTTCATCGCCGCCCAGCCATTCTCCCCATAGAACAGATTGCCGATCATGACATTGAGGGGGGCTGCGGTTTTCGGAGCCGTGGCCTCGGGCGCGGGAGTGCGGCGGCGCGAGGCTTGGGGAACGGCGCCCTCGGCGCCGGTGAGTAGACCGCGGGTCTCAAAAACCAACTCACGGCCTGGGAACTCGAAGACCGTGGTGAGCGTGTTTGGCGTCTCCTGGTCGTCCTCATAAACGAACTTGCCACCGTGCGAGTACACCGAAGTGGGCCATTGCGGATCGCCCATCCCCCAGCGCGCCACGCCCATCTGGTGGACTCCCTGATTGCCGATATCCCCGTTGCCGGTATCCCAGAACCAATGCCAGTTGTAGCGGAACCGCAGTTCGTTGAACGGGCGCAGCGGAGCGGGCCCGAGGAACATATCCCAATTGAGGCCGGGGGGCGTCGGCGTGTCGGGCTTATGGCCGATCGAGGCGCGCCGCTTGTAACAGAGCCCGCGCGATTGGTAGATCTTGCCGATGATGCCCGAGTTGAGGGCCTGCATGGCGCGGATCTTGAACGGCGTGCTGCGGTGCTGGGAGCCGATCTGCAGCATGCGCTTGGTTTCGCGGGCCACGTCCACCATCCGCTGGCCTTCGTAGATATTGTGGCTGGCCGGCTTTTCTCCGTAGACGTCCTTGCCGGCCTTCATCGCCCAGATGGCGGAGAGCGCGTGCCAGTGGTTGGGTGTGGCGATGGAAACGGCGTCGATGGCCGGATCGGCGAAGGCATCGCGCATGTTCTCGAATTCTTTGGCCTTCTCCGAGGTGGCCTTGAGAAGCGTGGCCTGGGCCCGTTCCCTGGCGGCCTGGTTCACGTCGCACAGCCCGGCGACGCGCGCTTCGGCCAGACGCGAGTAGACGCTGAGGTGATTGCCACCTCTGCCGCCGAGTCCGACAATGGCGACATTGATGCGGTCGTTTGCGCCGAAGACGCGCATGGCGGAGGCAGCGGCGGCTGCTCCCATGAAGAAGCGGCGGGAAGTGATGGATGACATGACTTGGATTATGGCGTAGTTGCGGCGGCTGTGGTTACCTACACGCTTTGCCCTCGACTATTCGGGGGGCGACAGGATGGCGCACATCTCTCTTTGGAGTTGCAGTAGCTCCGGGCATCTGGCGAGAATCCCGTCGTATTGACGTAACGCTTCTTTCATCAGAATGTCGCGTCCGCCGGAGGGGCGTTTGGGATTGCCGTGTTCAAGGAGAAATGGTTGAAACACCTCTTCCTTCACCGATGTGTTGGCTCGAATATCACTCCAGGGCTGGCGCAGTTTGCCGGTGTGTCCGGCCAGCAACCATGCCTCCACTTCCTGTACCGCGGACGGCATCCCACGTTTCCCCGGTGGCGCTTCTCGGCTTGCCGTTCAACACTTCGTCGATGGTGAACCCATAGGCTAAACCCTGCAGCACCCGCAGGGCATCGAAGAAATTGCTCTTCCCGCTAGCGTTTGCGCCAACGAACAGGTTCAGCGCGCCCAGCCGCAATTTCACATCGCGGAGGCTCTTGAAACCCTGAATGTGAATACTCTCGATCAAGCAGACACACCTTCGGCTACCAGTCTACCAAGCGCCTAATTCGACGGCTTCGGCAGCGCCTGATCGTACGTCCGCCTTCGTCCCCCCGGCGCCTCCAGCAGCGGCAGTGCTCCGTTTTTCGCCGCCTCTTCCCACCACAATTTCTTCAATTCCTCCAACTTCGCCGGATACTTCGCGGCCACGTCCTCCGACTCCGAAAAATCCTTCTCTACCTGGTACAACTCCCAGCGGTCCGTATCGTAGTCCGTGCCCGGTGTGTGAATCCCCACCGCCTTCCAGCCCTTGTGCCAGATTCCCCGGCTGCCCCATAGTTCGTAATATTGCCGGTCGCGCGGATCGGCCGCATCCGGATTGTCGAACGTGGCGCGAATACTCTTGCCGTGCATCGGCATCTGGCACACGCCGCGGTACGATCCCGGCGCCTCAATCCCAGCCAGATCGAGCACCGTCGGTGTCAGGTCGATCACATCCACAAACTGCTTTCTCAACCCCGTCCGGCGAATTCCCGCCGGCCAGGAGACAATGAACGGAGTCTGCACGCCGCCCGCATACGGCCACAACTTGTAGAACTTGAACGGAGTGACGGAGGCCATCGCCCACGGCCGCGGATACAGCGGTTGCGTCGACGGCGAACCCATTTCGTCAAGATGCGGATGCATCTGCGCCAACGTCGTCGGGTCTCCGTAAGGGCGCCGGAACCCGCCCTTGACCCCGGCCTCGGGCGCGCCGCCGTTATCCGACATCAGGAACACGACCGTGTTCTCACTCAAGCCCTTTGCCTTGAGGTGATCCAGCAGCCGTCCGATCTGCTCGTCGGTATGCTCCAGGAATCCGGCATAGGCCGCCATGAAGCGTGCGTACACGGCGCGATCCTGCTCGCTCAAATCGGTCCAGGCCGGATCGCCGGCATTGCGCGGCGGCAGCTTCGTCCCCGGCGGAATCACTCCCATCTCCACCTGCCGTTTGTGGCGCTCCTCGCGGATGCGGTCCCATCCCTTTTCATACGTGGAAACATACTTGTCCACATAGCGCTTGGGGACCTGGATCGGAGCATGCGTCGCACCGAAAGCCACATAGAGAAAGAACGGCTTCTTCGCGTTGTCGGCCACATGCTCATCCAGCATTTGCAGCGAACGATCGATCATATCCACCGAGAAATGATAGTCCGGCTTGTTCGGCGGCTTCACCGGATGGTTGTCCTCGAACAGGTCCGGCTTGTATTGATCGGTCCAGCCCGAGGGGAAACCGTACCAGCGGTCGAAGCCCTTCTGCAGCGGCCAGTGTTCGCGCGAGCCGGCGGCGCGCATGTCACGGGTCGGGACAAGATGCCACTTGCCCACTCCGTAATTGCTGTAGCCATGCGAGCCCAGAATCTGCGCAACCGTTGCGGCGGCGGGCGTCACGCGCCCGCGCGAGTGCGGATAGCCCTGATCGTCTCCCGCCAGTTCCTTCATCCCCACGGCGTGGCTGTTACGCCCGGTGAGCAGCGAGGCGCGCGTCGGCGAGCAGATCGCCTTGCAGTGGAAATTGTTATACAAGAGGCCGCCGGCGGCCAATGAGTCCATGCGCGGGGTGGCAATCTCCGATCCGTAACAGTGCAGATCGGAAAACCCGGTGTCGTCGAGCAGGATATAGATAAAGTTCGGACTGCCCGCCCTTGGCTGGGCAACGGTCTGCGCCGCCGGCTTCGACGTAGCAGCGGTGCGTCCGATCACACCCTGAAAATCGTTGGCCGGCCGCGGGGCAGGGCATTCCTGCGCCGCCGCGGGCGCCGCTGCCAGCCCTATTCCAGCCAGCAGTTGCCTTCGTGAGATCGCCCTTGGTTTCATGTCCCTTCGATCCTCATGCAAACCGGTGCGCAGTGTCAACTGTGCGCCGCTGCTCTGATAGAGTAAGGATGTCCACCCGATCTTGCTCATGTTCGCGCGTGCCGTCCTCGTCTCGTTGATTTGGGCCTCAGCCCTCCCGGCTCAGGAGTTGTTCTCCTGGCATTGGTTTGAGGCCAATGAGCATCTGACGAAGAAGTATGACTTGCGGATGACTTTCCGCCTCCGCACCCGCCACGAGTTCCAGTTCGTGGATCAGATCCTCGGTGGGCCTACCTTGCAATATCGGGCGCAGAACAGGGTCCTCTATTTCGCCGGATACTGGACCCAGCCCGGGCACGAGGACAAAGCGCCCTGGGTCATGGGGCACCGCACCTTTGCCGGCGCCGAGCGCCGCTGGGATTTGCACAGGACGACGCTCGTCGGCCGGTTCACCTGGGAGCGCCACTTCGGCGGCGGCCGGGACGATCACAACCGCTTCCGCTTCTTCAACCGGGTGTTGTTCGGACGCAAGGCGGTTGCTCCGTTTCTGCAGTACGAATGGATCGGCATGCGCGTCGGTTTCTTTTCCTCCCGGCAGACCGGCGGAGTCCGCTTCCGCCTGCACCCGCAGGTGACCGTGGATGCCAGCTATCTGTACGATGTCCGCCGCGCAAGCTGGGGCGGGCCGCGGAGCGCTTTAATCACGACGGTTTCCTTCCAGCGAGGCGAACGAGAAGCGCGGGTGACAAAACCGTGACCCTACAGTTACAATACGGTTACTGTCGATTACAGATCCATGACGGCTGCCCGTATCCTCTCCATCGCCGCTGTTTTCGCAGCCGCTTCGCCGGCGACGGAACTGTATTCCTGGCATGGATTCGACTACGCCGAAACGCTGCACCCGAAGCTGGAATTGCAGATCACTTCACGCCTGCGGACGCGCGATGAGTTCAAGTTTCTGCAGCAGGTGCGAGGGGGGCCGGTTCTGCGCTGGCGCGTGAGCGAAAAAAACGTCCTCTACGGAGGCTACTACCTGCAGCCCGGTCACGATCCCAGCGCGCCCTGGCGCATGGGCCAGCGGTTGTTCATCGGGTTGGAACGGCCCTGGAACTTCAAGAAGTTCACCATCTCTAACCGCATCGCGGCAGAGCACCACTTCACCGGCGGGGCCAGAGCCAACTACAACCGCTACCGCACCTCCACACGGCTGTTCTTTCCCGGCCGGCGCATCACGCCTTTTGTGCAATCGGAATGGCTTGCCGTGCGGCAGGGCTTTCATTCCACACGCAGCAGCGGGGGATTGCGCGTGCGGCTGAACGCCATGATGACGATGGAAGCCAGCTACCTATAC
This sequence comes from Bryobacterales bacterium, assembly GCA_016789755.1. Classification (GTDB taxonomy): domain Bacteria; phylum Acidobacteriota; class Terriglobia; order Bryobacterales; family Bryobacteraceae; genus CADEFT01. The sequence goes on from JAEUQG010000499.1 coordinate 12,526, forward strand.
GACATCCGCCGCACGGTTTGGGGCGGAGACCGCAGCGCCATCGTCACATCCATCACCTTCCGCCGCGCGGAGAAGTAATCTACTGTTTCCGCGGCGCCGCGGTATGGCAATCCAGCGTTTGATTGAGCCCCGGTGCCCGGTAGACGATCGACATGGTGTCCAATCGCATCGTCAATTCCCGTGTCCCGGTTCTCGTATTCAACTTGTATTCGCAGGATGGAATGGCGCCCTCGATGTCGATGCAAATCAAGGCGAGGCCGTCTTCTACGCCATGGATCGCCACCTTGCGGGGAACAGCCTCCTGGGCCCAGCGAAACACAGCGGCATAGGCGGCTTGGTCGTCTCGGAGCGTGGCTATGATTGCCTTGGCGTTCTTGTCTTCCAGCCGGCACTGCACCAATTCGATCCATCCCGCGTACCGGGTCTTGCCCTTCATCGAACCGGGGACTCCGTCCACCTTCATGTAAAATGCCATTCGCCGCCTCCCACGGCTACATACGCAAATGGCGGGAAACGGCTGCCGGAAAAACGGCCGGTGCGCACAACGATGGCGCCGCTCCGGTTTCGATATACTCAACGGGCAGTGGGAGTATTTTTCATGTTCCGGCCTTTTGCACTTTTTCTTTGCCTTTCCATTCCTGCCTTCAGCCAAGGCTCCGTGACCATCTACGGCACGGTCAAAGACGCATCCGGCGCGCTGGTGCCGGGGGCAACCATCTCCATCACGCACGTCGAAACCGGGACGGTGCGCCAGGCGGCATCCAACGACCGGGGCGACTACATCGCCTCGCAACTGGCCATCGGCGGCTACACGGTCGCGGCCGAGCGGCAGGGATTCAAGAAATTCGTGCAGACGGGCATCACGGTGCAGGTGGATGAAAACCGCATGGTGCCGATCACGCTGCAATTAGGCGACGTGGCCGAAAGCGTTACCGTTGAGGCCCAGGCCGTGCAGGTGGACACCCGCACCGGCACGCTGAAGGAAGTCGTCGATTCCAAGCGCATCGTCGAACTCCCGCTCAACGGCCGCAACGCGCTGCAATTGCAGTTGCTGGTTCCGGGCGCCGGCGCGGTAGCCGGGGCCGGACAGGGGCAGAACTCCACCATCTCCATCAACGGTAGCCGGCAGAACGGCAACAACTACGTGCTGGACGGCGGCGATAATCATGACCCATATTTCAATTCTCCCAGCGTGTTTCCACCCCCCGATGCGCTGGAGGAGTTCTCCATCCAAACGAACTCCTACTCGGCCGAGTACGGGCGCAATGCCGGCGCCCTGATGAATGCCGTGACGCGCTCCGGCACCAACCAGTTCCACGGTAGCCTGTTCGAGTTTCTGCGCAATGAAAAACTGAACGCGCGGAACTTTTTCGCCAACAGCATTCCTCCGTTCAAGCGCAATCAATTCGGCGGGACCATCGGTGGGCCGGTGCGGCGCGACAAGACGTTCTTCTTCTTCTCTTATCAAGGCACCACAGACCGCTCGGCGCCGGGTACTCCCACGGCGAACGTGCTGACCTCCGCCGAACGGCAGGGCGATTTCACGGGTCTCGTCCGCGCCATCACCGATCCGGCCGCCGGCAATGCGGCGTTTCCCGGAAGAACGATTCCGGCCAGCCGCCTCTCGCGCCCCGCGCAGCAGTTTCTCGAAGCCTTCGTGCCGCTGCCCAATCGCCCCGATGGCTTGTTTAGCTTCGCCAGCCAGGAAAAGACCGACAACACGGTGTTCATCGCCAAGGGCGATCATCAGATCAGCTCCGCCAACCGCCTCAGCGGACGGCTGCTGATCAACCTCAACACCTTCCGCGAACTGCCCGGCAATCTGCCCAACCTGTTCGCCGACATCGAATACACCAATTACAACTACACCTTCACCGACACGCACATCGTCAGTCCGACGCTGCTCAATAGCTTTGTGTTCACCTTCAACGATATCGACCGGCGGCAGCTTTCGGTGGTTCCGGGCAACAAGACGTGGAACGATTTCGGCGCCCGGTTTGTACGCACCTTCACCGAAGAGGGCGTGCCGGCGGCCATCAGTTCCAACGTCAACGGCCGGTTCAACGCCTTCACGCGTTATCCGCTGCAGCACTTCCGCCGCAACTACGAAATCAGCAACCGCCTGAGCTGGACGCGCGGCGCGCATTTCCTGAAATTCGGCGGCAGCGTGCGCATCGCCCAACTCG
>JAEUQG010000526.1 GCA_016789755.1 Bryobacterales bacterium
CAGCAAAGCCACATCGAAATAATCCGTGTTCGCCTGACGACGCAGTTCATCCACCTTCTCCTGCGGATTCACGCCTTCCCGCGTCGTCACCTTCGTCATCAACCGGTAGCTGTCGCGCGGCAGTCCCTTCAGCGCGATCCCCAGCATCTTGTGCATCTCGCCATAGGATTCCGCCGTCTCGAAGAAACGGATCCCATGGTCGTAGGCATAACGCACCAGGCGCGTGAACTCGTCCTGGCCCAATTCGCGCTGCACTCGTCCGCTGAACGTGCCCGTGCCGAACGCCAGCCGCGTCACTTTGACGCCGGATTTGCCCAGCGTGACCCAATCCGTCGCCTTGCCACCGGCGGCCACCAGGGGCATCGCGCCCAGCGCCAAACTGCTTTGTAGAAATCTGCGTCTCGAACAGACAGCCATTCCGAGCACCTCCAATTGCATCATGCTACCACGGCCCGGCTTCCAACCCAGGTAGCTACCGTACTTGCGGGAACCCAAGGTCCACTTTGCTCGTGCTCGGGTCCGGCCACCGGCTGGTTACCACTTTCGCCCGCGTGAAGAACTGCACGCCCTCAGGTCCATACATATGTAGATCGCCGAATAGCGATGCTTTCCAGCCGCCGAAGCTGTAGTAAGACACCGGCACCGGCACTGGAACGTTGATTCCCACCATGCCCACTTCCACATCGAATTGGAACTGCCGCGCCACACCGCCGTCGCGAGTGAAAATCGCCGTCCCGTTGCCGTAAGGATTGCCGTTGATCAACTTCAGCGCTGCCTCGTAGGTCGGCACGCGCACCACCGAAAGCACCGGCCCGAAGATCTCGTCTTCGTAGCAGCGCATCCCTGGCTTCACGTTGTCGATCAGCGACGTGCCCAGGAAGAAGCCCTTCGTCTTCGTGCACGGCTCTCCCCGCCCGTCTACTGCAAGGCTCGCCCCTTCGCTCTCCGCATGCTCCAAATAGGATGCCACCTTGTCGCGATGCTCCCGCGTAATCAGCGGGCCCATCTCGACTCCATCTTCCTGACCGCTTCCCACACGAATGCGGGCCATCCGCTCCTTGATCGCATCGATCAACGGCGAAGCCACATCGCCCACAGCCACCACAACGGAGATCGCCATGCACCGCTCGCCCGCCGAGCCATAAGCCGCTGAAACAGCCGCATCCGCGGCCATCCCGATATCCGCATCGGGCAACACCAACATATGGTTCTTCGCCCCGCCCAGCGCCTGCACGCGTTTGCCGTTGCGCGTGCCCGTCTCATAGACAGCCTTCGCCACCGGCGTCGAACCCACGAAACTGATTGCCTTCACTTCCGGATGATCAATCAACCGGTCAACCGCCACGCGGTCCCCTTGCAACACGTTGAACACGCCTTCGGGCAACCCGGCCTTAGCGCACAACTCCGCGATCAGCATCGATGCCGAAGGGTCCTTCTCGGACGGCTTCAGGATGAATGTGTTCCCACAGGCGATGGCGTTCGCAAACATCCACATCGGCACCATGGCCGGAAAATTGAACGGCGTAATGCCCGCCACAACGCCCAACGGCTGCCGGATCTGATAGACATCGATGCCGCGGCTTGCCTGCTCGCTGAATCCGCCTTTGAGAAGGTGCGGAATCCCGCAGGCAAACTCGATATTCTCCAGCCCCCGAGCCACTTCGCCCATCGCATCGGCGATGGTCTTTCCATGTTCCAGCGAGATCAGCGTAGCCAGTTGGCGCCGGTTGGCGTCTACCAGTTCGCGCAGCTTGAACAAAATTTCGGCTCGCCGCGACAGCGCCGATTCGCGCCACGGCACAAACGCCTGCGCAGCCACTTGAACCGCGCCATCCACCTCGGCCGCCGATGCGAAATCGACGTGAGCCTGCGGCTCTCCAGTGGCTGGGTTCCATACCACTCCGTAACGTCCCGACGTGGAGGGCACAACGTTGCCCGCGATCCAGTGATTCACTTTGCGAACGGCAATTTCCGTGGAAACAGTAGACATGATAACCTCAATCCTTATTGGGCGGCTTTTGCGTCCGCGCTGTCAAGGTCAGCGGCGCGTGGCCGCAACGGGGCGCGTCGCCGCCACCAGGCTGATATCCAGCAGCCTCAGGAACTCTGTCACATCCGCCCGCGTAATATTCAGCGGAGGTGTGATCCGCACCACGTTTCCGTACATGCCACCCTTGCCGATGAGAACGCGGTTCTCTCTCGCCGCTTCCATCACCGCTGCCGTCGCCGCCACCGCCGGCGTCTTGCTCACCCGGTCTTGCACCAGTTCCAGCGCCTGCATCAGTCCCATGCCTCGCACATCGCCGATGATTGCGTGCTTCTGCTGCAACTCCTCCAGCCCTGCCCGCAAATACGAGCCCATCTCCGCCGCATTGATCTGCAGGTTGTTCTCTTCGATAAAGTCGATAACAGCCTTGGCCGCCGTGGCCGTCACCGGATTGCCGCCGAACGTGGAAATCTGAATCCCCTTGATGCTGTCCGCAACCGCCGCCCGCGCCGTCGTCAGCCCCACCGGCGAGCCGTTCGCCATCCCTTTGGCGCTGGTAAGAATATCCGGAGTCACTCCCCATTGCTCAATGCCGAACCACTTACCCCCCGTGCGTCCCCAGCCTGTCTGCACCTCATCGCTGATGAACACCCCGCCGTGGTTGCGGATGATTTCTTCCACAATCGGGAAATACTCCTTCGGTGGCGTGATGAATCCTCCCACCCCTTGAATCGGCTCGGCGATGAAACCGGCGATGCGCCCCGATGTCGTGGTGCGGATCAGTTCCTCCACATCCTTTGCGCAGCGCACCTCGCACGAAGGGTACGACAGCCCGAACGGGCAGCGGTAGCAATACGCGTTGTGCGCATGCACAATTCCCGGCTGCGTCGCTGGCCCCAGCCGCCACGACGATTGCGCCGTCAGCGCCATCGCCATCGCCGATCGCCCGTGATAGGAATGCCGCAGCGCAACTATCTCCGTCGCTCCCGTATAGCAGCGCGCTGCCAGGATCGCGGTTTCATTGGCCTCGGTGCCGCTGTTCGTAAAAAACGATTTCGTCAGCTCCCGCCCCGGCGTAATGCCGGCGATCTTCTTCGCCAGCGCCACCTGCGGTTCGGTGGCAAAAACAGTGGACACGTGCTGCAGCCGGTCCACTTGCGCCCGCACCTTGGCGTTCACCGTTTCGTTGCAGTGCCCCACGCTGATGGTCACAATGCCCCCGAAAAAGTCCAGGTAACGGTTACCGTCGATGTCCCAGACATACTGGTCCTTGGCGTGGTCCAGGATCAGCGGTTCCTTGAAATAATGGAATACCGAAGGAAAGATGTGTTCTTTCTGCGCCAGCAGAATTTCGTCTTTTGTCACTGTCATCAGCCTCTCAAGCGTAGGGCAGTCCCAGCCCCTGCATCACGCCCTTCATATATCCAATGGCGAAAATCTTCCCCTGAATCGCATACCCCGGCCGGTCGTTCGTTTCTTCGTCGAGCGTCGGCGCGTGGTCCGGACGAATCGGACCTTTGAATCCGATTTCATGGTAAGTCTTCAGCATCTTCACCATGTCCGTCTGCCCTTCGTCGTGGAATGTTTCCGTGAAATGGTCACGTGTTCCCGAAATATCGCGGAAATGGACGAAGAAGATCTTCTTCTGCTTGCCCCACTCCCGCACCAGTTGCACGCAGTCCTCACCCATCGCGATGAAGTTCGCCTGGCAGAACGTGACTCCGTTCATCGGGCTCGGAACGATATTCATGATGCGCCGGTAATTGGCCGCGCTTGTCACAATCCTCCCGATACCGCGCAACGGCGACAGCGGCGGATCGTCCGGGTGCAGCGCCATCTGTACCCCCGCTTTCTCCGCCACCGGAATCACTGCCTTCAGAAAATATTCGATGTTGGCCCAGATCTTCTCCTCAGGCACCTCCCCCCACTTGGTCAGCCCTTGTGCCTTTGCCGCCGCCAGGTCGAAGTCCGTCAGCAGCGAGTTGCCGCGTCCCTTCCGGTCCACCTGCGTCCGATACCAGCCCAAGCCCGCCATGAAGTTGTAGCAGAGCACCGGAATCCCGACATTCGCCAGCGCTTTGATTGCCGCGATGTAGTTCTCGATCTCTTCATCCCGCCCATCGATGCCGAGCTTGATCTTCTCCGCCGGCACCGGGTGGCTTTCCACCCCCGCTACGCGCATTCCGATCGTCTCGAAATCCGCCTTCATCTTTGCCAGCGTGGCCTCGTATTCTGAGCGCTGCACGCGCCCCAGTCCGGCCCCGCAAATGGCGTAGTTCACCCCGATCTGTTTGCTGATCCGCGCCTTGTGATCGACACGGTTCGAATTCATCGTGGCGAATTGAAGACCGCTGGGGGGAAGTGAAATCCGGTGCGGACCACCGAGTTGGTTGCCAGGTGCTTTCGCGCCCGGCAGGGCTGCGGCGGCTGCCAAACCAGCAGCCGTGCGGCGGGTCATCTGCATGAGTGAACGACCTCCTGATGCTTCGACTATACACCCGCCCCGCACGGGCATGAAACTCCCGGCCGGGCGGGTGCATGCCGCAGATCAGAACCGGAAACGTAATCCGAATTGAATGTTTCGAGGGAAATTCAATTGCGCCACCGGCAGAATCCCAAAGTCCGCCGCCGCTGGATTGCCCGACGGCGGATCGTTGCGAATCGGCGTGTTGAACGCATTGAACGCTTCCCCGCGGAATTCGATCTGGTAGTTCTCCCCGAAGTTGAACTTCTTGGAGAGCATGAAGTCGATTTGCGGAGACGCCGGCCCCCGCAGACTGTGGAATCGCGCCGGAAGTTGCACGAACTCGAATGGCCGCAACTGCCGCCAGCACTGGCTGAATCGAGAACGGTCGTTGAAGAACCAACTCGACTCGCTTCGGGCGCCGGTCAGTGGATCGCCGCACAGGAACTCCCAGCCAGTCCACGCCCCCAACGGAACACCGGTCTGGTAGATGAAGTTCGTGTTGGCTGTCCAGCCGCCCAGCACAATCTGGCCCGCTTTGTTCATATCGCTCAACAACGCGCGCCCCTTGCCGAACGGCAGGTCCCAAATGCCCGCGAACGTCAGGTTATGCGAACGGTCTTCCGCCGTCACCTGGCTCACCGGGTCGCGGAACAGCAGGGTGTTGTTGTCCCGCCATCTGCGCTCCATCTGCTTTGACCACGTATACGCCATCACCCAAGTCATCGCCCCGGTGCGGGCTCTGTCCCCCAACATTCGCTTCTCGAACCGCATCTGCAACCCGTGATACCAGGCCCTGCCCCACGGCGCCAGGTTGTTGGTTAACCCGTCAAAGTGCGGATAGGGCTGGAACAACGTCTGTCGTGAAAGATCCGGCGACACACCTCGGCCCACCGTTGTCGGGAAGATGCCGAGAAACGGATTCGGCACCCGCTGATTATAGAAATCCGGGTTTGTCTGCGCCGCTTCCCAGTGTGTTTGCGCCATCGCGTTCATGTTGATGCCCACTGTTTCCTTCACCGTCGCGCTGCCCGAATAGCTCGCCTCTAGCACCATGTTCCACGGCAGTTCCCGCTCCAGTGTGTATGACCATTGGAACGTTCGTGGGATCAGCCGGTTCGGTGGATCGTAGGAAACACCCGTTCCGATGTTGGTGGCGATTCCGTTCGTCGCCCCCGCCGGCCGGATTACCCCTCCCGGCCACGGATTCTCCAGGGAATACGGACCCGTCAACCCCGCGCTCGGGAACTGGCTCGCCGTCAGCGTGTTGATAAACGGAGTCCCGATGCTGTAGCCGGTTGCCAGGTTATTCTGTGTCGCCGTGCGGTGGTAGATGCCGAATCCGCCCCGCATCACCGTCTTCGATACGAAGTTGTAGGCAAAGCCCAGCCGCGGCTGCAGGTTCGACAAATCGGCGTTGTAAACCCGCCGTGGCTGCCCGTTCACTCCCGCAAACGTCATGCCTCCCACCAGTGCCTGCGGCGGCGCCGGCATCGTCGCGTTTGTTCCTCGAAGCGTAGTCCATCGAGCCAACACTGCGTTGCTGGTGGGCTGCACCGTCGCGAAATCCCAATCCCGATTCAGCCGGTTGTGAATCTCGTACAGGCCGAACTGAATGTCATAACGCAGTCCGATGTTCAGCGTCAGCTTCCGCGCAATCTTCCAATCGTCCTGGAAAAAAACTGCCCAGTACGGTTCGCGCCGGAAGAACGTGTCGTTGTATTGCAGGTTGCCGCTCTGTGTTGTGCCCATCAACAGGGAAGCCACTGAACTTCCGTCCAACGCGCCTTGCCCGATCGCCTGATACTCGCGCGTCCACACCGAATCGAATCCCAATTCGCCCGAAGAACGCCCCGAAGCCAGATTGTGCCTCATCAGTTGCGCCACTTCCGTCCCGTATTTGATGATGTGCTTTCCGCGTGTTTCGGATAAATTTATCTGAAAATTGAGCTGTTGCCTTGAACTCTGGTTCAGATACTGGTTCCCGAACATCTCGCGGAACCCGCCCACCGTAATGCGCGGCATCAGCTTCGTCGGAAACGTGTCCACCTGCGGTATGTTCTTTATCCCTACTTTGTCCCACGTGAAATCCGGATCCGATACGTCCGGAAAGTTCTCCACAAACCGGTTGTAGCTCGCCTGCATGTGCAGCAGCCGGGTAGGCGACATCGTCCGGTCATACGAGAGAATGTAGTTCATATCGCGCCGCACTGTTCCGTTCATGTTGCCGAACTGCGCCGGTGGATCGAACCCCGTCTGATCGCGAAACTCTCCGCCATCCTGAAACGTGAACAGGAAGTTGATGCGGTCGTTGTCCGTCAGCACGCGGTCATACCGGGCCATTGGCTGTTCATACCGGTACTTGCCCAGGTTGTCCGGCCGCGTAAAGTTGTTCACCAGCGATTGCGCCTGGAAATTCGGCGCTGGATAGAAGCCGAGAATCGCCCGCCCGATCGGGCTGATCCGCGATGCCGGCAGCACATTCCCGGGGAACGGCTGGCGGCGGAACAGTCCGCCCGCGCGGCAATTCAGCGCCGTATTCGTGCAAGCCTCCGACGTCAGCGGATCGAAGATGCGGATTACGCCGGTCTGCCCTTGCGGCACGAACCGGCTGAAGTCGCCTCCTCTGATCTCCATCGGCGGCACGCTCACGTTCGACGGAAAGGGGACACGTTCTCTCCACCCTTCAAACGAGAAGAAGAAGAAATCGCGGTTCTTTCGAATCGGCCCGCCCACCGTTCCGCCGAATTGGTGTTGATTGCGGAAGCCTCGCCCCACGCCGAGCGCGTTGTTCTGCCGCGTGTTGGCGTCCAACTGGCGGTTGCGCCAGAAATCGAACAGCGTGCCGTGCCAACTGTTGGTCCCCGACTTCAAGGTCGTGCTCACGTGGCCTCCACCCGTCCGCCCGTACTGCGAATCGTAGGTGTTCACCATCACTTTCATCTCTTCCACGGCCTCCACGTTCGGCGCCACGTTGAATGTGCCGTTGGTCGAAATCGGCGCCCCGTTGAGCAGGAATTGATTCGTCCCCGTCCGCCCGCCGTTCATCGTGAAACTCCCGTTCACATCCCACGCCCGCGTGCCCGAAAATCCCGTCGACCCGAACGTCCGTTGTGTGAACATCACGCCCGGTGACAGGCGCATCAGCATGTACGTCTGCCGCCCGTTCATCGGGATCTCCTGCATCTTGATCGGATCGAACACCAGTCCGCGCGACGCGCTCGCCGTCTGGATCAACTCCTGTTCCCCGATTACGGTGATTTCCGTCGTCACGGCCCCCACTTCCAACAGAATGGGCAGATTCAGCTTTTCCGCCACTTGCAGCACAATGCCGCTGCGTCGCACCGTCTGGAATCCCGTCGCTGTTACCGTCACTTCATAGCGCCCCGGATCGAGCGCCGGCAACGTAAAGATCCCCTGGCTATTCGTTACGGTTTCCTTACTGACGTTGGTGTCCGTCTTAGTAGCTTTGATCGTTGCATTCGGAATCGCAGAACGCTGCGAATCGGTTACTTGGCCGAGAATGGTTGCGCGGAAATCTTGCGGCTGCAGAATTCCCGCGGTGACATACAAGAAGAGTACAAAAGCAGCTTTTCGCATCACCATCTCCTGACGATGTAAAGCCGCAGGTCAGGAGGGTAACTGCTTCGACCCAATCCCCCTTTCCCACGTTGGCCAAAGTATACCTCCGATAGTCGCGGTTGAAAAGGCCCAAGTCATGTCCATCATGTCCTTCATGTCCACATGTCCATCTTTGTCGCGTTCCTCCACCGCCTCCCGACCCGGCGGTAACCCGGCGGCTGCGATGTGTAGCCATTTACGCGGGCAAGAAATCCGTACTAAGCCGTATCACTAGCCGATAACGGCAACCGGGAGATGTTACAACGCGGCCAGTCGTCCCGCGGTCGGCGGATCGGCAGCCTCAGTTCGCGTTTTCCGGTACAGGAGAGGATTGGTAGATGACGCAGTTCCGGCCGCGGCGCTTTGCTTCGTAAAGCGCGTCATCGGCGGTCCGGATCAGATCGGCGACATCGAGGGTGGATGGTGGGATGAAGACCGTTGCCCCGAAGCTGGCCGTGATGCTCAACTGGCGTTCGTAGGCGGTGATGGGCTGGTCGGCAATGGCAAGCCGCATCGCTTCGCCGCGGGATTGGATGCTGGCCACATCACAGCCCGGCAGGACAATGATGAACTCCTCGCCTCCGTACCGGCCGACACCGTCGTAGGGACGAACGCTCGCCAGCAGACGCCGGGACACTTCTTTGAGAACGTCGTCGCCCGCCAAGTGGCCGTGCGTGTCGTTGACATCTTTGAAGTGGTCGATGTCCATCATCAGAACGCCCACGGGCATCGTCTGCCGCGCGGCGCGCGACTGCTCGCGCGTGAGGATCTCGATGATCGACCGCCGGTTCCAGAGCCCAGTCAGGGCGTCGCGCATGGCTTGGTCGCGCAGCGCCTCGCGCGCGGCAACCAGTTCGGCCTGGAGATTCAAAATACGTACCCCCGCGCGCAGCCGCACACGCAACTCCTGTTGGTCGAAAGGCTTGGTGATGTAGTCGTCGGCCCCAGCTTCGAGACCTTCGATCAGGTCTGCCCGTTCATTCTTGGACGTGAGCAGGAGAATATAGGTGTATGGCGCCTTGGCCGCTTCGGCCTTGGCTCGCACCATGCGCACAATCTCCGGTCCGGAATAACCCGGCATCATCCAATCGAGAATCGCTAGATTGGGCGAGTGCTCCTTCTCCAATTCCTCCCACGCCGCATTCCCGTCCTTGCAGGCGATCACCTCATAACCCCACTTGGCCAGCGTCCGCTCCAGGGCCAGACGCGAAGGACCGCTGTCCTCGGCTATCACAACCCTCATGGTTTCGACCACTGTCTCCAACATTATCGTCCCAATCTTCCCAATCTCGCTTATCGGTAAACCTTGGTGCAATGATAGCAGTGCTCATTCACCAACGCTGAACCACCTCCGTCGCGCATACTGGTCTTATCGTACAAGTGGCCCCAAACTCTGTAAACTCTCTCTACCTAAGTACGATTTGCAGTATCTTGAGTAAGTGATGCTTTGGCTTTTGCTTTTGTTTCACGCGGCGGTATTCGCTCAATCGATTACCCTACGCCCCTACTTGCAGGCGATTCGTTCGGAGGGCCCGCCGCCGGCTGCCCTGCAGGGTGGCAAGCTGACTGCCACCGGCTCCGACGGCGCCACCTGGACTGGGACCGCCGAGGGGCTGTGGCGCGAAGATCCGAAGGCTGCTCCCGCCGACCGCAAACGCTATTTTGCTTCCCGCCGCTGGCTGCCAGACGATGAAGTGCTGGCCCTCTTCCCCGACTCCTCCAGCGGAATGTGGGTGAAAACGAAAACCGGCGTCTCCCATATCGAATTGCGCCGCATGACCCTCGAGCAGAAGGCCGAATACTTCGAGGACCGTGTCCGTAAGCGGCATCTCCGCCACGGCTTCGTCGCCAGTTCCCATCTTGCTGAGCCCGGCAACCTCGCCACCAACCGTACCGGCTCCACCGACAACGACGGTCTGTGGACGGCCATCTATGCTGCTGCTGAGTGTTACCGCTACGCCGCCACCAAATCCCCCGAAGCCCTTCGCTACGCCAAGGAAGCGGTAGAGGCCATCCTGAAACTGGAAGAAGTGACCTCAAAGCCGGGCTTGCTGGCCCGCAGCTACCTGGTCCCCGGCGAGCCACGCCCCCACGATGGCATCTGGTTCGTATCTCCGAACGGCAATTTCATATGGAAAGGAGACACGAGCTCCGATGAAGTGGTGGGCCATTACTATATCTTTGCCATCGCTCACGAAACTATTCCCGACAAAGCGCTGAAGAATCGGATTGAGGCTGTGGTGCGGCGAATGACCAACCTCATCGTCAACAACAACTTCACCCTCCCCGATATCCACGGCTCTCCCACCTGGTGGGGCCGCTGGGACCCGGAGTACTTCCGCTCGGAACGCGGCAAGCCCGACAGCCCGCTCAATGCCGTCGAGATCCTGGCGTTTCTCAAGACGGCGCAGCACATTACCGGCGATGAGGTCTACGCCTCCCACTACGGCCGTCTGGCCGTCGGCGAAGGTTACGCCGCGCTGACGGCGCGCTACAAAGAGCTTCGGGAAACCATCAATTACTCCGACGAGGAGTTGGCCATGCTCAGCTTCGCTCTCCTGTTGGGGCTAGAGGAAGACCCCGGTTTGAGGGGAGTCTACCTGTCCGGCCTCGAACAGTGGTGGGAAAATATAACAAGAGAGAAAAACCCCCTTTGGACCTATATCTATGCTCTGGCCAACCGAGGCAAGCCCGCCCCGCTGGCCGAAGCCGAGTGGACCTTGCAGCGCATCCCGATGGACCTCGTTTCGTGGACCGTGAAAAACTCTAACCGCAAGGATATTGAATGGGTTGGAGACGCTGACCGGTTCGGACGCAGGCAGGCGAAAACGCTCTTGCCCGCCGACGAACGCCCGGTCATGAAGTGGAACGGGAACCCCTTCATCGTCGATGGCGGCAACGCCGGACGGTCGGAGGACGACGGCGCTTTCTACCTCCTGCCCTACTGGATGGGCCGCGCCTATCGCCTGAATAAGGGACATTGATATCCCCTATCGATGCGATGGTTTTCCATCGCCTCCACCTTTAGGCTAGTTGGAGAAGGAACAGTCTCCAACCAGCATGATCTTATCTCGATCCTCCGAATACGCCATCCGGGCGTTTCTCTATCTCGCCAAACAGGAGCCGGGCCGCCTCGTGATGGCCCGCCAGATTGCCGAAGACGCACAACTGCCGGGCCACTTCCTGGCCAAACTGCTACAGCAACTCGCCCGCAAAGGGCTCGTCCGGTCAAACAAAGGACCGTCAGGCGGGTTCGCCCTGGCCACCGATCCTAGGGATATTAATATTCTCTCGATCGTCGAGGCGGTGGAGGGGGTGGACGGTGGCGTGGAGTATGCCGGCGCGCGCCCGGCTGGCGGCGATGGATGGAACATGCTCCATTCGCGTATAGTAGATTATTTGGAGCAGACTTCGCTCGCCGACATCGCAAAGACTGGGAACGGCTCGGCTAGAAAGCGGAAAGCGGCGAAGCATAATTAGCAAGAACTGCTCCAATTCAAAAGGAGCGCCTAAGCGAATGCAGAATTCCGTGTTGGTCCCCATGGTCGTCGAACAGACTTCCCGGGGGGAGCGGGCTTACGACATCTACTCGCGCCTGCTCAAAGAGAACATCATCTTCCTCGGAACCCCCATCGACGATCAGGTTGCCAACCTGATCATCGCCCAGATGCTCTTTCTGGCGGCCGAGGATCCGGAAAAAGACATCTCCATCTACATCAATTCGCCCGGTGGATCGATCACGGCGGGGCTGGCGATTCTGGACACGATGAATCTCATTGAGCCGGACATCGTCACCTACTGTATCGGGCAGGCTGCGTCCATGGCTGCGGTGCTGCTGGCATGCGGTACCAAGGGCAAGCGCTACACCCTGCCGCACGCCCGCATTCTCATCCACCAGCCATCGATGAGCGGGTTGGCCGGGCAGGCGACCGACATCGATATCTATGCCCGTGAAATCCTGCGCATGCGCGAAACGCTCAACGGGATTTTGGCCGATGCCACCGGACAGCCCGTCGACCGCGTGGCTCGCGATGTCGACCGCGACTACATCATGGAGCCGCAACAGGCCCTCGAATACGGCATGGTGGATCGCATCATCTCCTCGCGAGACCAGACGCGCTCCTAACCGCGCGTCCCAATCTCGCAGCAATGAAAGCTCTCATCCTCGGCGCTGGGGAGGCTTTCGATGAAAGCTTCCCCAACACGTCGGTTCTGATCGAATCGGAAACCAACCTGCTTCTCGATTGCGGCTTCTCGGTGCCTCCGATGCTGTGGCGTAGCGGCGCGCGCGTAGATGCCTTGTACCTCACCCATGCCCATGCCGATCATTTCTTCGGTGTGCCGGCGGTGTTGGCACGGATGTGCGATGAGCCACGGCGCGATCCGTTGCCTGTTGTCACGCAGCACGACGTTTGGCAGCGCCTGCGACAGGTTCTCGAATTGGCGTATCCGGGCAGTGAGGCCAAGCGCACGTTCCCGCTCGTGTTTGTCCCGGCCACGGCCGGAACAACGGTCCCCCTCAACGAACTGACGCTGCGCTTTGCTCCCACCAGGCACGGGATCGGCAACCTTGCCGTCCGCGTCGAGTGCGGCGGCAGAGCGATCTGCCTGAGCGGCGACGGGGCTTTCACCGAACAGAGCAAGGCGCTATACAAAGGAGCCGACCTGCTGTTTCACGAAGCCTATTCCTTCGAGCAGCGCAGCAGTCACGCCCACGTGGAAGACGTCGTGGCGATGGCGGTGGAAACCGGTGTGAAGCGTCTTGCATTAACTCATATCGAACGCCATGTGCGGATGAAGGAACGCGCCCGTCTGGAAGCCTTGCGTTATGACACAGGCATCGCGGTGCTGCTGCCCAGGGGCGGCGAGCGCATCGCCGTGTAAGTGTGGGAACCAGCTAGGCTCGAAGCAACGAACGTCCGTACTCATCCACACGGGCCTCGACATGGCGGCGCAGCCGGCGGCGATGATCGGCAACCACGCCGGCCATAGACGAAACGCCTGCCAGGTTTGTCATCTCCCCTGCGTCCTTTGTCATATCGAACAGCGTCTCCGTTACGCCCGGACCTTCCCACAGCGAGTATTTATAGCGTGCCGTGCGCACGGTCCGCGAGTCGCCGCACTCGACGATGAGATCGTCCCGCCAACCCTGTAGGTTCCCTTTTTCGGCGACCGCCCTCAGGCTGCGTCCCGGCAAACCGCCCGGCGCCTGTGCACCGGCATAGTCGCAGATCGTTGGATACAGATCGATGGTGGAGCCCACCAGGTGTTTTCGGTCGATGCGCCCGGCGGGCACGTGGCCGGGATAGGAGATGACGAACGGCACTCGCGCCGACTCCTCGTAAGGCAGGCTCTTGTGCTCGAATCCGTGCGCGGAGTCCATGTCGCCGTGATCGCTGGTGAAGACTACTACCGTGTCGCGCTCCCGGCCGGATTCACGCAGCGCGGCCAGCACGCGCCCGATCTGCGCATCCACCTCTTCGGTAAGCCGGGCGTAAACCCAACGATGCAGCCGCCACTCCTCGGCGGTCCATTTCTCCCGCACGTACTTGCGGAAGCCGGTGAGGCGGCTGAAGGCGCCCGGGTCGATGTCCGTGTGCCCGTGATTGGCGGGCAGCGGCGGACATTTGTCCATGCCCGCAAAGAGCTTGGTCGCAGCCGCCACCCGCTCGCGTTCGACGACGGATTTGGGGTACATGGCGGGAAGGGAACTGCCCTTGGTGTAGGCATCGATGGCCATGTAGCAGATGTCGTGCGGATTGATGAAGGAGGCAACAAGAAAAAACGGTTTGTCGTGTCTTTGCCTCAGAAAAGTGGCGCATTCCCCGGCCAGCGTATCGCGCTCATCGGCGGTGATGTACTCAAACCCGATGCTCTCCGCCGTCATCGGTTTCGGCCAGTGGGTCTTGCCGCCGAAGGCCGTGCGGTAGCCGGCCGCGCGCAAACTGTGTCCTAATGCCGCCGGCAGCACATCGCGCGGGAGTTCGCGCACGTTGTTGCTACGGATGCCGAAATGGCTGGGGTAGCGGCCGGTCATCATCGACGTCCGCGCCGGCACGCAGACGGGATTGCCGGAGTAAGCCAGATCGAAGCGCGTCCCTGAGGCGCACAGGCTGTCCATGGCCGGAGTCTTCACCCACCGATTGCCAGTGGAGCTCATCATGCCCGCATGTTGCTGGTCGGTCATGATGTAAAGAATGTTCGGGCGCTGAACGGGCGGGGCTGCGGCGGCAAGCGCCGGCACCGCCCCGAGAAATTCACGGCGGGTCGTCTCAGCCATCGAGCTTCCAATTCGGACGGTACTGCCGCTTGAGGTAGTCGTTCGCTTCGGCCATGTTCGTGACGCGCCCCGTGGCCGGATCGTATTCCAGGCGCTTGCCGGCGCGGTGCGCCACCAGCCCGAGCAGCATCTGTTCGATCATCGTGCCCGAGTAATCGAAGTCGCAATGCGTCTTGCTGCTGGTGCCGTGCGTCACGTTGTTGCTCAGCCCCTTGCAGGCATCCAGCCAGTCCTTCTGAAACGCATCGGGACGCGGCGCCGGGCCTCCCGATTTCTCCGCGGCGAGATAGGAATCGACCGTTGTGTTCGGCATCCCGAGACCGGCGGGGACCTTCCCGTCGAGAAATTGAATATCCGGGAAACCGCTGGCCTTCACTTCCGCGCTGGGGAACGCGGTCATGCCATTCGGCAGTGTTTGCTGGCGGCGGGGCGGGCCTCCCGGACGGCCTCCACGTTGCGGCGCCGCTTGCGTCTGCTGGCCTGTTCCGCCCACCAGGGGAAGGCGCTCACTGGCGCTGCGGCGCTTGTAATAAGTGAAGTCGCCGTCGTCATTGCTCGGAAGCAGCACGCGGCTGGTGAAGTCGGCGAAGATCGCGCCTTTGGTGCCTTCGAATATTGCGCCGTTGCCCACCTTCGAGATATCCACGTAGGACCGTGGATTTTCCGGCTTCAATCCACCCTGGTACCAGACCAGCTCAATCGGCCCGCGCCAGGAATTGCCGGGATGCGTGAACATGGCTTTCAACTTCACGGGACAGATATCCGGGTTGTACTTGTCGCTCACCTCGCGGTCGATGTCAATGGCAGTGGGGGCGCCCGCATCCACCACGTTCCACACCAGATCCATCGTGTGCGCGCCCATGTCTCCCATCTGGCCCACGCCGAAGTCACGGTACATATTCCAGAACAGGCAATTCAATCCCGAAGAGCCGCCGAAGTATTGCGGACTATAGGGATGGTAGGGCGATGGTCCGATCCACTGTTCGTAATGCAGGAAGGATGGCGGCTGGCCTTCAGACTTAGGATAGCCGGGGCGCGGAAGTTGGCGCGCATCCCAACTATGCACGGTCTTCAATTCGCCGATGGCGCCGTCCAGGATAAGTTCGCGCAGACGCTCGAAGTTGGGATAGGCATGGCGCTGCGTGCCGTGCTGCGTTGCGACCTTCACTTTGTTCTTGAGGTAATTGGCGCGCACCGTTCGTACCTCTTCCACCGAGATGCCGAGCGGCTTTTCGCAATAGACATGCATGCCTCGATTGATGGCCCAATTGGCGATGAAAGCATGGTGATGATCGGCGGTGCAGATGATTACCGCTTCGACATCTTTCTGATCCAGGCATTGGCGCCAGTCCCAATACGTCTTCGCTTTCGGGAAGAGTTGCACGGCTTCCTTGGTGCGAAGGTCGTTGATATCGCACAGGGCCACGACATTCTCGTTCTTCATCAGGTTGTAGTGGGCCGTACCGCGGCCCCACACGCCGATGAGCGCAATGTTCAACTTATTGCTCGGAGCATTCTGCCCCCGCAGCGTGCCGCTTTTCAGGATCGTGAAAGCAGCCGCGGATTTCAGCACATCCCGTCTGTTCATTCGGTGAGACTCCTCAGTTGACATCTTAATCCTTTGCCGCAGTGGCTATCATGGTGAGTCGTGGAACACCTCAAGCTGCTTGTGCTGCTCTATTGGCGTCCCGGCTCGGCGATGAGCGGGATTCTCGATCGCGGGAGCTTGCTGTTTGCCAGCCTGCTCGTTGCCGGCGTGTCGTTGCATCCTGGCTTACCTTTCCCGTTCTACTTGCCCCTGCTGGCGTTGGCCGCGGTGTATGTGCCGGGGCTGCTGCTGGTGGGGAAGATATCGGGAAATGTACACGGCAGCGTCAGCGTCATCTTTTCACGCGATTATTCGCCGTTGTTGACCTGCACGGCGATGGCGTTTGCGGCGGCAGGTCTGCCTTTGCTCTTGTTAGTGCGGATGCTGCCTCTGGCTTGGCTGCTGTATGTGGGAATGGCGGCGCTGCTGTACTTCGCGGCGCTGATGTTCTTTGCCCTGCGCACGGTTTTCGGCGTGGGCGATGCGGCGGCGATTGTGTTGGTGGCGCTCTCCTGGATTCCGCTGGTAGGCGCCGCATCGTTGTGGGAGCCGCTACAGATGCTGATCGGGTGGATCGCTTCGCCGTTCTTCCTGCTGTGGGCCTATTGGTATCTGGGGCGCGATCTAAGCAATATCGGCGAAGGGCTGCGGGCGCGTCAGAATTTTCGGCGCATGCTGGATGCGGCGGCGTTGAATCCGCACGATGCCGATGCGCAGGTGCAGTTGGGCAACATCTATCTGCAGCGGCGTCAGGTGAGCGAGGCTGTGAAGCGCTTCCAAAACGCGCTGGCGATCCGCGCCGATGAGATCGATGCCCATTTCCAATTGGGTCGGCTGGACCGCAAGCAAGGGCGGCTGAAAGAAGCGCTCAGCCATTTTCAGGTTGTGATGGCACAGGATCAGAAACATCATCAGAGCGAGATTCTGCGCGAGTTAGGTGCGCTCTACAACGAGGCCAAGCAGTATGGCGATGCGCGCACGATGCTCGAAGCCTACCGGGAGCGCCGTCCCTACGACCCCGAGGGGTTGTACCATCTGGGCATCGCCCTCGAAACGTCAGGCGAGAAGGAAAAGGCACGCGAGGTCTACCTCCAGTGCGTGGAGGCGGCGCAGGCTACGCCGCGATACCGCCGCCATGAGACAGCGGAGTGGAGCCGCAAAGCGCAGAAGCGCCTGAGTTGATAAGAATCGCGCCGGTCAAAGCGAGAACGTGACAAACTGATCGCCGGCCTTGGCGAAGCCCTTGCCGCCGCCGGCGGCGATGGTCACGTACTGCTTCCCGTTCACTTCATAGGTGCACGGGGTGGCGAACCCGGGCGCCTCAAGCTGATGCTCCCATAGAATTTCGCCCGAACGGGAGTCGAACGCTCGCATCATCCCGTCCATCGTGCCGGCCATGAACACGAGTTCGCCCGCCGTGGCGATGGCGCCGCCGTCGGCGTGTGTACCAGTCTTTGGGATGCCCCGTTTCTTCAGTTCCGGATATTCGCCATTGACCGTGCGCCAGGCGAAGTCGCCCTTGTCCAGATCGATGGCGGTCATGTAACCCCATGGGGGTTTGATCGCCGGATAGCCTTCCGGATCGAAGAGGCGAATGCGCTGCGTCAATCTGTAAGGGTAACCCGCCCCTTCTTCGGCCTTTTCGAGAATGATGCGATTGGTTGTCTCCGAACTGCTGACAAAAATGCGATTCAGTTTGGGATCGTGGCAGCAGCCGCCCCACAGAACTCCGCCGCGGAAGCCGGGATGAACAATCGTCCCCTCTTTGCTGGGCGGCGTATAAATACGGCCTCCCCGCGATTCGGCGAACGTTTTCGCGATGGCCGCTTGCGATTCTTTCCCGATATCGGTGATCTGGCTTGCGTCGAAGTTGAGGCGGTTGAGCGGCGGAGGCTTCAACGGAAACGGCTGGGTCTTACTGAGTTCTTCGCCGGGCACATCGGAGGCAGGAATGGGGCGCTCCTCAACGCCGTAAACGGGCTTGCCGGTCTGCCGGTCAAAGATGAACACAAGCCCCATCTTGGTCATCTGCGCGACCGCGTCGAAGCTTCGGCCGCCGTGCTTCATCGCGATCAGCGCGGGCTGGCAGGGAAGATCGTAATCCCACACATCGTGATGCACAAGCTGGTAGTGCCAGATACGCTTGCCCGTGTTCGCATCGAGCACAATGACCGAATTCCCGAACAGGTTGTGGCCTTTCCGGTCGCCGCCGTAATAATCGAACGCCGGCGAACCCGTGGAGAGGACCACCCAGCCGCGCTTCTCGTCGACGCTGATGCCGCCCCAGTTGTTCGTCCCGCCCGCCGTTTTCCAGGAGTTGCCGCCCCAGGTGTCGTGGCCGAATTCGCCCGGCTTGGGAATGGTGTGAAAAATCCATTTGCGCTTGCCCGTGCGGGCGTCGTAACCGCGGATGTGGCCGGGGGCTTGCGGATCGGGCGCATCGCCTCCCCCGCCTCCGGTAATGAGAATGTCTTTGTAGAAGACGACGGGGCTCGTGTGGCGGAAGCTCAGTTCGGGACGGTCCGCGTCGAGGTCCTTCTTCAGATCGAGCGCGCCTTCGTTGGCGAAGCCGGGGACAAGCTTGCCTGTCGTCGCGTTGATACAGTAAACCTGATCGCGGATGGGAACGAAGATGCGTTTGTCCTTGGCGTTGCCCGGATCCTGCCAGTAGGCCGCCGCGCGGTTCACTCCGGCGGAGCTTCGGCGGCGCGATCCGCCGGCTGGGTCGAACTCCCAAAGCACCTTTCCCGTGGCGGCGTCGAGCGCGCGCACGCGCAACATTGCCGTGGTGATGTACATCACTCCGTCGATGACGATCGGCGTGCATTCGATGGTGGTGGCCGGACGCTGCATGGCGTCTTCCGTGCTGTGCACCCAGGCAACCTTGAGATTTTTCACATTGCGCCGGTTGATTTGATCGAGAGGGGAATAGCGGCCCGCACCGGCGTCTCCACCGTAGTGACGCCATTCACGGGCAGGGTCGGTGGTGGCGGCGCGAGCGCCGGGAAGGAGTGAGGCGGCTGCCGTGGTTCCGAGGAAATTCCGGCGGTTGAGTTGGTGCGGAGGCATTATCGGCAGTATATTGCAGGAGAGGATGTCTCGCTCCTTTGTTGCGCTGATGATTCTGGCCGCTCCGCTTTTCGCGGGCGATCAACCGATGTCG
>JAEUQG010000574.1 GCA_016789755.1 Bryobacterales bacterium
GGCGACAACATCGCGGTGCGCCTGCATGAGACGGGGGTGTTAAAGGCGACGGGCGAGGGCTACGAGGTCCGCGGCGTGCTGTGGTTCACCTTTGAGGACATGCACGTGCGAAGAATCGACGAATTCCTGGGGGTTGTGGCGCTTTCCCCGCAGGCGGCAAGTGTAGTAGTCTCATAGGCCTGAGAATCCTGCTCGAAATGGCGAGCATCCATGGAGAGACGATGAAGACGAGACTACTTGTGTTTGCATTGAGCGCGGCCGCGGCATTCGCACAGAATGCCCAAAAGCAGGCCCGCGCTCCCATGACATTTTTTATCACCAGCACGGGCGCCGGCAACGGCGCGAATCTGGGAGGACTGGCCGGAGCCGATGCGCATTGCCAGAAACTGGCTGCCGCCGCCGGCGCCGGCGACAAGACTTGGCGCGCCTACTTGAGCACGTCCGCCGCCGGCGGGCAGCCCGCCGTGAATGCCCGGGACCGCATTGGAAAGGGGCCGTGGCATAACGCCAAGGGGACCATGGTGGCGCGGGATCTGGAGCACCTCCACGGGGACACGCTGGACCTGGCGCGGCTCGGGAACATGCTGACGAAGAACAATTCGATCAATGAGAAAGGCGAGTTGGTCAATGGCGTCGGCGATAAACCGAATATGCACGATATTCTGACCGGCACGCAGCCGGATGGCCGGGCCTACACCGACGGCGCCGACCACACCTGCAAGAACTGGACGAGCAATGGAGAGGGCACGGCGCAGGTGGGGCATCATGACCGCAATGGCGGCGGGATTTCGTGGAATTCGACGCATCCGTCGCGCGGGTGCAGCCAGGAGAATCTGGTGGGCACCGGCGGGGCCGGATTGTTTTATTGCTTCGCCGTGACGGGGAATTAACGCTCAATTCGTAGCCCTATTTCGCGCGAGGCGAGCTTTGGCGCGTCTCGCGCGCGGCCGCTGGACTTCGTACTGCCGCTCCAGTATGCTTGCCTGCATACCCGATCGTGGAGGTTTGCGTTGAGTACCGCACCGGCGCCCGCGGCATTGTCTCCCAATCCAGCGACTTCGGAGGAACGCCGAACGCATTACCTGCCCTTCAGCCCAATTGCGTTGATTGTCGAATTCTCGCAGCGGGCTTCGATCCTCTGGCTCTGGCGGGCTGGCTACCTTTCAACAAAGTATATGTGGGCGCTCAGCATCCTGGGCACAATCGCCGTGTGGTTCTGGTGCGCCATCTCCATAGACGAGATGGATAAGAAGTATGCGAACGCGGCATCGCGGCCGATGAAGGTGACCGTCGAACCGAGGAGCGACGGGTTTTACACCAACCTGGTCATTGCCGTCACGCTCGCCAGTTTCGTACAGTTCTGCATTTTCACCATGGGGCTAACGTGGTATGCGCGGTGGCCGCTGGTGATCCTGCTCACGTTTCTTGCGGCATTTTATGGCCTGTTTATCGGATTCCGTTCTGTCCGGATGACGGAACCGGAAACGAACTGGGATCTGTCCGTGGGAACAGGCAGCGCGCTCGAAAACGTGGCCCAGGATGCACCGGACCTGGTTGCCGTCGACGTCAACGACCAGGTGATTCTGCGGCTGGAGAGTGAAATCCAATCGCAGGTGCGCCGTGTGGACGGATTTACTTTGGAAGGCGCGCTGATCGGCGCCCTGGCCTTCGGCGCCTTCGTAACCATCGTTGCCTCCGATGCCGTGGCCTTGGAAAGCCTTCGCCACGTGCACGACGACTTGCTGAGGATCGGCGTGTGTTCGCTCAGCCTCGACGTCCAGTGCGGCAGCACCGCGGGCAACGACCTCGTTCAGAAAGACCGCCTGCTCTCTCTTGTTTCCATATTGGCTCTCTTCTCTTCCGTCTTTTTCCTTTCCGTCATCGTTGCCAGAATCCGGTTCACCGCCCTGCTGGCGCCGGCGGAGTATTTCGTCAAACTCTCTTCCAGCCTGAACGGGAAAGAAGAGCATTTCAAGGATCTTCTTGCCGGCGGGACGGCAGCCGAACAGACCGTCAAGGCCCGCCTCGCCGAACTCGGTCAGGATATCGATGCGAGCCTCCATCACGCCAGGACGGCTCTCGCCTTGATCAGTCCGGTGGTCACCTACATGGCCGTCTTCCGCAACCTGGGAGTTCTGGCCTTCATGGCCGCGCTCATCGTCAGCGCGCTTTGGATTTCCATCCACCTGGCCCTCATGTTCCTGCTGATCTGTTCCGTCGCGTATTTCTATCCCCAACTGGACGAAATGACGCGCAAGGCGACGAAGAGAAACCACTACTTTTCCAAGCTGGCGGAGGTGATGCACCACATCGCTCCCCGCCGCGCCTCTCCCAGGAATTGACTAATGGGCGCCTTTGCCGAGCACGACGTAAGGAATCGTGCGGAGGAGAATCTTGCCGTCGAGGAGTAGCGACCAGTTGTCGATGTACTGCATGTCCATCTTCATCCAGGTTTCAAAGTCGAGGCGGTCGCGGCCTTCGACGGCCCACAGGCAGGTGAGTCCGGGACGCATGCGGAGGCGGCGGCGCTGCCAGCGCTGGTAGCGTTCGACTTCTTCGGGCACGGCGGGGCGGGGGCCGACAAGGGACATATCGCCCTTCAGCACGTTCCATAACTGCGGCCATTCGTCGATGGAGAACTTGCGCAGCCACCGGCCGACGGCGGTCATCCGCGGGTCGTCGGGGATTTTGAAGACGATTTCTTTCTTATTGAGGTGAGCGAGGCTGGCTTTCAGCTCTTCGGCGTTCTGCACCATGGAACGGAATTTGTAGAAAGTGAAGCGGCGGCCGTTCAGTCCGCAACGGGTTTGGCGGAAGATGGCCGGGCCGCGCGACGTGGTTTTGATGAGCAGGACAATGGCGGCCATCGCGGGCGCCAGAACAATGAGCGCGAGGACTGCGGCGGCGACATCGACAAGGCGTTTGATCACCAGGCGGATTTCGTCGTGTGGCGCCGCCGCAAAGGTGAGCAGCGGCGTTTCGCCGTAGCGGTCCAGGTATACTTCGCTGTTCACGTGAGGGAAGAAATCGACGGCGACGCGAGTGCGGACCCCTTCTTCGTCGCAAAGGAGAAATACATCCTCGAGCGCGGCCAGGCGCGCGCTGTCGACGGCGAAAAGTATTTCGTCGATCACGTTTTCTTCGAGTAGCACCGGGAGCCGGTCGATCGGGTATACCGCATAGCTGCCGCTGAGTTGGAGTGCGGCGCCGGCAAACGTGTCGTCGGCCAGGAAGCCGAGCAGGCGTATGCCGTAGTCCCCGGAAGCTTCAAGCATGCGCCCCAGACGAAGCGCCCGGTCGCCCGTGCCCACCACAATGACATGGTGCGGGGCGGCGAACTCTCGGCGGATGATCCCGGCAAGCTTCCCGGCGCGCCAGCGGAATAGCAGCAGCAGCAGCCAACTGTAAGCCACAAAAAGGCCGAGAAAACCCCGGCTGAGATCGAGATTCAGAGAGTATTCGAACAGCACGCAGGCGATGCCCCCGATGCCGCACTGGCGTGTGGCGTCGCGGACAATGGTGCGCAGGCGGGAACTGTCCAGGCGTTCGTAGACTCCCAGCCAGTAGCCCAGCAGCACCCAGATGAGTGTCGCGAATCCGAGCAGCAGGGCTTTCACCGGGACCGTGAGCTCGAATTGTTTTTCCAGCGGCAGATAGACACGCGTGAGGTAGGCGGCCTCGAAGGCGAGCGCCGTGAGCGCTACGTCCGAGACTCCGAAAAGGATCCGTGCTTTCCTATGATGCCGGCTGTACAGGTGTGCCTCCCCGTGGTTAGGACATGTACATGCCGCCGTTGACGTTGAGCACATGCCCGGTGATGTAGCCGGCCTCTTCTGAGGCGAGGAACTTGACCGCGGCGGCCACATCCTGCGCGCTCCCCATGCGCTTCAGCGGGATCTGCCCAAGGATGCGCTGCTTCTGCTCGTCGGTCAGCACCTGCGTCATGTCGGTGTCGATAAAACCCGGCGCTACGGCATTGACCGTGATGTTGCGGCTGGCCATCTCCTGGGCAAGCGATTTGGTGACTCCGATCAAGCCCGCTTTGGAAGCGACGTAGTTCGCCTGGCCCGGATTCCCCGCTTGCCCGACCACGCTGGCGATATTAATAATGCGCCCCCACCGTTCGCGCATCATTCCAGAGAGCACCTGTTGCATGCAGAGGAACGAAGCCGTGAGATTGACCTGGAGGACGGATTCGAAATCCGCGCGTTTCATCCGCAGGGCCAGCGTGTCGCGAGTCACGGCGGCGTTGTTTACCAGAATGTGAATGGGCCCGGCCTTGGAGACGGCTTCTGCGAAGACTTGGGGGATGGCGTCGAGGTTGGAGAGGTCCAGCACGGCGGGGATGGCTTCGCCTCCCGCGGCGGCGATGGCAGCGGCAGTTTCTTCGAGTTTCGCCATGTCGCGGGCGGCGATGACGACCTTACATCCGGCGGCGGCCAGCGCCATGGCGCAGGCCTTTCCGATTCCGCGGCTTCCGCCGGTGATGAACGCAGTACGTTGAGGCATGAAATGAGTCCTGAAGTTCCATCATAGTAGAAGGGAGCACTTCGCTTAACAATTTATGGCATACACCGATCTGCGCGACTTCATCCAAGCCCTCGAACAGGCGGGCGAGTTGAAGCGCATTCCGTTTGAAGTTGACCCGTACCTGGAGATTACCGGGTTCGCCGACAGG
>JAEUQG010000576.1 GCA_016789755.1 Bryobacterales bacterium
TAATCCTGACGAACAACAACGCGGTATCGAGGCCGAGCGATGTGCTGACGGCTCTGCTGTGGGACATGGGCAATAACAGCGCGGTGCTGACGAACTACGATGCCGATGTGACCGCGGGTTCGACGCCGGGCGGGCAGGATCTGGATAATGTGGGGGGGAACGATGAGTGGCGGTTCCGGCAGAACCCGGCCGGGCTGGCAGGGGTGACACAACACTACGGAGTGGGCACAGCGGGCATGGGTATATTCGGAGGAGGAGGCGGCGGCCAGCAGATGCAGTGGGGGCTGATTAATGGCAAGATGGCGAACGCCAACTCGCCCATTAACAGCGGGACGTTCATACAGAACTCGGCGACGTTCGCGTTTACCGTGCCGTCGGGGTTCAGCGGGACAATTTCCAACGTGCGCTTCCAGTACGGGACGAGTTTGACGGAGCCCTCGATTTTGTGCGCTAATGCAGCGGCGTGCCGTCCTCCGGACAGCGACACTCCGACTCCGGAGCCGAGCACGTTCGGAATGATGGGTTTGGCGGGGGCGTCGCTGGTGGTTGCGATGCGCCGCCGGGTTTGATTGCCACTGCTTGTTTTTCGTTGAGGCGCAGGGGTTCGTTCCTGCGCCTCACACTGCTGCCATCATCTGCCTGAGGCGCTCCGCCGTCCACTTCACCGCAATGCCGATCATGGCCTCACCCTTGGCGGTGGAGGCGAGTTTGGCTTCGCGGGCGAACTCCTCTTCCTGAACCGCGGATTTCGGGTCTTTGATTTTGAGATGGGGCTTGACCTTTTCGTAGTCGACGCCTTCCCAGTGGATACGTTGGGGGAAGGCGGCCATGGCGAAGGAGGTTTCAAACTCGGCTGCATGTCCGGGCGCTTTGCCGCTGGCCATATACTTTTTCACAATCTGGGGCGTGTAGGCATCCCAATAGGAATTGGTTTCGATGCGGATGCCGAGCTTACGGGCGAAGTCCGGAACGGCGGCGCGGAGCGGGGCGACATTGCCGCCATGACCGTTGAGGACGAGGATGCTTTTGACGCCGTGCGTTTGCAGGCTCTCGCAGATATCGAAGACGACGGCGAGGAAGGTCTCCTTCTTGAGGGTGAGTGTGCCTTTGCGATCCATCCAGTGGGGGGAGATGCCGACGGAGACGGGGGTGGCGACCATGACGTGGGGGTAGTGGAGCAGGGCGGCTTTTTGGGCGACGAGGGTGACGCTGGCGGTGTCGTGGATCATGGCGAGGTGTTCGTTGTGCTGCTCCGTGCTGCCGGTGGGGACGATGACGGTGCGGAGGGTTCCGTTTTCAAGCAGGTCGCGGAACTCTTTGCGGGTGGATTCCCAGAGGAGGACCTTGCGGGGGTGGGCGTATCCGGCAGCGGCCTGTTCGATCTGCGCGTGCGCGGGGGTGAGGGGTGCGGCGGCAGCGGAGAAGAGGAAGGAACGGCGATGGGGTTTCATTGTAGGCGATGATATCAGGCTGCAAGGGTGGAAGTGTTTAAAGTGAATCGATTTATGCCCGATAAGCGCTTTGAGAGTGGTTGTTGGAAAGGAGCGCTGCACCTTGGTAAAGCCAGATCAGCTAATGGGACTCGTGGATAAGGGACACTTCCTCGATTATCTTCCCATTGCAGTTGTTGCAATGGACAGAGAGCACACCGTCATTTACATCAACCGGTACGCCGCCGACGTGGCAGGGCGGGATCCGGAAGACTGTGTGGGGCGTAAATTCTGGGAGGTGTTGTATGACAGTCCGGGTTGCAGGAGCAACACCTGTGCGGCGGGTGAGGCCGTGCGCACCGGGAGAGTGGCGACGGGCGAAGCGCACTTCAAGGTTCGGGGACGCGAGTGGCCGGTACGGGTGATCTGTTCGCCGCGCTACGAACCCGGCGGGCGCACCGTGGAGGGTTGTTTTCAGGTGATGTACGAGGCGAAGGAGGAGATCCATGTGTCGAACGAGATTCTCCGCCTGGTGGAGGCCGGCCGGGCCGGGGAGATGCAGACTCGGGGGAACACGGAGGAGTTCAAAGGCAACTTCCGAACGTTGGTGGAAGGGCTGAACAGCCTGTTGGACGCGTTTGTGAAACCGGTGGCGGAGGCGTCTGCGGTGCTGTCGTGCATTGCGGCGAACGACTTGACGGCGCGGGTGAGTGGCGACTATCAAGGGGACCACGCGAAACTAAAAGACGACATTAATCGGATGGCGGGCGGCTTGCATGACCGTTTTCGCAGTTTCGCCGAGACGGCGACCTCGCTTGCTTCCTCATCCGAGGAACTGTCTGCGGTCAGCCAGCAAATGGCCAGTAACGCGGAAGAGACAGCGACGCAGGCGAACGTGGTGGCGACGTCGAGCGATCAGGTGTCGCGGAACGTGTCATCGGTGGCGAGCGGGACGGAGCAAATGCAGGTTTCGATTCGGGAGATCAGCAAGAACTCGAACGAGGCGGCGCGGGTGGCGCGGAGCGCTGTCGGTTTTGCCAAGGACACGAACGCAAAGGTAGCCAAGCTTGGGGAGTCGAGCGTTGAAATCGGCAAGGTGATCAAGGTGGTGACGTCGATTGCCCAACAAACGAATCTGCTTGCGTTGAACGCAACGATCGAGGCGGCGCGGGCGGGCGAGTCGGGCAAAGGGTTCGCGGTGGTTGCCAACGAGGTGAAGGAACTGGCGAAGAAGACGGCGCAGGCGACAGAAGAGATCAGCCGGAAGATCGAGGCGATTCAAGCGGACACGCGGTCCGCGATGACGGCGATTGAGGAGATCGGGGCGGTGATCACGCAGATTGACGACATCTCGAACAGCATTGCCTCGGCAGTGGAAGAGCAGACGGCGACGACGAACGAAATCGGGCTGAGTGTGAATTCGGCGGCGAAAGGCACGGAAGATATCGCGGCGAACATCTCCGGCGTGGCGATTGCCGCGCAAAGCACGACGAAAGGGGCCGGAGACAGTTACACGGCGTCGCGGGAGCTGAGCCGGATGGCGAGTCAACTGCAAGCTATGCTGGCTGCCTACAAGTTCTAGAGACCGCGTGCGGCGGGGATACACTCTAAGTGTATGTTCCCGCTGCCTCTTCTACTTCTTCCGGTGGTTGCTTCGGGCTCGGAACTGGTGCTGCCGCAAGCGGCGCTGGAACGCTCCGGGCCGACGCCTATTGTGTACCGGCTCAATTCGCTAGCGACGGGGAAAGGCGAACTGCATTTGCGCTGGACCGATTCGTACGGACGTACGATCGAGGATCGCACGGCCGCGGTGAATCTCCACGACGAGAATGAAATCGGGTTCACGATCGACACTAGGCGCGCGGTGGCGATGCGGAATGAGATAACGGCGCGCTTTCGCTTCGAGGGGGTGAACCGGCGGGGAGAGAAGGACACGCGGGACGAGACGGTGAAGGCGGTGTTCACGGCGATACCGCCGGTGCGGGACTGGTGGGATTACGAAATCATCATGTGGCAGCGGCACAGCGCGGAACAGGCGGCCGTGCTGCGGAGGGCGGGCATCAGCGGCGGCCAGCATGTGGCGCGCACCAAATCGCTGCCGGAGTTTCTGCTGAACAACAACCTGCGCTGGTATGCGGAGAACATGGCGACGGATTTCTATGCCGAGTACCATCGTTACTTTCCGGATCGGACGAACAGTTGGAAGTTCAATGAAGTGCGGGAGCAGTACAAGAAAGACCGCACGAGCAAAGAGCCGCTGAAGAGGCGTCCCAGCCTGAGCGATGCGGCGTGGCTGCAGCGCATCAGGGAGCGGCTGATAGAGAACACGAAGTATTATTCGCCGTACAAGCCGTTCTTTTACAGCCTTGGGGATGAGAGCGGGATCGCGAACCTGGCGGCGTTTTGGGACTTCGATTTTTCCGATGAGTCGATTGTTCCGATGCGGGGCTGGCTGCGGGAGCGGTACGGAAGTCTGGAGAAGCTGAACGCGCAGTGGGAGACGAATTTCAGCGCGTGGGATTCGGCGATGCCGCCGACGACGGACGAGGCGATGAAACGCGGGGGGGAGAATTTTTCGGCCTGGAGCGATTTCAAGGAGTGGATGGATGTCAGTTTCGCGGCGGCGCTACGGATGGGGCGGGAGGCGATTCAATCGGTGGATCCGCAGGCGTATGTGGGGATCGGAGGCGGGCAAATGCCGGGTTGGGGAGGCTACGATTATGCGCGCATCGTGAAGGCGCTGAATGCGATCGAGCCGTACGATATCGGGAACAATATTGAGATTATACGGTCGTTGAATCCGAATATGGCGGTTGTGACCGCGAGTTTCGCCAGCGGCCCGTGGGAGAAGCACCGGGTTTGGTACGAACTGTTGCATGGCAACCGCGGGCTGATCATCTGGGACGATAAGCAGGGGTTTATCGGGCCCGGCGTGGAATTGAATGCCCGCGCGGCGGAAGCGGGGCCGTACTACCGGGAACTGCGGGGTGGCGTGGCGTCGCTGCTGGTGAACAGCCGGCGGGTGGCGGATCCGATCGCGATTCACTATTCGCAGGCGAGCATGCGGATCGAGTGGATGCTGGCGCAACGGCCGAAGGGGGAATCGTGGGTG
Source organism: Bryobacterales bacterium (assembly GCA_016789755.1). Classification (GTDB taxonomy): domain Bacteria; phylum Acidobacteriota; class Terriglobia; order Bryobacterales; family Bryobacteraceae; genus CADEFT01. Next base: position 4,543 of record JAEUQG010000576.1, read on the forward strand.
ACGCGCAATTCAAGCACCGAGTACCGGGACAGCGAGTTTCTGCGATTGCGGGAATCTTTTTGCCGCATTGTGGAAGATACGGGCCGGCAATACAACTTCGTCTCCTACGATCAGGTGGAGCAAGGGGAACTGATGCGTGGGGGCTATAGGGTGTTGTTGCTGCCGAAGTCCACGGCGCTTTCGGCGGCGGAAGCGGAGGCGATGCGGCGCTTTGTGGCGCAAGGCGGGACGTTGATTGCGGAGGGGATGCCGGGCACGTTCGACGAGCATTGCCGGCGGTTGCCGAAGGGGCAATTGGAAGATGTCTTCAGGGCGGGCAAATACGGAGAAGGGCGCGCGGTGCTGCTGTCGTCCTCGTTGCTCAACTATCACATGGACCGGGTGGTGGAGAAAGAAGGAGGGGCGCTGAAGGCGATGAACGCGATGCTCTCTTCCATCGCGCCGCGGTTTGCGGTAAGCGGCGCGTTCGGGCTGGAGACACATACTTTCGAGAACGGGGGCGTGCAGATTGCCGCTCTTCACAGCAATCCGGAACTGCGCATCGATGAACTGGGGCCGCCGGAATTCAAGTCGAACGAGCGGTTCGCGAAAGAGAAGCCGGCAGTAGTGCGGCTGAGCGCGCCGTCGTTCGTGTACGACATTCGCGGGGCGAAGGCGCTTGGCCGGCTGACGCAAATCGAAACCGTGGTGGACGGCTACGAGCCGCGGATCTTCGCGGTGTCGGCGACGGCGATTCCGGAGATGACGGTGAGTGCGCCGGGGCGGGTGAGGCGCGGGGCGACGGCGGAGTTCGGGATACGGTTAGCGTCGGCGAGTCCCGCAGGGAAGCACGTATTTCACGTTGCGGTGTTCGATCCTGCCGGTCCGGTGGAGCATTATTCCGGCAACTTGCGGGCGGAAGGAGGGTCGGCGCGGAAGGCGTTGCCGCTGGCGTTGAATGAGCGGGCGGGGCGGTGGGAGATGCGCGTGCACGACGTGTTATCCGGGCAGAAGAAATCAGTGTTTTTCGAGGTGGAATAACGATGCGGCTGATGCTGACGTTACTGCTGGCCGGCGGTTGGGCGCAGGCGGCCACGCTGGATGAGATTGTGGCCGAACTCCGCAGGGAGGTGCGGGATGCCGAGGCGATGGATCTGATGCGCCAGGTGTATGCCAACGACCGCTTCTTCACGTTTCCGCGCTTCGAGGCCACGGCGCGGGTACTGCGGGAGAACATGACGCGGCTTGGATTGCACAATGCCGAGATTGTGAATGCGCCGGCGGACGGAGTGACGCAAGCGGGTTATTGGACGATGCCGCTGGCGTGGGACGTGCGGTCGGCGAAGTTGGAGATTGCCGGAGGCGCGGTGCTTGCGGACTACGGGAGAGTGCCGGCTTCGGTCTGCATGTGGTCTGGGGCGACGGGTGCGGAGGGACTCAGCGCGGAGGTGGTGTATGTGAGGCGCGGGGAGGCGGGCCGCACCGATGTGAGGGGCAAGTTCGCACTGACGGAAGAGAATCCGGCGGGGATCAAGTGGCTGCTGGTGAAGGGCGGGGCGGTGGGGGCGATCAATACGTTCACGGAGAACCCGCGGCTGGAAGACGGCCGGCAGTGGATCAACGCGTGGGGGGATGACGGTTGGGCTTATACGAAGCGGAGCACGCCGCTTCCCTGTTTTTCGATCACGCCGCGCGAGACGGCGCAGTTACAGCGGCTTCTGGCGGCGGGGCCTGTGCGGGTGCGAGCCACGGTGGATGCGAAGCACTATGCGGGCAGTTATCCGTATGTCACGGCGACGCTGCCGGGCACGACGGAGGAGGAAGTGCTGACGCTGGGGCACACGGCGGAACAAGGCGCGCACGACAATGCGACGGGGGTGTCGGCGACGATTGAGGCGCTGGCGGCGCTGCACAGACTGATCGAGGCGGGGCGGCTTCCCAAACCGAAACGCACCATTCGTGTTTTATCGATGGGGGAGATGTACGGTTCGCTGCACTATGTGGCGAGCAATCCGGAGCGGGTGCGGCGCACGGTGGCGGCGTTGTGTCTGGATACGCCGGCGGCGGCATACGAACTGGCGGGCACGGAGTATAGCTTCTATATGAATCCGCATGTGGCGAAGGATTTCACGGATGCCTTGATTCTGAAGGTGGCGGGCAGTTATCTGGCGAAGGTGAGGCGCCCGTGGCACGAAAGAGATTTCGCCACGGGCACGGATACTTATATGGCGGAGCCGATGATCGGCATCCCGACGGTGTGGGCGTACAGCGGGAGCGGGGTAGAGACGCATCACAACAGCGAAGACACGCCGGATCGAGTGGATGCGCGTTCGCTGCGCGATATTACGATTATCGGAGCGGCATTTCTTTATTACATTGCCAATGCGGGAGAGGAAGAAGCGAAGTGGCTTGCGGGGCTGAGTGAAACGCGCGGATACGTGCAGATTTTGAAGGCAGCGGAGGCTGGCGCGGGGCGGATCGACTACATGTTGGAGCGCGAGTCGGCGGCGGTGCGGAGCGTGCTGCGGCTGGTTAGCGGACCGCGACGGGATGCGCTGGGCGGGGTTTTGGAGAAGGCGGTTGGGCGGCTGCGGGCGTTTGCGGCGCTGCAACGGGAGAGGAGCGGAGCGGGTCCGGCACTGCGGGAACAACGGGAGGCGGGCGGGCTGATTGTGAAGCGAAAGCGCATGGGATCGATTCCGCTGGACGATTTGCCGCACGCGGAATGGGAGGGGCACCCGTCGGGGGCGTGGGCCTCGATTCCGACGCACGCCTTGTATTGGTGCGACGGGAAACGGACGTTGGCGGAGGTGGCCCGGCTGACGCAACTGGAACTGGGTGAGACGGATTTCGATTTTGTGGGCTATTTCCGGTTTCTGGCCAAGCACGGCTATGTGGAGATGCTAAAACACGCGCCGTGAGAGACGATCGACGGAGAACTTGGCGGTATCGGCGATGGCCATGACGGTCATGACGCCGGCCTGGACGGGATCTGTGACGACGAGGTCGGCGGCATCGGGGACGCTGCCAGCCATGTTGAGGCTGACGACGAGCAAGCCTTGGGCGCGGACTTCGCGGACGGCTTTTTCGATCTCGCCGCCCATGAGGGAGCCGGCGAGAACGAGGGCCTTGGCGCGGGGCAACCGGCCGACGGCGCGGACGGCCTCGGCGAGGGGTTTTTCGCCGACGAGAGGGATGGTATCGACGGAGATATGTTCGCCGCGGATGTTGTGGCGGTCGGCTTCCATGATGGCTCCGATGGCGACCTGACCGACTTGGGCTCCGCCGCCCATGATGATGATGCGCTTTCCGAAGACGCGCTGCATGGTGCTGGTGGCGGTGGCTTCGACGACGATGGGGAGTGCGCGGAGGTCGGCGAGGAGCACGTCGACGAGGGCGGCCATGCGCACTTCGAAGTAGAGGTGAGAAGTGCCGGGATCGCTTTGCAGTATGGCGACGGAGGTAATATCGGCGTCGTGCTGGGCCATGACTCCGGTTAATTGATGCAAAACGCCGGGGCCATCGTGAGCGCGGATTTCCAAACCAATGGTGACTTGCGACATGGGGTCGATGACACAGTTTAGCGCGGGGCGGCCCTGGCCTTCATCGTCTGGACGGCGGTGTTGGCGGCGCGGAGGGGCTCCGGGGAACGATATTTAGGGGAAAGGCGAAGGACCCAATGGCAGGCTGTTTGCAAGGATACGCGGTGTCCGGTGGAGACGTAGAGGGGTTTGACGCCGTGCTGTGTGCGCAAGGCGGCTCCGATCACTTCGCCGGCGTCGAGGATGGGGGCGGCGTCGCCGCGATGCGGGCCTGGGGGATCGGCGTGGCCGAAGAAGCGGGTTTTGGCACAGCCGATGGAGGGCACGTCGTACAACAAACCCAGATGGGAGGCGAGTCCAAGGCGCCGCGGATGGGCGATTCCGTGGCCGTCGCAGAGGAAGAGGTCGGGAGTGGAGTTGAGTTGGGCAAGCGCGGCGGCGATGGCTGGGATCTCGCGAAAGCTGAACAATCCGGGGATGTAGGGGAAGGCTACGGCGGTGCGGACGGCGCGGAGTTCCAGTTGCCGGAGGGATTGGGCGTCCAAAACAACTACGGCGGCGAATGTTTCGGGGGAATCCTGGCTGTAGGCGACATCGAGGCCGGCCACGGTGCGGACGGTTGCAGGGAGCGCATCTTGGAGCGTGACGCGGGCGGCCAAGGCAAGCTGGGTTCGCTCGGCCTCCTGGGGCGTGACATCCCAGGGGCACTCGAATTGCGGATGCACTTACTTCGGTCCAAGCCTGGCCTGGATTTGCCGGATGCGTTGGGGCTCCCTGGCGCGGGCGGCTTCGAGCAATCGGTAGTTGCTATCGGAGGGCTGAAGGGTTTGATCCTTGACGACGGCTCCGTTTTCGTCGTATTCACGGGCGCGGACGACGATGCCCAGTTCAATCAAGCGCTCGTACTTCGGTTTTCCGGAAGGATAGAAGGCGCGGCTTGGGCCGTTGGCGATGCCGAGTTTGTAGACGGTTTCGGAATCGAGTCCGCCGTGTTCGTGGTAATCGCGGGAGATGCCGTCGAGCAGGCCACCGGCGTAAGTCTGCTCGCTCCAGAGTGCTCCGTTGGGGCGCAATTCGAAGGCAACGCCGCTAAAGGGGAGTCCTTCGCGGTAGCAGACGTAATCTTCCCATTCGAGCTCATTGGAATCGACACGCAATTCGCCGGCCATGCTTAATCGCCCTCCCAATTTGTCAGTTTACCGGACAGGGAATCGACGCCATCGGTCAAAGAGGAGCAGTTTGCGCAACAGGGGACGGAGCCGGTGCGGTTGCGGTAGAGGGTTTCGTTGTAGAGGACGAAGTCCTTGAGGTCTTCGTCGCTGACCTTCATGCCTGCTGCCTCGCGGGCTTTCAGTGCCTGATCCATGGCCATGATTTCGGAATGGGAGCCGGGCAAGCTGGGATGAGGCGGAGGTTGCGGCATGTTGGCGAGGCGTTCCTTCAGGATGGGATGGAGGTCGTCGGGAACGAAGTCTTTGTTGATGCCTTCGAACACCTGGCCGGTTTTTTTGTCCTTGAGCACGGTGAGCACGGGGCCGCGGGCCTTGTTGGACATGGTTCTCTTCAACTCGGCGGCGCGTTTGGCGGCGATTTCTTCGAGTTCTTTGCGGATGGCCTCGCGGGCGGCCTGCTCGAGGGCCTGCTCTTCCAGTTTTTTGAGTTCTTCGAGTTTCTTTGCCTCTTCGAGTTTCTTGAGCTCGTCGAGTTTTTTCAGTTCCTCGAGTTCCTGCAGTTTTTTGAGTTCTTCGAGTTTTTTGAGTTCGTCGGCTTCCTGCGCGAGGCGGCGGGCGCGGCGGGCGAGCAAACCGCCGACACCGGCGGTGACCGCGCCGACCGCGGCGCCGATGAGGACATCGGTGAGGAGGTTTGAGGCACTGATGGACTGGCCGCGGAGGGTCATTTCGGCGCAATGTTCGACGGCGGCGCCGATGCCGCCGGTAGCGGCTCCCGCGGCTAGCACGGCCAATGCGCCGGCGGCGGCGGCTTCGACGGGCGCCAGTACGATTCCGACTGCGGCGCCGATGGCTCCGACGGCGGCCCCGATGGCGGCTTCCTTGCCGATGGCTCCCCAATCGAGGGGTTGACCGGGATTCTGTTTAGACTGCTTGTAAGCCTCGATACCGCCGCCGATGGCCGCGCCGATGACCGCGCCCAAGGCGATGATGCCGATGACGACGAGGGGAGCGATCTCTCCGCTGGGATCGATGCGGTTGATGGGATCGCCGTCGCCGTAGGTGTAGAAATTGAGAGTGCCGCTTTCGTGGGCGAGCGGGTCGGCGCTGAGGAAGCGGCCGAGTTCGGGATTGTAGTAGCGCGCCAGCACATAAGACAATCCGGTCTCTTCATCGAAATACTGACCGGCGAGACGCCAAGGTTGGCGGATCTTGTTGACCTGTTCCTGACAGATGCCGAAGGCGGTGTAAGTGGCGCTCCACACCACTTCGGCGCGGGCGCCAGTGAGCAGGAGCGGTTCGCCGCGGCGTCCGTTGTGGAAGTAATATGTGGCGCCGTCTTCGCGCATGGCAAGCATGGCGCGCAACTCGGCCAGCGGGAGGTAATCGCGGCGTTTTTCTTTGCCGTTCTCGACGGTGACCTCACTGAGCAACTGGTCGCCGGCCCAGGTGAAATGGGTGACGCGGTTTCCGGCGATCTTGCGAATTCTGCGGCCCAAAGCGTCGTAGTGATAGCGAACGGCGCCGGAGGCGGTCTCGACAGCGGTCATGCGGTCGAGTCCGTCATAGGAATAGCGCGCATTGCCGTTGGGACAAGGGCCGACGGTCATGTTGCCGCGCAGGTCGTAGAGGTAGGCGCTGCCGGCGCGGGCGGTCAATTGATTGAGGGAGTTTACGGTGCAGGGGCCGGTTGCATCCTCCACCCTGTTTCCGGATGGATCGAGGAGGTAGCGCTCAGAATGCCGGCCGCCGGTGGAATGCTCGGCGGTGAGGCGGCCCTCGGCATCGTAGAGGTAGTGATGGGCCTGGCCGGCGGTGAACCACTGAGTGACGCGGTCGCGTTCGTCGTTTTCCCAGCGGCACTCGAAGACGGGCCTGGAGGAGCCGGGAGTGGAGACGGAGAGGGAGGAGGGGAGGCCAACGGGAGTGGCGGTCATGCGCAACTCGGCGGCGTTGGGGTAGCGGATGGCGGCAAGGGCGCCGCTCTTGTCGTAGTCGAAGCGGTAGGCGGCCTGATTCCAATCGACGACGCGGGTCAAACGGGCTTCGGTATCGCGTTCGAACTTAAGTTCCTCACCGTCGGGGGTGACGATGGCGGTGAGGGCGCCGATGGGGTTTCGCTGGAACTCGACGGCGCGTCCGTTGAATTCCTCCATGGTGAGGCGGCCGGCGGGGTCATAGGCGAGTTTCACGGTACCGTGTTCATTGGTTGCCTCGACGATGCGGCCATCCTTGAGCCGAAGGGTGCATTGTGTTCCATCGGCGGCGCGGACGGTATGGAGGCCGGGTTCGGTTTGTTCGAAGGCGACCTGCTCGACGCCGTTGATGGAGCGAGAGGCGCGTCCCGTGGCGGCATCGATGCGGTATTCGACGCGGTCTCCGGTGGGCAGGACGGTGGCGATGGGAAGCGGAGCTTCGGCGTACTCGAATTGAGTTTGCGACCCCTGCCAGTCTGTGATGGAGGTGAGGCGGCCGGCGGGCGAGTAATCGTATTTCGTAATGCGCCTGTTCCGGTCGGCGACGGCGCGCAGTCTACCCGCGGGGTCGTAGGCGTAGCGAGTGTTGGCGCCGTCGGGGAACATGATAGAACTGAGGCGGCCGGCGTCGTCGAACAGGAAGCGGTGAGTGTTCGATTCGCCGCGGTGCACGGCGGTGAGGCGGTCTTTCTCGTCGTGATCGAAGCGGACTTGGAAGCCCGCGGGATCGGCGATAGAGGAGAGGCGTCCTTGAGGATCGTGGTTTAGAGTATGGACGCGGCCTTCGGAGGACGTGACGGTAGTGACGCCTTCGGCGGGATTGCGAATGTCGGCCCAGCCCCCTGCTTTGTCTTCGACGCGGATCTTGCCGTTAGGAGTTTCCTCTTGAACGGTGAACCCTCGTGCGGTCAGGGTCGTCATCAACTGCCGCCGCTTTATCCGCTGACGGACTTGACCAAGAGCCTGTATTTGCTGGTTCCGTATGCGAAACATGCCGGCCGCCGGATTGGTCTCCGGCTTGTCCTCCTTCCAGCTTTGTGTGAATCGCCCAGGCGCCTTCGTCCTGAGTCAGAAACTTCGTCACGGGTCCGAAAAACTCTTCTTCCTGGAGGCGGTCGCAAGTGGGGAGAAACGCGGCCAGGATGCGGGGATCGTAAAACCGGAAGAGGAGCTTATTGCCGCCTTCGGTTTCGACCGTCAGGAAGTGCCGCAGGTGTTTGCGCACGAGGGGAAAACTGAGATCACAGTGTAGGAAGATGCCCCAGGCTTTGTCCCAACCTTCGGCGATGGCGGCGCTGAGGAAGGGGCAAGGCTCCGGGATATGGACGAGGAAGGGGGCGACGTTGCCGAGCTTTTCGGCGGCGGGGCCCTCATAGAGGGACTGATACTGGAGGTGGCTATCCTGGAGCAGGGGTACGATGCGATCGGATTGCGCAGCGTCGAGGACGGCGTAAAGCGGGCCTGCGAGCAATGCCTGCTGCCATTGCTGCTGAGCGGGGGTGAGAGGGGCGGGCTTGAGGATTTCTTCGACGGGTATGGGGGAATCGGCGAGAAGGAAGACCGTCTCGGCGATGCGCACCTGCTGGCCCGGCTGAAGGAAGATCTGGCGATCGACACGCTGCCCGTCGACGAAGACGCCATTGGTGCTGTTCAAGTCGCGTACGACGCAGCCGGTGACACTGAGGGCCGCGGAGGCGTGGACACGCGACATGTGCTGGTCTGTGAAGAAGGCATAGGCGGCCTCATGACTGCGGCCGATGGTGGCAGGTTGCCGCGGGCGCAGAGCGATCTTGCGTCCGCTGTAGGGACCGGTGGCGGTGTGCAGATAGCGATGCTTCTTCATCCTCTGAACTCGATTGCGCCCGAACCGGGCGCGGTTATGAGCCCTGTCAAGCCTCGCAGAAAGCGGCTCCGGAATGGGCGGCGTTAAACATGGCCTGGGCCTGGCCTCCGGAACCGCTGCCGCCGCTGCCACCGCTGCCGCTGCCGCTTTGGCCGATGATAACGGTGAGTTCGCCTTTGGCGATTTTGTTGGGAGGGCCGATGGCTTCGATGATGGTATCGCCCATGCGGCAAGCAGGCAGATTGTTGATGAGGACGGTGGGGGAGCCGTCGACGACGACGCCGGGGCCGTGTGGCGGCGCTGGGAGCGGGGTTGTGCAGACGTGGATGTCGGCTCCGCCGGCCATGCTGGTAATCATGCTGGACATTTGCGCGGCCTGTTGCAGCTTGATGGCCTCTTCGGCAGCTTTGGCGGCGGGAGCGCCGGGCGTTCCGGCGGCGGCCAAGGTGGCGGCTTGCGCCGATTGGAGGACGATGTCGGAGGCCTGTTTGGCGGCCTGCAGCCCTGCCGCCGCGGCGGCGGGAATGCCGCGCCAGGCGAGCAGGTAGCCGATGATCGTATTGGGGCTTCCCGGCCCCGGGGTGAGAACCGGAGGCAAGGGATGCACGACAGGATCGGTGATGCGGGCGGCTGGTCCTTGAGGCATCGTCTATACATCCTAACACCGGGTAGGGCGGATTCCAGGCTGATTTTTTAGTTGCAAGTTAGTTGCGGCTGAAGTAGCATGGAGGCATGATGCAACTAAGTTGCAAAGGAATCTGGGTCTTCCTGGTTGCGGTGAGCGTCTGCCGGGCGCAATCCTCTTCTGTACCGGTGTCGGGGACAGTATTGGATTCGATGGAGGCGTCGATTTCCGGGGCTCGCGTCCATTTGAGGCACGCGCTTTCGGGGATGGAGGCGGAAACGAGTACCGATAGCGCGGGGGCTTTCCAATTCGCTGGGCTGGCGAAGGGCGAATGGACCGCGACGGTAACGGCGGGCGGTTTCGGGGCGGCCCGCGCGCGGTGGCGCGTGGACGGCGCGCAGGGGCCTTTCCGGGTCGTGCTCAATCCGGCGGATGTGGTGCAGGAGATCAAAGTTACGGCGGGACAAATTGTCGGCTTACCGGAACAACTGGAGCGGATACCAGGGTCGATCGGAATCGTTTCCGCAACTACATTGCAGGAGAGTCATGTCCTGACGACGGATGAGGCGCTGCGGAAGGTAAGCGGGGTGCACACGCGGGCAGAGGAAGGATTCAGTTTGCGGCCGAACATTGGCATCCGCGGATTGAATCCGACACGGTCGAGCCGCGTGCTGCTGCTGGAGGATGGGCTGCCTCTTTCCTATGCTCCGTACGGCGACAATGCCTCTTACTATCACCCGCCGGTGGATCGTTTCGAGAGCATTGAAGTGGTGAAGGGTTCGGGGCAGATTGTGTACGGTCCGATGACGGTGGGCGGAGTGGTGAACTATGTCACGCCTCCGGCGCCGGACAAACGGGGCGGGTCGCTGACGCTGACGGGGGGTAACCGGGACTATTTCAACGGGCATTTGAAGTACGGCGGCACGTTGCATGGGACGGGCGTCAATTTCGACGTGATGCGGAAGCAAGGGGATGGGTCGCGGGAGAACACGCACCACGGGCTGACCGATTTCAACGCGAAGTCGCTGACCGCGTTGGGGCAGAAGCAGACGCTGGGGCTGCGCTTCAACTATTACGCCGAAGATTCGAACCTGACATACACGGGCGCGCGGGAGGACGAGTTTCTGCTGAACCCGCGAGGGAATCCGTTTCGCAACGATTTCTTCTATATAGACCGGTATGGGAGCGCGGTGACGCATAGTTGGGCGGCGGCGCCGAACGTGGTGATTTCGACGAACGCCTACGCGAACGTGTTCCTGCGCGACTGGTGGAGGCAGTCGAGCAATTCGGCGCAGCGGCCGAACGATTCGACGGACCCGGCATGCCGCGGGATGGCGAACCTTCACACGACTTGCGGAAACGAAGGGCGACTGCGGCATTTTGTGACCTGGGGTGTGGAGCCGAAGGCGCGAGCGCGGCACACGTTGTTCGGGGTGCGCAGCGAGACGGATTTGGGTGTGCGGTATCACGACGAATTTCAGGAGCGTTATCAGAAGAACGGTCCGCTGCCGACTTCGCGGGATGGGGTGACGGTGGAGAACAATGAGCGCATCGCGCGGGCGGCATCCACCTTTTTGCAGAACCGGTTTTTCATCGGGCGGCTGACGATAACGCCCGGGATCAGGATGGAGAGCGTGCGTTTCCGGCGCACCAATTTTCTCAACGGTGTACGCGGCAACACGGATCTGAGGCAGTGGATACCTGGGATTGGGGCGGCGTACTCGACTGGAGCGAATCTGACGATTTTTGCCGGCGTGCACCGCGGCTTCGCACCTCCGCGAGTGGAAGACATTATCAGCAACAACACGGGGCAAAGCATCGAACTGGATCCGGAACTGAGTTGGAATTACGAACTGGGGGCGCGCACACGGCCGCATCGGGACGTGGAATTAGAAGGGGCGTTTTTCCGCATGGATTTCTCCAATCAGATCGTGCCGGCGAGCGTTGCCGGCGGTGTTGGGGCGGCACTGACGAACGCGGGGCGGACGCTGCATCAGGGCTGGGAAGTTTCAGGACGCTGGACGAAGCGCAGCGTAGCTTCCAGCCGCCACAGCGCCGGGCTGCGGGGGGCGTACACGTGGCTGACCAACGCCAGTTACGAGAGCCTGCGCTTCAGCGCAATTCCCGGTTTCACGGGCGTGCCGATTCGAGGGAACCGGCTTCCTTACTCGCCGCGCCACCTGCTGACGGGAAGCGTCAATTACTGGCATGCGGGCGGTTTCAATGCACTGGTTGAAGGGGTGTACACGGGCTCGCAATTCGGGGACGATCTGAACACGGTGGGGGCGACGCCGGACGGCCAGCGCGGACTGATCCCGGCGAATACGGTGTGGAATATCACGGCGAATTATCCGGTGGAGGCATGGCGGACAAACTTCTTTATTACGACGAAGAACGCCTTGGACCGGCTGACGATCGTGGACCGAAGCCGCGGAGTTCTGCCGGGGATGCCTCGGCTTGTGCAATTCGGGCTTCGCGTGACGTTTTAGGGGAGGGCGGGATCTGTCCGTGTCCACTGCCCGGCGTTCTGCCACCATTCGACGAGCGGGGCTTCGGTGAGTTCGGGGATTTCCCAGCGATCCATCATTCTGTCGATGGCCGCGATGGGTACGCTGCGTTCGCGCTGCCGCAGGCGTGAGAACAGGGCGGCGCTGGGGGCTTCCACATAGACGATGCGCACGCGAGCTCCGTAAGCGCCGAAGAGTTCGATGAGGCGCAGGCGCATATCGCGCGTCAGATTGGTGGCGTTCCAGACGAAGCTCTGTTTGGCGCGAAGCATCTGCCTGGCCCTTTCGCGCGCCGCCTGCACGACGTCACCCTGTGCTCCGGTGGGGGCGGCTGCCAACTCTTCGCGCAGGAGGTCGAGGGAGATTACGGGAAGTCCCGGTGCGTGTGACGCAATCCACGTATCTTTACCGGCGCCGGGCAGACCGGACATCAACGTGACTTCGCAGGGCGGGGCACTGTGCGGGGCGTAGTGCGGGTCGCGATTTTCGGAACGGAAGTATTCGTAGCGAGCGAGTTCGGAGGGGAAGGCCCAGGGGCGATCCAGACAGTGTTGTTCGCGGCAGAATTCGGAAAACAGCGCGATTTTTTCCAACAAGCGGGCACTATCGGCGCAACGCCGGCCCAACGCGTCGGCTCGGGCAAGCAGAGCGAGCAAGGAGCAGCGGGCCGATTGACTGATGCGCAGCGCGAGCCGCAAGGCGTCCTCACGCTCGAGCAGGAAGAAGGGGACCTGGTGATGGCGGACGAGGGCGCAGACGTGTTCGCGGAGCGGGAGTGGGGCGCCATGCTCCCATAGGATGCGGCGGGCCATGATCGAGCCGCGGTGGGAATGGCCACGGGCGGAGATGCGGCCGTGCTCGACCCGCGTGCAACACGGTTTGGCGACGTCGTGAAGGAGGGCGGCGGCGAACAGCAACTCGCGGTCAGGGTCAGGCAGCGCGCGCCATTCGGGCAATTCGGCCATTGCCTGGCAGACCGAGCGGACGTGGATCCAGACGTCGCCTTCGGCGTGATGCACCGGGTCTTGAGGGCAGTCGCGCATGGCCCGGATCCAATCGAACCGGGCATTGAGATCCGGCCAATCGACCTGCCACGACGGTGGCGAGGGCAAGGCGCACGGCAACAGGTTCACGGGAACAACTCCACGCCGGCGCGCAGGCGGTTGGGTTCGATGGGCCGGTCCATCCAGTGCTCTCCGGAATCGGCGACTCTTTGCAGAAACGACGGCCGGACAAATTTATAGCGCCCGAGCACGCAGCCGTCATGTTCGTGTTTGATATACAGGCCTTCCATGGGCTCGGAGGAGGAACAGGTGGAGCGGCCGAGCAGGCTATCGAGTGGCAGGTCCCGGCCTTCGGCGAGCACGGGAGCGGAAACGACGGGTCCGTGAAGGAGCAGTTCACGACGGCGGCCTGTGGAGAGGAACTGCCCGGTGAGTTTGTCGAGGCAGTCGAATTCCAGGAAGAAATGCGGCAAGGCATCGTAGGCGATGGTATGCCGCGCGTAGAGCCATTCGCCGTACATGAGGAAACGGGACCCCAGCCGCTGCCACAACCATGCGGCATGATGATGAGCCCAGCGCTTGAGCAAGTCGAATTGGCGTTCGCGGGGGCCGCCGGTAAGGAGGTGGCCGCGGCTCTGCAGCAACAGGCGGCCGGCCTCATCGAAGCCGACGCCGCAGTTGGAACCGTCCAGTTTTTCCTCAATGACCAACGGCAGGCCACGGAGAAGATCGCGGCCTATGGGCAACAAGTCCTCATCGCCGGGTTGGATACGCGACCCAGACAGATGAGGGGTTCGCGGGTACTTGGCGATGGGGATCACCGGCGCACCACGGCAATACGGTGATTGAGGACATGCTCCAGCGATACCCGCGCCGCGCCAGCGTCGAGCGCCATGTGCTGCAGATCCTGGATGGAGAACAGATGCAAGTGCTCGGGATTCCGGTCAGGAGTAGAGGGGACGCTGAGGATCACGAACCGCCGGGCGGCGGAGACGGCATTGCGCAACGCAGCGCGGGGATCGGGCATGTGTTCGAGGACCTCGAGCATGGTGACGACGTCGAAGCTACGGCCAGCAAAGCCCATGTGTTGCGCGTCCATGCGGCAGACGGCGAGACGTTTCACGCCGCCGATACGGACAGCATCGATTTCGGCGGCGCGCTGGGCGTTGCGATCGATGGAGATCACGGGTAATTCAGGGAATGCAGCGAGCAAGGGCCAGAGGAAGGCTCCCCGGCCGCTGCCCACGTCCAGGAGGTTTTCCGGGGCGATGCCGCGGAGTATGCCGAGCACGCGCTGGACACGTTCCAGAGCCTTATCGCACTTGAAGTTGTGCAAGGCAAGTCCGGCGCGCTCGCCATCGGCGATGCCGGCCTGTTGATTGGCGAGGCGCCCGCGGACGAAGGCTTGCGCCAACTCCGGGTAGTATCGCTCGGCGGGCACTCACTCTCCTCCGCGCATCTGGCGTTCTGTTGCGCGGGCCTCGGTTGCCACTCCTTCATCGCCCTGCTGTTTCATGAACCGATCGAGGCGGCGCGAGAGGCGCGCCTTGACGGCAGCCAAGCCGGTGTTGCCGGCGAGATTGGTCAACTCGAAGGGATCGGCGAGCAGATCGTACAGCTCTTCGGCGGGACGGCGGCGGAAAAAGGCGGCACGGGCCTTGCCCTCAGGTCTTTGCTCCCAGTCCTGAAGCGAGGGGTTCTCTCCGCCGGGGCGGGTGAGGACGCAAGTGAATTCACGGTCGGGGGTGAGATTGCGGATGTATTTGTAGCGCGTGTCGCGGACGGACCGCACAGGATAGCCATCGCCGCCGTTGATGATGCCTTTTGTGGTCTGCACGCCAAAAACATAGCCGGCGTGTTTCGTTGTTTTCCCAAGCAAGGCGGGGAGGAAGCTCTTGCCATCGAGGCCGGGCGGCACAGGAGATCCGACGGCGTCGAGCAGAGTGGGCAGCATATCCACATACTGAGTCATGGCAGGATTTCTCGTGCCGGCTTTGACGCGGCCCGGCCAGCGCACAATGCATCCGGCGCGCAGTCCGCTTTCGTAGCACGTCCACTTGGAGAACGGCATCTGCGAGCCATGTTCGGTGAGGAAGACGAAGAGAGTGTTTTCGTACAGGGAGGTGCGGTCGAGCAATTCGAGCA
>JAEUQG010000592.1 GCA_016789755.1 Bryobacterales bacterium
TTGAAGCCGGTGGCGACTGGGGCATCTCCTCCACCGGTGAAATGAACGAAGAAGTCTTCGCCACTCCGGCCATCGCCGATGGGCACATCTGGGTCCGCACGCCCACCGCCCTCTATGATTTCGCCGCCTCGGGTAGTGGAAAATAGAACAATATGCGAAAGCCGACGCGGCGTGAACTTCTCTGGGAATTCGGTGGCGGCGGAGTTGGACTCGCCCTCGCCCACCTCGCCGCCCGCGATGCGCCCGCGGCCGCCAAACCCACGCATTTTGAGCCCAAGGCCAAACGCCTCATCCTCATCTCTCTCCCCGGCGGCATCAGTGCCGTCGATACCTTCGACTACAAACCCGCCCTCGCCGCCAACCACGGCAAAGAAACCCAAGGCGCCAATACCATCAAACCCTTCTTCGGCAAGCGCGGCGCCATCATGAAAAGCCCTTGGGAATTTCGCCAGTTCGGCCAAACCGGAAAATGGGTCTCCAGCCTCATGCCGCATCTCGCCCGCCGCGTCGATGACCTCACCTTCCTCCACTCCATGGTCTCGCGCAGCAACGCCCACGGACCCGCCATCTTTCAGATGTCCACCGGCTATATCTTCCAGGGCTTCCCGTCGGTCGGCTCCTGGATCAGCTTCGGCCTTGGCTCGGAAAACGACAACCTGCCCTCCTTCGTCGTCCTCCCCGATCCCCGCGGACTACCCCCCTGCGGCGTCGCCAACTGGGGCAACGGCTTCCTCCCCGCCGCCCACCAAGGCGTCATCTTCGGCGAAGAAAAGCAGCCCATCGCCGATCTCCGCCCTCCCCAATCCATCTCCGCCGGCGAACAAGCGGCAACCTACGATCTGCTCACGCAGATGAATGAGCAGCACCTCAAACATCACCCCGGCGACGATGCCCTGGCCGCGCGCATCAAGTCCTACTCCCTCGCCGCCCGCATGCAGATCACCGCCCCGGAAGTCACCGGCATCGACGGCGAAAGCGAATCCACCAAAGAAATGTACGGCCTCAACTTGAAGGAGTCCCGCCCCTTCGGCTACAATTGCCTCCTCGCCCGCCGCCTCATCGAACGCGGCGTCCGCTGCGTGCAGTTGTTCAACGGAGGCCACTTCGGAACCCCTCGCGTCAACTGGGATGCGCACGAAGATCTCGTGGCCAATCATTCGAAAAACGCCCTCACCTTCGACAAACCCGTCGCCGCCCTCATCGCCGACCTCCAACAGCGCGGTCTGCTCAAAGACACTCTGGTCGCCGTCACCACCGAGTTCGGACGCCTCCCCATCAGCGAGGGCTTAGGCGAAGGCGGCCGCGATCACAACCCCGAAGGCTTCACCTCCTTCCTCGCCGGTGCAGGCCTCAAACCCGGATTCTCCTTCGGAAGCACCGACGAACTTGGCTACAAAGCCGACTCGCCTACCACCATCTACGATTTCCACGCCACCATCCTCCACCTCATGGGACTCGATCACAAACGCCTCAGCTACTACCACAACGGCCTCCAGCGCCGCCTCACCGACGTTCACGGCCACGTCATCCGCGAAGTGCTGGCATGATCCTCCTGCTCCGCGGCCTGCCCGGCAGCGGTAAATCCACACTGGCCCAAGCCCTCGCCGCAAAACTGGGCGCTGTCATTCTCAACAAAGACCTCGTTCGCGCCACCCTCTTCCCCGGCGATACCACCGAGTACACCGCCGCGCAAGATGACTTCATCGTCGGACTCATGTTGCGCGCCGCCCAGTATCACCTCGAACGCCAACGCATCGTCATCCTCGACGGGCGCACTCACGCCCGCGCCTCCCAAGTCGAACTGGTCCGCCGCTTTGCAATCGATTTGGGAGCGCCTTGCCTGGTGGTAGAATGCCAGTGTCGGAAGGAAACGGCTTTGCGCCGGATCGAAGCGGACCTGGCCACAGGGACGCATCCGGCCAGGAACCGCGATGCCAACCTGCTGGAAGACCAGGTTCGCAAGTGGGAACAGATCGATGGTTGGGTGTGCCGCGTCGATGGCGAAGGCGACTTGACAGCCGCTGTAACCCGCGTTGCCGAAGAGTGCTCTTTATAGGTGCAAGGATGTCCGGGGAAAACACAGTTCTCATTTCCATTCTCGAAGCCGCGGGGCTCGATAGCCCTCGGCGTCAAACCGCCCTCGAAGAGGAAGTCTCCGCCCTCTTCCTCCAATTGCGCTCGCCCCTTCTTCGTTATCTCTTCTCCATCGGACTCCCCGCTCAGGAAGCCGAAGAGATCGCCCAGGAGGTTTTCCTCGCCCTCTTCCGCCATCTCCGCCAAGGCAAACCCCGCACCAATCTCAAAGCTTGGGTGTTCCGCGCCGCCCATAACCTCGGCCTCAAAGCCCGCGGACGCATGCAGCGCGCCATCGCTCTCGACGAACAGCAGGACAATCACCCCGATCCTTCCCCAAGCCCTGAAGAGCAGTTCGCCCATTCGCAGCGCCGGCAACGCCTGCGCGCCGTCGTCAACGCCCTGCCTCCTTCCGACCGCGCCTGCGTCCACCTTCGCGCCGCCGGCCTCAAATACCGCGACATCGCCTCCGTGCTCGGCATCTCTCTCGGCGCGGTGGCCCAATCTCTGGAACGTACACTCGGCAAACTGCGCCGCCTGGAGGTGAGCGAATGCCGCTAGGTTTCCGCCAAGATCACATTCCGGATCAGGATCTCATCCTCTACGTGGACGCCGAACTTTCCCTTTGGCGCCGCGTCGGCCTCCGCAAGCACCTCGATGCTTGCCCCCAATGCCGCGCACGCTATTCGGAAATGCGCGCCGCCATGACCGGTTTATCCGCCGCCATTCTCGCCGAAGACACCGTCGACGGATCGGCCGGCGCCGAACGGCGCCTCCGCGCACGCATCTCGGAAATCCCTCCACAACGCGCCCTGCCGCTGCAACTGGCGCGCATCACCGCCGTGCTCGCCATCGCGCTCTCGCTTGTCGGAGCGGCTCTCGCGTTGCGCACCCGTAGAGCCGAAACCGCCGGTCTGTCCATGCCCAACAGGCTTCTCACTCCAGGCGCGTCTTCCCCCGTCACACGCGAAATGGTTTGCTCCGCCAGCGAAGACGATCAAAGCGCCGCCATCACCGCTTCTCTCGCCATCACCGTCTTCAATTATTACGGCATCCGCAACCCCGAATCCCGCGCCTATGAGGTCGATTACCTCATCACTCCCGCGCTCGGCGGCGCCAAGGACGTGCGCAACCTCTGGCCTCAGCCCTATACCCGCGGTGTCTGGAATTCCCGCGTCAAAGATGCCCTCGAAGACCGCCTGCGCGAATTGGTCTGCGCCGGCGGCATCGAACTGGAGCAAGCCCAGCGCGATATCGCCAACGACTGGATCGCCGCCTACAAGAAGTATTTCCAAACCGAGGCGCCACTCCCCGAACATCGCGCCTTCGTCAAAGACCGCGCCTGGGAGTAGCCCGCCGCTCAAAACTGGAATCGCGCCACCAACTGCATGAACCGCGCCGTCTTCGCCCCCGTAATCAATCCGAACCCCGGCGAATTGAAGAACGCCGCCCCGGTCGTCGGATTCACCTGCACCGCCAATCCCGATGCCGGCCCGTTGAAATTCGTGTGATTCAGGAAATTGAACGCCTCGGCACGGATCTCAAACCGCATCCGTTCATGGATCGGAAACGTCCGCGACACTGCCAGGTCAATGTTGAACTCACCCGGCTCCCGTGTCGTGTTGCGCCCCAGCGATCCCACCGACGCCGGCAGCACCAGCCGCCGTGTCGCGCCTGACCCCGTG
The DNA here is from genome assembly GCA_016789755.1 of Bryobacterales bacterium. Classification (GTDB taxonomy): domain Bacteria; phylum Acidobacteriota; class Terriglobia; order Bryobacterales; family Bryobacteraceae; genus CADEFT01. Next base: position 3,759 of record JAEUQG010000592.1, read on the forward strand.
AACAACGGACCCGCCGGCGCAAAGGGGAACGCCGCATCCGTCGGCGCCAGCAGATACCGCACCGCCGCGCCTTCCGGCGTCTTCTGCCCCGCCTTTCCGCTTGCGTTCGTGTTGATCGCGTGCGGCCGCTGCTGCGTCGCCCCCGGCCACAGGTTCGACTGCGTAATCGTATCCGGCAACCCTGTTCGCGCAATCAGAATCGGACTGATCGTGAACCCGCGCAGCCACACCGGCCCGCCCGTCCGGTACTGGAACGATGCGGCGAAAACATGCGGACGGTCGAACGAACTCACGCTCCGGTCCAGATAACGGAAAAACGCCGGAAACTGCCCCGAATCAATCCCGTTCGGCTGCGAGAAATTGAACAACCCCGTCCCGTCGTCCAGCGACTTCGAAAACGTATACGTCGCGTTCCATCCAAAGCTCGACGAAAACTGCTTCACCGCCTTCAACTGCAGCGAATGATAACTCGACGTTCCGGCATGCACAAAAGCGCCCAGCCCGTCCACCAACTGCAGCCGCCGCGACCGCTGGTTCTCCACCGCGCTACCCAGCCCAGCCAACTCCTGCCCGCGCTCGAACGGGATCGGATTAAAGCTCAAGCTCAATGGCAAGTTGTTCCCCCGCGTGCCCACGTAGCTCACATCCACAATCGTCGCCTTGGCGATCTCCCGCTGGATTCCGAAGTTCCACTGCATCGATTTCGGCATCGGATTGATCTCCCCGAACTGCGCCCCCGGATTCAGCGGATTCGTCAACGTCGCCGTCCGCTCCACAAAAAACGGATCGTTGAAATCCTGCACCGCCGTCAACGGCATCCCTTCCCGCAACCGGAACGGCTGCGCAATCGCCACACCCAAATCCGGGAAGTTCTGCGACACCGTGAACCCCGGATACAACACTACCCCGCCCAGGTTCGAGAAGATCTGTGAAAAAAACACCCCGAACGCCGAACGCACCACCGTCTTATCGTCGTACGACCAGGCAAAACCCATACGCGGTGCAAAGTTGTATCGGGCCGCTTTCAAATCCAGCGCCCGGTTGGCGTTCTTATTCGCCACCAGCAGTTTCCCCGTCGCAATGTCCACCCGCGAATACACATCGTTCGACATCGTCATCGGCGATTCGTACTCGTACCTCACTCCATAATTCACCGTCAGCCGCCGCGAGAACTTGAAATCGTCCTGCACGAACAACCCCAAATTCGTGTTCCGCCGCCCCGACATCGGCTGCGGCAAATCGTAATTCGAGCTCTGCACCAGCCCTTGCAGGAAATCGCCCAGCGCGTGGATCGGATTGCCGCCCGTACGCGTGTTCGAACTCAGTTCCCCGTTGAAGCTGTAAATCCCCGCGAACGAGCCCCCCGGATTGAACACGTTGAACTGGTTCTTCCGCACCTGTGCCCCCGCCTTCACCGTGTGCGATCCGGTTGTCCATGTCATGCTCATCGACCCCTGGTAGTTGTTGTCGATCTGCCGCCGGTACGTGTTCGAATCGATGCCCATCCCTTCCCATCCGCTCACATTCATGCGCGGCGTGGCGGCAAACGAGAACCGCTGAATCCCCAGCACCTCGCGCACGTTGATCCCCAGGCTCGGCGGATCGATCGCCGGATTGTTCCGCTGAAAACCCAGCCAGCCTTCCGTCAGGATCGCCGGAGTCCAGATCCGCGTCCAGGCCGCCGAAATCTGATTCCCCGTATTGTCGCTGTCACCCACCCGCGGATCGAGCGGCCCAGGCAAAATCGGCGCCGACGGGTTCGTTACCCGAAACGTCGAATACCGCGCAAAAATGCGGTCTGACGCCCCGATGTTGTGATCGCCCCTCACCGTGTACTGGTTGTCCACCGTGGCATTCGATCCCGCATTCAGATAGTTGTTCAACGTGCGCCCGTTCGTGCGGTCCGCCGTCCCGCCCGTGTTCGGCGCCGGCAGCAACCCCATCACCCGTACCGCAGCCGCGTCCAACCGGCTCGCCGGAATCCGGTTCCCGGCAAACAGCGTATTTCCCACCGGATCCTGCAACGGAATCGGAGACGCCGAAAAATCCCCCGCCCGAAAAGCCTCATTCGGAATCGTCGACAGGTTGTTGAACGGCGCCTGCCGCCGCAGCCCTTCGTAGTTAAAGAAGAAGAACGTCTTGTCCCGTCCGTCGTACACCTTCGGCAGCAGCACCGGACCGCCAATCTTTCCCCCAAATTGGTTGAAGCGGTCTGTCGGCCGCGTTTGCCCGCGCAAATTGCGAAAGTAATTATTCGCGTTCAGCTTTTCATTGCGGAAATACTCGTACAAACTGCCGTGAAAATCGTTCGTCCCCGAATCCGTGATCACGCTCACGAACCCGCCCGAAGTCCGTCCGTACTCCGCTGTGTAGCCCGACGTCAGCACGCGAAACTCCCGCACCGCCTCCGTCGATGGAATCCGTTGCACGCCTCCCGTCGATCCCGACACCACGCTCACCCCGTCCACCGCGAATTCCGAATTCAGTGTCCGCGACCCGTTGATCGACAACTGGCTCGCATTGATCCCCGTCGCCGCCCCGCCGCTCGATACGCCGCCCACCAGCGTCAACAAATTCAAAATGTTGCGATTCGGCATCGGCAGGTCGCGTACCTGCGACGTGTTGATAATCGCCCCCACCGACGACGTCTCCGCCTCCAGTTGCCCGATTCCCTCCCCCGTCACCGTGATCGTCTCCGCGAGTTCTCCCGGCTGCAACGTAATGTTCACACGCGCCCGCTGATCCACCTGCAGCGTCACATTGCGGATCTCCGCCTTCTTGAACCCCGTCAATTCCACCTGGATGCGGTAGGTTCCCACCGGCAACGACGGCGCCGCATAATTGCCGGCTTCGTTCGATTGGCCGCGAAACGCCACCACGCCCGTGGCCTCATTCGTCACGCTGATCTGAGCGTTCGGCGCCACTGCGCCGGACGTATCGCTCACCGTCCCCGACACCGTGGCAGTAATGTCCTGCGCAAACCCGGCACAGGCGAAAAGGAAAATACCAAGAACTGATTTAAGACCCATATCTCCCTATACTAACAACGTTGTATACTCGCTTTCGATGACCGCACCCCTCCTCACCAGACGCGCCGTTCTCGCAGCCGCGCCCGCCATCCTTCGCGGAGCACAAGCCCGCCGCCCCAATATCCTGTTCGCCATCTCCGACGACCAATCCTACGCCCACACCAGCGCCACGGGAGACCGCATCGTCAAAACGCCCGCCTTCGACCGCGTGGCCGCCCAGGGCGTTCTCTTTCGCCAGGCTTACAGCCTATCGCCGGGTTGCGCCCCTTCCCGCGCCGGACTCCTCACCGGCCGCTACCCCTGGCAAATCGAAGAGGCCGGCACGCACGCCAGCCTCTTTCCCCGTAAATTCTCCGTCTACCCGGAAATCCTTCAGCAAAACGGCTATTTCGTCGGATTGACCGGCAAAGGCGCCGGCCCCTGCAATTTCAAGGAAGCCGGCTGGCCCCACAACCCCGCCGGCCCCTCCTTCGACGCCGTCAAACTCGCCGGCATCGGCAAAGCCATGTCCTCCAACGACTACGCCGGCAACTTCCAGGCCTTCCTCCAGGCCCGTCCCAAAGATCAGCCCTTCTGCTTCTGGTACGGCGGCACGGAACCCCACCGCGGCTACGTCAAAGGATCCGGCCGCAAATCCGGCAAACGCATCGAAGACGTCGTCGTCCCGCCGTTCCTCCCCGATACCGGAGAGATCCGCTCCGACATCCTCGATTACTACCTCGAAATCGAACACTTCGACCGCCACCTCGGCCGCATGCTCGACGAACTGGAAAAACGCGGCGAACTCGACAACACCATCGTCATCGCCACCGCCGACAACGGCATGTCCTTCCCCGGCGCCAAAGCCACCATGTACGACTACGGCATCCACCTCCCCCTCGCCGCCATGTGGAAGGCGCAGGCCAAGGGCGGACGCACCTGCACCGATCTCGTCAGCTTCGCCGACTTCGCCCCCACTTTCCTCGAAGCCGCGGGCGTCGCCAGGCCCACCCCGATGGTCGGCCGCAGCCTGCTCAATATCCTCCGCTCCACCCGCTCCGGCGCAATCGACCCCGAGCGCACACGCATCTTCTCCGGACGCGAGCGCCACTCCCATGCCCGCTTCGACAATCTCAGCTATCCGGCCCGCGCCATGCGCGAAGGGAACTTCCTCTACGTCTGGAACATGAAGCCCGGCCGCTGGCCCGCCGGCGATCCCGAACAATACGCCGACATCGACGGAGCACCCTCCAAAGACTGGATGATGGCCCACCGCGCCGACCCCAAAGTCCAGCCTCTCTTCGAACACGGCTTCGGCAAGCGCCCCGAAGAACAACTTTTCGACGTCGCCAAAGACCCCGGCTGCCTGCGCAATCTCGCCTCCGATCCCACCCACGCCGCCACCCGCCAATCCATGCGCTCCACGCTCGAAGCCGCCCTGCGCCAACACAATGACCCGCGCCTCACCGGCAATCCCGACATCTGGGAGCGCTACCCGCGCTATTCCCCTATGCGCCCCGAACTCGGCGGTTTCGCCGAACAAGGCAAATACAACACGAAATACGGAAAATAATCAGGATTCGCCGTAAATCCACGCGTGCCATTCCCGCGCCCGATCGTTCTCCACATCCAGTCCATCCGGCCCCAGAAACTCCTGGTAGCTGTGATCCCCCACCGCCCCCAGATACAGCACTCTCCGCAGAAATTCCCCAAAATTCGGCGCCAGCGCCACCCCCTGCATTTTGCCCCACTCATGGTCGTAGTAGACCACCGCGCCATCCTCGCTTCCCAAATCGATGGTGACGGAATCGCCATTCCCCACCGGCAGGAAAGCCAACCGGTTCCGCCACGGCGTCCAATCCTCCGGCCCTTGCGTGCCCTCCCATCGCAGATACTGCACATGAGTCGGCAGCAACCTCTCCAGATCCCACTCCAGGCAACCCAAGATCCCGCGATCTTCCGCATAGTAGAAAATCCGCACGGCCCGCGCGAATCCCAGCAGTACGTCGCGAAACGACTCCGGCAGCCTCTTCCCCAATACCCGTTCCACCGCCTCCACATCCTCCACCGCTGCCGGTGGCTGCACATCCAATTGCAGACTCTCCACCCGAGCCTGCCGCAACCCTTCCACCTGCCGCCGCACCTCTTCATACCACTCCGCGTTCGGACTCGCATAGACGCGGGCGCCCGGCGGCCGCAACTCCTCCACCATCTCTCTTGCTCCCTCCACCCAAGGGTGATCCTCATGCAAACCGCACTGGAATGTCGCCACCGATCGCTCCAGCAGTTCCACCGCCTCCGCTCTTCGCTCGCCTTGCGAAAGGCGAAATGAGCCGAACCAAAAGAGCACCAACCCCGTCAGCGGATGAAACCGCCCGTACCACTCAAGCGACCGCTGCAGCGCCCGCTCGAAGTACTCCTCGGCCCGCGCCTGATCCCCCAAACTTCCATACGTCCAACCGATCGCTCCCAGCACCTCCGGATCCCGCCCGCTCTCCAATGGACGCAACCACTCCAGCGCCTCCTCTCCCCGCCCCTCCATCGAAGCCACATCCCCCATCCCCTTGCGAGCCTCGAAGTTATCCGCATCCCACTCCAACGCGCGCTCGAAGTGCTTCCGCGCCGTCCCGGCTTCTTCCTTCCAGTCCAGTTCCAGATGCCCGCGTTCGGCCTCCCACTGCGCCCACAGAGCCTTGTCCTCCGGCAGCTTCTTCAGGATCACGCCGGCCTTCCGCAGGTCCGCCGCAGCCTCTTCGTAATATGCGAGAAACCGCGCATAGCGCGCCGCCGCCAAATACACCTCCGCTTGCAACGCACCCTCCGGCCTGTCTTTCAAAAGCCCGCACAGGCCGGGGCGGCCCCCAGCATGTTCAGAAACTCGTGTGCCGCGGCTAGACCCGGCGCGTTGTGCGGGCAACTCTCTTAAAATCTGCCGTGCCACATGCAGCGGTGTATCGCAAAGCCAGTCTCCCTCGCGGAAATACGCCTCCGCCTCCAGCAATTTCAGCGGCGCCAGCCGTTTTCGATCCATCCCTTCCAGGTCCCAACCAGCCTGTACCGCCTCCCGCCACCTGCCCTGTTGCAACAACGCATGCGTCAGCAGAATCGCCGCTTCCAACGCCGCCCCGCGCTTCTCCCCCGTTAACTTCGGAAACCACTGCGTCGCCGAACGCTCCTGGATTCCCGACAACTCCAGCGCCTTCCGTGCCGCCGCCTCCAAAGCCGCGTAGTCACTCTGCGTCAGCGCATTCCGAGCCGCGTCCATCGCCTCACTGAGAGTCATACCCCACCATCGACAGACGCCGCAAGCCACTTCACCCTCCACCACGGGATAACATGAAGCACATGCAGCGACGAACCTTCCTCCTTGCCGCAACCTCCACCGCGGCCATGCACGCCGCCCCCTCCGGCCAGATCAACCTCGGTCTCATCGGAGCGGGAGGCCGCGGCACTTTCGTCATGACCGTCTTTCAAAAGGATCCCGCGCTCCAGGTCACGGCCATCGCCGACGTCTACGAGCCCAACCTCGAGCGCGGCATCTCCACCGCCAAAAAAGCCGGCAGCGCCCCCAAGCCCTACCGCAACTACAAACGGCTCCTCGAAGACAAAGACATCCACGCCGTCCTCATCGCCACCCCCGAACACTGGCACGCCCAAATGGTGCTCGACGCCATCGCCGCCGGCAAAGATGTCTACGTCGAAAAACCGCTCTGCCGCACCCCCGAAGAAGGCGTCGCCCTCGTCAACGCTGAAAAGAACACGAAGCAGATCATCCAGGTCGGCATGCAGCGCCGGTCCTACGATCTCTATCTGCAAGGCCGTGAAATCGTCGCCTCCGGCCAGCTCGGCAAAGTGCGCATGATCCGCTCCTGGTGGCTCAACAACTACATCGCCGGACGCCCCGTGGAGAAAATGGAAGGCGTCCTCGATTGGGAACAATGGCAGGGCCCGCTACAGAAGCGCATCCCCCTCAACCCCGATATCTTCCGCAACTGGCGCAACTACTCCGCCTACGCCGGAGGCATCGTCGCCGATCAGGGCGCCCACGTCTACGACGGCATCCATCTCCTCATGAACGCAAGCTATCCGTTGGCCGTCACCGCCGCCGCCGGCAGGCCGCACCGCCAAGGTTACGATACTCCCGAATCCGTCGTCGTCACTGCCGAATACCCCGAAGACTTCATCGGTGTCTTCTCCGTCAACTACGCCGCCATGAAGTACAAAAGCCGCAATGACCAGATGAATCACCTCGACGGCGACCAGGCCCGCATGGACATCGGCCGCGAAGAATGCCGCGTCTACTTACAAGGCGCCGAAGATTCTCCCGCCCTCGAAAAACGCTCCGAAAAAGGCTTCGGCTACGCCACCGATCTGCACGTCCGGAATTTCCTCGAATGCGTCCGCACCCGGCGCCGTCCCACCGCCCCCATGGTCCTCGGCTTCCAGGCCGCGCTCGTCGTCCAATTAGCCAACATCTCCCTCCGCACCGGACGCCGCGCAAAGTGGAACCCATCGGCAAGCAAAGTGGAGTTCTGACAAACAGACACTACGTCCAGTTCGTCTGGATCAGCCCTAACGCCGCCGCCGTCATCAACAACCCGATCAGCGTGATCACCGCCGCCGAAATCACCGGCAGCATCCGGAACATCGGGCTCCCCGTCACCCGAGGCGTGGCCGGCAGCAGATTCTTCGCGTACAACACCACCACGCCGATGGCGATCAGCACCAACGCCAGCCCCAAACTGAAGCTGGTCAGCAGCGCCAGCCCGAATCCGATGCGCCCCAGCGCAACCGCGCTCAACAGCAGCACCAGCGCCGACGGGCATGGCACCATCCCCCCGCTCACCGCCAGCCCCACCAGGCTGCGTAGCGTTACCTCTCCTTCCGGTACATGACTGTGGCCACCAGGGCCGTGATCGTGATCATGGCCGTGACCGTGATCGTGACTGTGCGTGTGGCCATCGTGAGTATGCCGATGGCCTGATCCATGGGAATGACTGTGATCATGTGTGTGTCCCGCATGCGCGTGCGCATGCTCGTGGTCCTCGTCGTGATGATGATGATGCCCGATCACATGATGGTGATCGGTCAGCGCGTGCCCCGCCAGCCGCTGCAGGCGCTTGTAGAACAACGTCCCGCCGATCCACACGATCATCACCCCCGAAACCGTGCTCAGAATCGGATAGATCTTGTCGGGTACGATGTACCGCGAAAGAAACAGCGTCCCCAATCCCAAAAGAAACACGCTCACCGTATGCGTGAACGTCACCATCGCCCCCAGAAACAACGCGTGACGGAACGTCCCCCGGGATCCCACCAGATAGGCCGCCACAATCGTCTTCCCATGCCCCGGAGACATGGCGTGCATCGCTCCGAAGCCGAACGCCAGCGCCAAAGCCAGCATCATCGCCGATAGCCCCAACTCCTGCCGCCCCAGCAACTGCGACAGCGTATCGCCTCGTTGCACCGCTCCCCCCTGCGCCGCCGCCGGCGAATTCTGCGCCAGAACAATCTGTACGTCTTCTGTTTTTGCCGGCCTCTCCGCCGGCCGCGCCGCCTCCACCGCCCGAGGCTTCGCCGCCCACGCAAAGTCGGCCTTCACGTCCTGCGGAGGCGGCACGCCAGCATCCTCCGGATACGCCGTCAACCCGCGGCTCAAATCCTTCCCCGCCCGGCCATCCGCGTCAACAACAATCTCTTTCCACCCGGCCCGCTCCGGATAATTTCGATCCTCATACTGCAGCCGCCCCGGCGCCGTCGCCGCCCACGCCTTCGCCGTGATCCGCAACACCGGCAGACTCCCCGCCCCATCGGCCATCTCCAGTTGCACAGACCGCACTACCGGACGCACCCGCCGCCCATCCACCGTCAATACCAGATTCCCCACCCACTCCCGCGCCTGCTCGAGCGCCCTCGCATCCAGCTCCTCGCGAGCGCTCGTCCGCTCCAGCTTCCACTCCCGCAGCAACTCAAAACTGGGGATCTCCGCCAGATCCAGCGCATACGTCAGCCGCACCCCCTCCCCCACTGGCGTCAGCCGCGCATAGTGGCTGATGGAGAAATTCCCCATCGGATGCGCCAGCGCCAAAGAAATCGTCGCCAGAAAGAGGATTGCCGCGCGGGTCTTCATTACAATGGAGAGTACGCAGTGCGCGTTCGATCGGATGTATGCGGAAAGTTCTAACAGCAACGGATATTCCTCTGACAGGTGAAGTGCGGGTCGCAATCGGGACCATTGTAACGCCCTCCGCCCGCGACCTCATCCGCGAACGTGGTCTCGCCTTCCGCGAAGTCCCCCAGCACGAACTCGACGGCATCGCTCCCCCCGGCAAAACCGTGGCCCTCGGCTCAGACCACGGCGGCTTCGAAATGAAGGAAGCCCTCAAGCCCCTCCTCACCGAACTCGGCCTCACCATTCGCGACGTAGGCGTACAAGAGGCGAAAGCCGCCGATTATCCCGACATCGCCCTCCAGGTCGCCGAACTCGTCGCCGAAGGTAAAGCCGCCTGCGGCGTCATCGTCGATGGAGCCGGTATCGGCTCCGCCATGGCCGCCAACAAGGTCCCGGGCGTGCGCGCGGCCCTATGCTACGATAAGGCTACTGCTCGCAACAGCCGCGAACATAATCATGCTAACGTCCTCACCCTGGGCGGCCGCATGCTGACCCTCACCCAGGCCGAAGAGGTCCTGCGGGTTTGGCTGGCGACCCCCTACGGCGGCGGCCGGCACGCGGCGCGGGTGGACAAGATTACCGGCATCGAGAAGAGATACGCGGCGTGGACTCGCAACAGCTAGATCGCTTAGTGACCCAAATCGGCGAGGAACTCCTCGCCCGCATCCCTGTCAGCGGAGGCCATCCCCCCAACGCCGAAGGCCTCAACGTCGCCGACCTCGTCTGCCCCGGCTGCACCCGCCGATGCGCTCAAACCTGCGCCCGTAAGACCAAGGAAATCGTCGCCGCCGGCGCCGACCGCATCTCCGCTTCCGAAAAGCTCACCCGCATCGATCCCGAACTCGCCCGCCTCATCGATCACACCATCCTCAAACCCGACGCCACCCGCGAAGACATCGTCAAACTCTGCCGCGAAGCCCGCGAATACGGCTTCATCAGCGTCTGCGTCAACCCCTTCTGGGTCCCCCTCGCCGCCCACGAACTGAAAGGCTCCAGTGTCCTCGTCTGCACCGTCGTCGGCTTCCCCCTCGGCGCAACACCCACCGCCATCAAAGTCGCCGAAGCCGAAAACGCCATCCGCGCCGGAGCCCAGGAAGTCGACATGGTCCTCAACGTCGGCGCTCTCCGCTCCGCCGACTTCGACACCGTCCGCGTCGACGTCCAGGCTGTCGCCGAAGCCTGCCACAAAGGCGGCGCCATTCTCAAGGTCATCCTCGAAACCGCGCTCCTCGACGACAACCAGAAAGTCATCGCCAGTTCCCTCTGCAAAATCGCCGGCGCCGATTTCGTCAAAACATCCACAGGCTTCGCCAAATCCGGAGCCACCGCCCACGACATCGCCCTCATGCGCGCCACCGTCGGCCCCGATGTCGGCGTCAAGGCCAGCGGCGGCATCCGCACTCTCGCCGACCTCGAAACCATGCGCGCTGCCGGCGCCAGCCGCATCGGCGCCAGCGCCAGCGTCAAAATCGTCCAGGAAGCCGCGGCCCGCAATGCCTAAGCCTGGATCCTCGCGCGTGCAGTTCCGCGAGCGCGCCGAACTGCTCGACTTCCTCCTCGAAGTCTCCTCCCTCACCAGCGAAACCCTCGAACTCGACCAGCTCCTCGACAACGTCGCCGATATCGTCAAACAGGTCGTTCCCACCGACCTCTTCGCCATCCTCATCTACAATGAGCGCCTCAAAGGCATGCGCATCCGCCACGCCATCGGCCACCGCCAGGAAGTCGTCCGCAACCTCGTCGTCTCGCTCGGCGAAGGCCTCACCGGCATCGCCGCCGAAACCCGCCAGCCCGTCCTCTCCGGCGATGTCCGCAACGACCCGCGCTACCTGAGCGCCCTCGACGCCGTCCGCAGCGAACTCGCCGTCCCCATGATGGTGCGCGGCAGACTCGTCGGCGTCATCGACGTCCAGTCCACCCGCCCCAACGCCTACTCCGAACACGACCGCGCACTCCTCCAACTGGTCGCCTCCCGCGTCGCCTTCGCCATCGACAACGCCATGCTCTACAGCAAGGTGCACCGTCAGAACCGTATGCTGCGCGCCCTCAGCCGTGTCTCCCAGGAACTCTCCTCCATCCTCTCCGTCGACGACCTCCTCCGCCGCATCGCCGAAACACTCCGCAAACTCGTCAACTTCGACGCCTTCAACATCCTCCTCGTCGACGAACAGCAAAAGCTCCTCCGCAACCGCTTCAGCATGCGCTATGACCAGCGCGTCGAAATCGACAACATCCCCCTCGGCAACGGCATCACCGGCGCCGCCGTCGAAGCCCGCGAGCCCATCAAGGTCAACGACACGCTCACCGATCCCCGCTACATCGCCTCGCATCCCGACATCCAATCCGAAGTCGCCGTCCCCCTCATCTATCAGGACAAAGTGATCGGCGTCCTCGACCTCGAAAGCGAGCGCCTCGGCTTCTTCACCGACGACCACGTCCGCATGCTCTCCCTCCTCGCTCCCCAAATCGCCATCTCCATCGAGAACGCCAGCCTCTACGAACAAATCGCCGCCCGCGAGAAGCGCATGGACCAGGACCTGCGAGCCGCCCGTAAACTCCAGAAAGTCCTCCAGCCCCGCACCGCCCCCGAAATCCCCGGCCTCGAAATCGCCCTCGGCGCCCGCCCGGCCCGCGAAATCACCGGCGATATTTACGATTTCTTCGATTGCGAGGAAAACTGCGCCCTCATCTGCTTCGGAGACTCCAGCGGCAAAAGCGCCGCCGCCGCCCTCTACGGCGCCCTCATCAGCGGCCTCCTCCGCAGCCTCGCCACCAGCCGCAAGAATCCCGCCGAACTCATGGCCACCCTCAACGAGGCCGTCATGGAGCGCCGCGTCGAAACCAAATACGTCACCCTACTGCTGATGCAATGGAATGCCCGCCAGCGCTCCTTCCTCATGACCAACGCCGGCAACTCCCCGCCCATGGTCTCCCGCGGCGACAAGATCCTTCACCCCAAAGTCGAAGGCATCCCCGTCGGCCTGCTCGAAGACCGCCCCTACGATGAGGTCCATTTCCAGGCCGAACCCGGCGACGTCATCCTCCTCTACAGCGACGGCGTCCAGGATCAACTCGGCGAAAAAAATCCCGACGAGGAATTTGGCGTCCGCCGCATCTCGCGTCTTCTCAAAAAACACCGCCATCGCCCCGCCGCCGAAATCGTCGGAGCCTTCTTCAAGGAACTCGATGAGTTCGCCGGAAAGCTCCCCATCAGCGACGACCAGAGCATCATCGTAATGAAAGTGATTTGAATGCTGGAAACCCCATTCACCTATCGCGACAATATCTACCACGTCGAAGACGCCCCGCTCGACGACATCGCCAAAAAGGCCGGCACCCCCTGCTACGTCTATTCCGCCAACGCCATCCTCAGCCGCTACAAGGCCTATGACCGGGCCTTCGGCAATCTGCCCCACCGCGTCTGTTACGCCGTCAAGGCCAATCACAACCTCGCCATTCTCTCCATGCTCGCCCGCGCCGGCGCAGGCTTCGATATCGTCTCCGGCGGCGAGCTCTACAAGGTGCTCCGCGCCGGCGCCGGCCCCGCCAATGTCGTCTTCTCCGGCGTCGGCAAAACCGCCGCCGAGGTCGAATACGCCCTCGAACAAGGTATCCACAGCTTCAATTGCGAATCCGAAGCCGAACTCGCCCTCATCGACGCCCTCGCCGGACGCCTCGGCAAAAAGGCCCGCATCGCCCTCCGCGTCAACCCCGATGTCGATGCCGAAACCCACCCCTACATCTCCACCGGCCTCAAAGAACACAAATTCGGCATCGATATCCAGGAAGTCGAAGAGATTTACCAACGCGCACGCTGGCATTCCAACTTAATCCTCGACAGCGTAAGCTGCCACATCGGCTCCCAATTGCTCAACCCCGAACCCCTCGTCGCCGCCCTCGACCGCATGCTCTCCCTCATCGGCCGCCTCCGCGCCAAGGGCATCGCCATCGAATACCTCGACCTCGGCGGCGGACTCGGAGTCCCCTACCGCCCCACCGAAAACGCCCCCTCCATCGCCGATTACATCACCCGTATCCGCAACAAAGTCGAAGGCCGCAATGTCACCCTCATGGTCGAACCCGGCCGCAGCCTCGTCGCCGAAGCCGGCATCCTGCTCAGCCGCGTCCTCTACCGCAAGAAGAACGGCAACAAGGAATTCATCATCGTCGATGCGGCCATGAACGATCTCATCCGCCCTGCCCTCTACCGCGCCCACCACGAAATCCTCCCCGTCAAACGCGACCCCTCCCGCGGCACGGTCACCGCCGATGTCGTCGGCCCTGTCTGCGAATCCGGCGACTTCCTCGCCAAGGACCGCGAAATCGCCAACGTCTTCCCCGGCGATCTCGTCGCCATCTGCACCGCCGGAGCCTACGGCGCCGTGCTCTCCTCCAACTACAACGCCCGCACCCGCGCCGCCGAGGTCATGGCCGCCGGCAACGGCTTCCGCATCGTCCGCCGGCGCGAATCCTACGAGGATCTCGTCCGCCTCGAAAAGGTGTAGCTCCAGCATCCAAACCAGGTCCAATGTGATATCGTGACGGATTCCAACGCATTCCAGCCTTGTGCCAAAGGAATCCACCATGACTCACTTTTCCAACCTCCCCCGGCGGGCGCCCGCGCTGTGCCTGGCCCTGTCGATCCTCACATCCTTCTCCCACGCCCAGACCATCACCGCCTCACTCGAAGGCATCGTATCGGACCCCACGGCCGCTGTCATCGTCGGCGCCAAGGTCCGTGTCGTCAGCGCCGCCACTAACGCCGTCACGGCCCTCGAAACCGACACCAACGGACGCTTCCTCGCCCCTTCCCTCCCCCCCGGTTCCTATCAGGTGATCGTCGAAGCCTCCGGCTTCAAAAAGGCCGAGCGCACCGGCATCGCTCTCCAGGTCAATCAGGCGGCCCGCCTCGAGATCCAGTTGGAACTCGGCGCCGCCACCGAAACCGTCAGCGTCAATTCCACCGCCCCCTTGCTCGAAGCGAGCAGCGCCGCCCTCGGCCAGGTCGTCTCCAACCAAAGCATCGTCAACCTCCCGCTCAATCAGCGCAATCCCTTCGCCCTCGTATTCCTCGTTCCCGGTGTCGTCGGCAACGTCGGCTTCAATTTCAACAACGCCAACATCTCCATCAACGGAGGACGCCCCGGATCCAACGAAATCCTTGCCGACGGCATCCCCTCCGCTCCCCCGCTCGTCAATCCCATTCAGGGCTATTCCGTCTTCCCCTCCGTCGATGCCGTTCAGGAATTCAAAGTCCAGACCAACAGCTATTCCGCCGAGTTCGGCCGCAGCGGCGGCGGCGTCATCAACCTCGTCTTCAAGTCCGGCACCAACCAGTTGCATGGCAGCGTCTTTGAATTCCTCCGGAATTCCAAACTCGATGCCAACGATTTCTTCGCCAACTCCCGCGGCGTCCCCCTTCCCAGCTTCAAACGCAATCAGTTCGGAGCCAGCGCCGGCGGCCCAGTCTACCTCGGCAAATGGTACGACGGGCGCAACCGCACCTTCTTCCATTTCACCTACGAAGGCCTGCGCCAGGGCCAGTTGCAGAACCAGTTGACTACCGTCCCCACCTCCCTCCAGTGGGCCGGCGACTTCTCTCAAACGCGCAACGCCGCCGCCCAGCAGGTGGTCATCTACGACCCCGCCACCACCACGCCCTCCGGTACTGCCTTCCTCCGTCAGCCCTTCCCGGGCAACATCATGCCCGCCGGCCGCATGGACCCCGTCGGCGCCGCCGTCGCCCGCTTCTACCCCCTGCCCAACGGCGCCGGCGACGCCAACTCCGGCACCAACAACTTCGCCGCTTCCGGCAAGAGCGTCGTCAATATCAATCAATTCGATGTAAAAGGCGACGAAATTCTCAACGATTACCACCGCCTATTCTTCCGTTACTCCCGCCGCCGCCTCTCCCCCGCCCCTCCCGATTACTTCCCCAGCGATATCCTCATCGCCCAGGGCGGCTCCTTTCAGCCCCAGCATTACAACAACGCCGCCTTCGATTACACCTGGAGCGCCGCCCCCACTACGCTCCTCAACTTCCGCTACGGTCTGGGCCGCACCGCCTTCTTCTACCGGCCCCGCAGCGACGGCTTCGATCCCACACAACTCGGCTTCCCCGCCTACATCGCCGCCAACTCCGACCGCATCATGTTTCCCGGCTTCGCCTCCCAGGGCTACGTGAACCTCGGCAACGGCGGCGCAGGCGATTTCTCCAACGCCGCTTTCGAAACTCATATCGCCGGCGCCTCCGCCACCAAGGTGCTCACCAGCCACACCCTCAAATTCGGCTACGAAGCCCGCATGCTCCGCGTCAATACCCTCCAAGCCGGCGCCTCCACCGGCAACTACTCCTTTACCCGCGCCTTCACCCAAGGCCCCAACCCCAACCAGGCGTCGGCCATCGCCGGCGATGGCGTCGCATCGCTACTGACCGGCCTCGGCACCGGCGCCTTCACCCAGAAGTTCAAAGATGTCGCCACCACCAGTTCCTATCACGGCATGTACTTCGCCGACGACTACAAAGTCACCCGCAGGCTCACACTGAATCTCGGCCTGCGATACGAACTGCAGGTGCCGCGCACCGAACGCTACAACCGGTTGAATGTCTTCAACCCCTTCGTCACTTCCCCCCTCGCCGGCCCTTCCGGCCTCGCCGCCCTCACCGGCGGTCTGCAATTTGCCGCCCTGGAAGGACGCAGCCGCCGCCAGTACGAAACCGAGCGCACCAATCTCGCCCCCCGCTTCGGCTTCGCCTATGAACTCAACCGCGCCACCGTCCTCCGCGGAGGCTACGGCCTCTTCTTCGCCCCCTCCCTCCGCAGCGCCGCCGGCACCGTCAGCAACACCGGCTACCGCAGCGATTCCAGCTATCTGGCCGCCCTCGATGGCGTCACTCCCACCACCTACCTCCGCAATCCGTTCCCCAACGGATTCACTCCCGTCTCCGGCAGCAGCCTCGGGCTCTTGACCGGCATCGGCTCTCCACTCAACGCCGAACTGCTCGGCGACAACACCGTCCCGTATTCTCAAAACTGGAATCTCAACATCCAGCGCCAACTCCCCGGCAACCTGCTCGTCGAAGCCGCCTATGTCGGCAGCCGCGGCCTTCACCTCAATCAGTCCGGAGAGGGCGATTACAACCTCAACCAACTCACCCCGGATACCCTCGCCCTCGGCACGCAGTTGCAGCAGCAGTTGCGCAATCCCTTCCTCGGCCTCATCACCACCGGACCGCTCGCCACCGCCAACGTTCCCCGCAGCGTCCTCCTCCGCCCCTACCCCCAATACGTCAGCGTCACCGGCCAGTATCTCACCGGAGCCTCCTCCGTCTATCACTCCTTCCAGATGAAAGTGGAGCGCCGCTTCGCCCAGGGGTTCAGTATTCTCGCTTCTCTCACCGCAGCCAAGCTCATCGACGACCACGCCATGATCTCCAACGTCGGCCGCGACTCCAACATGCAAAACATCTACAACCGTGCCGCCGAACGTGGCGTCTCCCCACAGGATGTCTCCCGCGCCCTCGTCGTCAGTTCCGTCTACGAACTCCCCATCGGCCGCGGCCGCCGCATCGGAGCCAATTGGAACCGGCTCACCGACGCGCTGCTCGGCCGCTGGCAGATCAACGGCATCCTCACTCTTCAGACCGGCCAACCGCTCACCATCACCACACAGAACACCTCCAACGCCGGCGGCAGTGTCCTGCGCCCTAATAACAACGGCAGCAGCGCCAAACTCGACGGCCCCATCCGCCAGCGGCTCAATCGCTATTTCAACACCGCCGTCTTCTCCCAACCGGCGCCCTTCACCTTCGGCAACACCGGAAGAACTCTTCCCGATGTCCGGGCCCAAGGCTCGCGCAACCTCGACTTTTCGCTCTTCAAGGAATTCGCCGTCACCGAGCGGGTCCGCATGCAGTTTCGCGCCGAATCCTTCAACTTCGCAAACTTCGTCCAGTTCGGCTTCCCCAACCAGGTGCTCAGTTCCGGACAAATCGGCGTCATTTCGGCCACGGCCAACTCACCGCGCCAGATCCAATTCGGATTGAAGCTGTTGTTCTGAACGCCCCCCGTACCGCCGTGCGCAGTTTCCGCGGAACCCTACAGCGCCCCCGGCATCGGCTCCTCCGCCTCCGCTAACCTCGCCCCCGCCAGCGCCTGTACATTATGCCGGATCGCATCGCACATCTGCTCCAGCGGCAGATCGTTGTCGTCGTACCCGAACGGACCCTCAATCTCCACCCCAATCTCCTCGATCCCGAAAAAAACATAACTCACCAGCAACGTATCCAGCACCGTCGTCCACCCGAACGTCTCCACCAGCGCAAACGGCAGCGTGAAGCAGTAAATCACCAGTGCCCGCCGCAGATGCACCACGTAGGCAAACGGCAGCGGCGTCTTGCGAATCCGCTCGCATCCGCCCAGATAATCCACCAGCAATTGCACGTTCTGGTCCACCGCCATCTGCGTGTACTCGCTCATCAGCCCGCGCCGCCGCGCCTCCGTCAGGCACTCGCTCATCCGCATCGCCACCGCCATCGGCGTATGCTCCGCCTCCACCGCCGCCTTCACTTCCGCCGCCGGCAGATCCAACGCCGCTGCGCCTAGATCCTGCTTCCCCCGCAGATGGTGCATCGTCGCATACGGAAACGCCGCCGTCCAGCTTGCCAGCCGTTGCAGCAACGCCGTGTCTGCCCCCAGAAACTGAGCCGCCGCCCTGATCAGGTTCCGGCACTCGTTCACCATCCCGCCCCACAACTTCCGCCCTTCCCAAAACCGGTCGTAGGAGGCATTCGTCCGGAACACCAGCAACAACCCCAGCGCCAGCCCGACCAATGTGTGAAGCGTCGACGGAATCCCCAGTTTCACCCCATACTTGTAAGCCGCCACTACCCCCGCCGACCACAGCACGCACAGAAACACACGCCCCAATATTTCCCGCACCATCGACCCGCGGATATCGAAAAAGTGATCGAGCCACTTGTGCGGATCGTAGTTAATCATCGCTCACACCAGGTGCGCCCGCAGCACTTCCGCCAGTCGGTCCGGGATCCGGCATGGCTTCTGCGTCTGCCGGTCGATCGAAACCACCGTGATCTTCCCCTTCGCCACCGCCCGCCCCTCCACCGTCACATGAAAGATCAGCGTGAACGACGATGTCCCTACCCGGTCCACCGTCAGTTCTACCTCGATCGCATCGTCGTACCGGATCTCCGCCGTGAAATCGCACTCCACGTGCACGCGCGGAAAGCTGTACTCGCGAAACGCCGGCGACGAATACGGGCACCCCATGTCCCGCAGAAACTCCTGCTCGGCCGCCTCGAAGTGGCGGAACATCGCCGTGTAGTGGATCCGCTGCGAGGCGTCCGTATCCACAAACCGGATCCGGTTCTGCCAACGGTAGCTGCCGGCCATTAGCGCAGGTTGAACTTCTTCATCTTGTAGCGCAACGTGTCGCGCGTGATGCGCAGCAGCCGCGCCGCCTGTGTCTGGTTGCCGCCCGTCTTCTCCAGCGCCCGGATCAGCAACTGCTTCTCCGTCTCCTGCAACGACACCCCCGCATCGGGGAAAAACTCCGATGTCGATGCCGCCGCCGCTGCCGCCTCGGTATGCTCGGTCAGCGTCAGCGGAAGGCTCTGCGGCATGATGATCGAGGAATCCTCCAGAATCATCGACCGCTCAATCGCATTGCGAACCTCGCGCACGTTCCCCGGCCAGTCGTGCTGCATCAGAAGGCTCTCCGCCTCCGGGCTGATGCCCTCAATCTGCCGCTTGAACTTGTTGTTGTAATGCTCCACGAAGAACCGCGCCAAAGGCAGAATGTCCGCCCGGCGCTCACGCAGCGGCGGTATCTGCACATGTATTACGTTCAGCCGGAAATACAAATCCTGCCGGAAGACGCCCTCCCGCACCGCCTCCCGCAAATTCCGGTTGGTCGCCGCAATCACCCGCACGTCCAGCTTGATGTCCTTCAATCCGCCCAGCCGCCGGAACGTCTGATCCTCCAGCACGCGCAGCATCTTCGCCTGCAACATCAGTGGAATTTCACCCACTTCGTCCAAAAACAATGTGCCTTTATCGGCTAATTCGAACAACCCTCGCTTCTGCGCCCGCGCGTCCGTGAACGCCCCCTTCTCATAGCCGAACAACTCGCTCTCCAGCAGCGTGTCCGGAATCGCCGCGCAATTGATCGCGATGAACGGCTCGGCTTGCCGCATGCTCGAATAGTGAATCGTCTTGGCGATCAGATCTTTACCGGTCCCGTTCTCGCCTTCAATCAGAATCGTGCTCGCCTCGCTCGCCGCCACACGCCGCACAAACGAGTGGATCTCCCGCATCGATGTCGATTCCGCCACCCACTCCCGCCGCTGCGCCAGCAACTCCTCGGTCACTTCCTTGATCGTCGCCACCGCGCCCTGGATCTGCCCGTTATCCCCGTGCAGCATCGTCGTCCGGATCACCGCCATCCGCTCCCGTCCGTTCAACGTCCGGAATCGAATCGTCCCGTTCGACAGCGCCGGCTGGTTGATTCCCACCAGCATTCCGCAATCGCCTTCGCACACCGCGCACCGGAACATGTCGTGACAATGCGAGCCGACACTGTCCTCGGCGTTCATATCCAGCAGTAACTCGGCGGCGCGGTTCATGCCGGTGATCTTCATGTCTGCGTCATACAGAACAAGCGCATCGGAAAGGTGATCGAAGACCGCATCCAGGACTTTCGCCTGCTGCCACTGTTCCAACAGTTTCGACATACCGCCCTCAGTGTATCATTGTGTTCGCCCTAGTGTGTGAAATCCCCCACCTTATTTCCGATTCCGAATTAAGTCGCTGAAAAGAAGCACCCTCCATCTTGGCCCCAGACGTGCTCTACTGAGGGTGGCGACGTTTCTCGAATGCCCGCGCAGGCCGGGGCGTCCCCGTGTACTGCGATTACACCGGCTCCCTTGCGCGGGCGATGCTCCTCGAAAGGAGGCCAGCCGATGTTCCAACTTGAGAACGTTCTGTTCCCCGTGGACTTTTCCAGCCGTTGCCGCGGCGCGGCCCGATTGTTGGATGCCCTCCACGCCAACTTCCAACTCAACGTGACCCTCGTTCACGTCTTGCCCCCCCCACATATGGAATACAGCATGGCCGATCTGGGCGGCGGCATCTTTCAGGAATACACCAGGGCTCGCGAAGATCAGGCCCGCAAAGACCTCGAATACTTCCTCGATGAGGAACTCAAACACTACAAGCTCAACCGCGTCCTGCTCGAAGGCGACCCCGCCCGCCGCCTCGTCGCCTATGCCCACGACCATAAAATGAACATGGTCGTCATGCCCACCCACGGCTACGGCGGCTTCCGCCGCTTCATGCTCGGCTCCGTCACCGCCAAAGTCCTCCACGACGCCGATTGCCCCGTCTTCACCGGTGTCCACCTCGAAGACGTCCCCGACGCCGAGCAGATCCAGATCCGCAAAGTCGCCGCCGCCATCGACCTCACCCCCGTCAGCGAAAAGGTCCTCCGCTGGGCTTCCTGCTTCGCCCAAAAAAGCAACGCCGAACTCACCGTCTATCACGTCACCCCCAGCGTCGAGGGCATGAGCGGCGAATACTTCGTCCCCAACTGGCGCGAACGCTTCGCCGAAGAGGCCGGCGCCCGCCTCGACGAGCTGATGCAGAAAATCGGCATCAAGGTCCCAGTCCAAATGCAGGCCGGCGACGCCGTTGGCCACGTCTGCGAACTGGCCAAAAAGAACGCCGACGACCTCCTCGTCATCGGCCGCGGCTCCAGCGCCGGCGTCTTCGGACGCATCCGCGCCCATTCCTACGGCATCATCCGCCAATCGCCTTGCCCGGTCATCAGCGTCTGAACCGTTTCGTGTATTCTTGAGAGGTGAATCGAAGGAACTTTCAAGCAGCCATGCTCGCCTCTCTCGCCTCCGCCCCGGCGCAAACCGCCGGCACGACGCGCTTCGTGCGCTTCTCCTATCGCGGTCAAACCGCGCACGCCATCCAGGAAGGCGATGACCTCCGCGTCATCCAGGGAGACCTCTTCGGAGCCTACAAAGTCACCTCCACCAGGCGCAAACTCTCCGAGGTCAAACTCCTCTACCCCATCGCCCCCTCCAAAGCGCTCGCCGTCGGTCTCAACTACAAAAGCCACCTCGGCAGCCGCACCCCTCCCCCCCAGCCCGAAATGTTCTACAAGCCCATCACCTGCCTCACCAACCCCGGCGACCCCATCCGTATCCCGCAAGGCGCAAAGAACGTTCACTTCGAAGGCGAACTCGTCGTCGTCATCGGCAAGCGCCTCTCCCGCGCTTCCAAAGACGAAGCCACCGCCGGCATCTTCGGAGTCACCTGCGGCAACGACGTCAGCGAGCGCGACTGGCAGAACGGCCCCCAGAAAGACTTGCAATGGTGGCGCGCCAAAGGCGCCGACACCTTCGGCCCCATGGGCCCCGCCATCGTCAAAGGCCTCAACTACGGCAAGCTCCAGCTCGAAACCCGCCTCAACGGCAAAAGCATGCAGAAGCAGCTCACCAGCGATCTCCTCTTCGATTGCCCCACCATCGTCAGCTACGTCAGCCAGTACGTCACCCTCGAACCCGGCGATGTCATCTTCACCGGCACCCCCGGCTCCACCTCGAAAATGTCCCCCGGCGACTCCGTCGAAATCGAGATCGAAGGCATCGGCATCCTCAAGAACCCGATTGCCTGAGCGCCTCCGCAACATTGCTCCCGGCGGGGTTCCCCATCCGCTCCAGAATCGCGGCTTCTAATCCCTCGCCGTCCACCTCCACCGCGCACGCCGCCATCTCCTCCGGCGTTGCCCCTTCGTAGCACAGCTCGCACGACGCCAGCCCCCCGTCCACTTCCGTCACCGGACCGAACACCCGGCACGTCACCGGACGCCATGCATACAAATCGCAAAGCCCCGTGTCCGTATCCAACACCGGACACGGCGCGTCATCCCCTTCCACATAGGCAACCACCCGCGCCCGCACCCGTTCCGCCCGCGCCGCATCTTCCGCCTCCAACGCGATAAGCCCTCGCCGCAGCCGCTCCCCATCGAGACCCGTGATCTCGAACGGACCCATGCAACACTCCGTGCATCCCGCCTTGCACACCAGCCACTCCCCGCTCTTTCGCGCCGCCTCTTCCATCGACCGGGCAATGCTCACCAGCAGCCGCCCGTCCCCGTCCCCTAGCGCTTCCATGTCACCCGAAACACGTGCCGCGCCGCTCCGCCCTTCGTATCGTCCACCCGTACCTTCAGCGTGTTCCCATTCCCCGCCGATGGCTCCTCCACAATCTTCACCGTCCCCCGCCCTGTCTTCTTCTCCACACTCCACGTCACTCCCGAACCCGCCGGAATCGGACCGCTCGCCGAAATCTTTTGATCCTTCACCGGCCCCCCCGCCAGCACCTCCGGAGTCACGTCTTTCTCCCACAGATGAAACACCACCGACGCGTCCACCGTCGCCTCCACTTCCACCCAGCCTTCCTTCACTTCCGCCGCCACCGCCGCCGCCTCCACCACCGCCGGCTTCTCCGGATTCGCCGGATTCGCCGGATTCCCCGGCGCACCCACACTCGGCGTCCCCGGCGTGATCACTACCGATTGCGCCGGACCCGCTCCCTCGTCCCCAATCCCCAGATACGGATTGTAGGTGTAGTCCAGCGAAAATTGCATGCTCGCCGGAAAACGCAGCCCCTGTGTCACCGCATAGGCTGGATCCAATCCCCATTGCCCCGCGTTCAGCACCTTCGCCTTCAGCGTCTTATTGTCGTGCCAGCCCCAGAACGGCTTCGCCTTGTTCGAGGATTCCTTGCGCCCCAGAAACGTCTTCCCCATCCGCGCCACCTTCGCCTTCGGACGCCCGCCAAACGGCTCGTAAGGCCCGAATTCATCGAACATCCGCTGGTCCTGATCGTTCGTCGTCCGCGCCCACCAGTGCGTCAGAATCGGCAATAATTCGTATCCCACCTTCCGGTCGTTGGCATGCTTCGGCCGTTCCGCCACCCCCTTGTACACGAACGTCACCCCCGTCCCCCCGTTGAAATCGTCCTTCGACACGTTGTACCGGCTGTGGCTGTTCAGCGTCGTCCCGTAAATGCCGTGCCCGCCCGATTCCACAAACACCACCGGATGCGTGTTGTCGTGCATCTCTATCCGCCCGTCCACATTATGCAGCCCGCTCGATATCCCCCTCTCATTCGTGAAACTGTAAACATTGTTGTGCGCCAATGTTTCCATCGTCAGCAGCTTCCCGAACTCGCTGCCGTCCTTCTGCACCGTCAGAATCACCCCCTCGTTATCGTTCTCATGGCAGCTTCCGGCCACGCACTTATCGGAATAATCGCGCGGGTGAAACGCGTTGTAGATCAGAAACCAGTGCGTCGAGGTCTCCATCACCGCATAGTATATGTACGCCTGCGATGTCCCCTTCTCCATGTTGTCCCAATTGTTGTCCCCAATCAGATCGTTGTCGAAGTCGAACCGCGTCGGAAAATCCGACTTCGGCTGCCACCAAGTCTCCTGCGCGAACATCGGCGCGTAACGCTCGGCCAGCGCCCGGTACGGCTCTTTCGATTTGTCCTCCGCACCGAAGTTGAACTCCTCCGCCTTCTTCTGCGAAGCCGCATTGCTGTCCACCGTAATCGTGACCTGCGCCTTCACTCCCTCCGTATCGCTCTCCAAACGATACGTGCCCGCCTTCTCCGGAGCCGTATACAGAAACGAATCCTGCACGATAAAATCACCCGCCACCCGCTGAAAAATGCTCCCGATCGCCGACCCGCCGTCCGTAAACCCGCCCGGATCCGTCCCCGGAAACTTGAACGGCTTCGATACCCATCCGCCATCTTTGTCCAATGCCTTCATCGCACCCGGCGCGCGACGCAGCCGCCCCTTCCGCGGATCGGAATTGGCGACCGCAATCTCCCCGTCCACCAGCACCTGCACCACAATCGACTCCAGCGGACGCACCTTGCAATCGGCCGGAAGGCAGTTGAACCGCAATCCCGTCACCTTTGCGTTGCGATCCGTTTGCCGGCTGGCCCCCGCCAGGATCCCGCTGAAATCCTGCGCCCAGGCGGCCGAAACGGTCAGAAACAAAACCACTGCTTTCATGATGCGCTCCTCGTGTCGGTTCCCTAACAGTTTAGCGTTTGCCGTAGATCTGCGCGACGCGCGCCGCGATCGACTCCGGTATCCACTGCTCCCAATCCCCACCTGCCCCCACTCGCTCCCGCACCCGCGAACTCGCCACTTCATCCCAATCCCCTGTGACGCGCAATTCCCCAATCGCGTTGCCCAATTGCGCCGGAGCCTCATAGGCCCCCCCGCGCGGAGCCACCAGTAACTCGAACTCCTCCAACTGCTCCTCGATCGGCGGCAACTCGCCGTAGTCCCACCCCACAATCCGCTCCGCCGCATCCCGCCCGCACAGAAACCGCAGCCTCACACTCGGCGGATAATGCCCCCGCGCCTCCCGCGCGATCTGCAGAAACAAACCCGCCTCCGCCACCGCCACCGAAAAGCGCCCCTCATGCGCCGTCGCTGCCAGCACCAGTTCCAGCCGCTCCTCCAACGTCACCCCGTCGTAGCGCTTGTGCGGGAACCGCTCCGGTAAAACAAATAGCACCTCTTCTGTTTCAAACGTATCCAGCGCCGCCCGTGCCAGCGCCAGATGCGCCTTCGTCGGCGGATGAAACGCGCTCGCGAGCACCCCCAGCCTCCCCGGCGCCACCGCCGGCTTACGCAGAAACTTCATGTGTCAAGATAGTACCAATACCATGTTTAGCTGGATTTGTCCCAAATGTGGAGGAGAGGTCCTTCCGTCGGAAAACGAATGCCCGCGTTGCGCCAAACCCGCATCGCCCCCCGCCGTGCACCCACCCGTCTCATCGGACGCGCCCACGCTCGCCGCAACGCCACCCGCGCCTCCCCCCCAATCCGCCCCACCTCAGCCCACTTACGTCGTCCCTCAACCCAAACAGGGCCTTCCCGCCTGGGCCGTCGTACTCCTCGTCGCCGTCCTCCTCATCGGAGCAGGCTGGGCCGGCATCACCTACCTGCGCCCTTCCGCCGGGTCCTCCGCCGCCGCCCCCACAACCGAAACCAAAATGGCCACCCCCGGCGAAACACCCAAAGCCGCCCACCCCTTCGCCAAACACCTCGAAATCACCGGTCTCCGCATCCTCGAAACACCTAAGCAGAAACTCCAGATTCAGATGATCGTCGTCAATCACTCCGCCGCCGATCTGCCCGACCTCAATCTCGAAGTGCGCCTCCGCTCCTCGAAAGCCGACCCTTCCGCCGAACCGGTCACCTCCTTCACCGTCCGCGTCCCCTCCGTCGCCGGCTACGAAAGCAAGGAAGTGAAAGCCGAAGCTTCTACGAAGCTCCGCGCCTACGAGTTCCCTGACTGGCAGTTTCTGCGGGCGGAATTCGATGTGAAGGAACAATAGCCGGCTCCGTCCAGTGCGCCTTGCCGCCGCATAAGATCTCATTCAGCGATAGCTGCCGGTAACGGAAAATCTCCTTCAATTGCCCCGCCACCATCAGCCGGTGCGCCAGCCTGCCCAGCTTCCCCAACGGCAGCATGTACTCCACCTCGTCCGTCACCACCGTCCCTTCCTCGCTTGGATGAAACGTATGCCGGTGCTTCCAGTACACATACGGACCCCGCAACATCTCGTCCACGAAATGGAACGGCGGCTCGTACTCCGTGATCAGCGTCCGCCACTTCATCGGCAACCCGTTCCAGCGCAGCGTGTAATCGAACTCCGCCCCGGCAAACATCCGCGGTTCCGGCGATACAATCCGGAAATTCAGCCACGGCGGCGTAATCCTCGCCAGGTTGCGCGGATCTTCAAACACCGCGAACGCCTCCCGGATCGACACCGGAGCCAGCATTTGACACCGAAGCGTGTACGCTGTCATTTCTCCGCCAACAGCCGCTGCTGCTCCGGAGTATAGCGGCATTCCACCGGCGGCAAGGTCCGCTTGCCCAGCTTCAACAGGTTGTACCTTGCGTCGAACAGACATGCATCTTTCTCCAGGGCGCGCTCGAAATCGGCCCGCGCCGCTTCGTTCTGCTGCAACTGCGCCAGCGCCACGCCGCGATTGTTCATCGCCATCGCATCGTCCGGCGCCAATCCCAACGCCTTGCCGAACGCCGCCAGCGCCTCGGCGGGTCTTCCAGCCTCCAGCAACACTCTCCCCTTCTCCGATGCCACCGCCGCATTCTCCGGTGCAATACTTTCCGCCTCCGCAAGCAACGCCAGCCGCTGTTCCGGATTCTCCAACACGCGCGAAAGCTGAATCCGCGGACGCACCTTGTCCGGAGCAAAATACAGCGCCTCCCCCCACAGCCGTTCCGCACTCGTCCACACCGTCGCTTGCCGCACCGAAATCGAAATCCACACCCCCATCAAAGCCAGCACCACCCACCGCGGCCTCTCCCGCAGGAAATACCCCAGCACCACTCCCAGCGCCAGCAGCGGCAGATACATCCGCCGGTCCGCCGCCAGATCCGCCGCCGGCAAAAACGAAGAACTCGGCGCAATCCACACCAGCGCCGCAATCCCCCAAAAACCCGCCCGCGCCTGCCCGAATCCCCGCATCGCCACAACACCAAGCGCCGCCACCCCCAACCACCCCACCACCGGCAGCACCCCGCCCGTCACCGCCACCGGAGGCTCTATCGAAAACCCGAACGGAGCCATCGCCAGCCGCAAGTAGCGCCACAACACCACTCCTTGCGTCAGAAAATACTCCCCCGCACTCACTCCCGCTTGCGCCCCCGCGCCCGATCCGGCAATCGCCGATGTCGCCGCCAGCACCCGAACACCCGCCGCCGCCGCGCAACCCAACATCACCGCAATCGGCCCACGCTCCACCCGCCGCCCCGCCATCGAAACATGCAGCAACAAATAAAACAACGGAAACGTGACGCATTCCTCTTTCGCCAGCAGCGCCGGTACGAACCACGCCGCCGCCCGCCACGGCTTCCCCGCCAGCCATGCATCCAGCGACACCAGACACAACAACGCCATCAGCAGCGTCGCCCGGTCAAAGATGTAGCTCACCGCCTCAGTCTGTATCGGATGCACCGCAAACACCGCCACCGCCGCAAACGCCACCGCCTCCGGCAATATCCGCGACAACGCCCTGTGCGCCACCCAAACCGAAGCCAGATGCAACAGCCAGTTCACCGCGTGAAACCCCGCCGCCCACGCCCCATGCAACTGGAAGTTCACCCAGAACGAAAACCACGTGAGCGGCCGCGTCTGCCCCGGCATCCAGCACCGCCACCACCCGTCCGGGCTCTGCACCACCGCATCGGACAGCAGCGCGAAATCGTCAAACTGGAACGGCCCCCACAACGCGGCCGAATACGCCGCACCGGCCCCCGCAATCAAAATCAGCTTCTCGCGCAATGTGTTATTTTAGGGCATTGCCGAAGCCGAAAACAGCCCCCGAGCGCAAAGCGCGTCTCCAACAAATCCTCTCCGCCCTCGACGTCCTCTACCCCAACGTCACCTGCGCCCTCCATCACAACAACGCCTGGGAACTGCTCGTCGCCACCATCCTCTCCGCCCAATGCACCGATGAGCGCGTCAACAAGGTTACTCCCGGCCTCTTCGCCAAATACCCCACCATCGCCGATTTCGCCGCCGTCAGCCAGGACGAACTCGCGCACGATATCCGCTCCACTGGCTTCTTCAACAACAAAGCCAAATCGGTCATCGGCGCCGCCAAGCGCGTCCAGGATCACTTCGGCGGCCACATCCCCCGCACCATGGACGAAATGCTCACCATCCCCGGCGCCGCCCGCAAAACCGCCAACGTCGTCCTCGGCACCGCCTTCGGCATCCCCTCCGGAGTCGTCGTCGACACCCATGTCCAGCGCATCGCCAACCGCCTCGATCTCACCAAAAATCAGGACCCCGTCAAAATCGAACAGGATTTGACCAAACTCCTTCCCCAATCGCGCTGGATTCTCTTCAGCCATCAACTCATCCACTTCGGCAGAAACATCTGCGTCGCCCGCAAGCCCCGTTGCGCCGGTTGCCCCATCGCCTCCATCTGCTACGCCAAGGACAAAACCACCCCCCCTCCCGCCCGCTAGCTATACAATACGGTCAGCCATGTTCCAGCTACTGACC
>JAEUQG010000593.1 GCA_016789755.1 Bryobacterales bacterium
CTGGACGTTGATTTGAAAAGCGTGTTCTTTGCCTGTCAGGTATTCGGAAAAGTGATGGTGGCGCAGGGCAAGGGGTCCATTATCAACATCTCGTCGGCGTCTTCGGGCCCGCCGCTTTCGAAAGTGATGACGTATGCCGTAGCCAAGGCCGGAGTCAACCAGATCACCATGTTCCTGGCGCAGGACTTTGCCCCTCATGGGGTGCGAGTGAACGCCATTCTTCCGGGCTTCTTCCCCGCGGAACAGAACCGTCGTATTCTGACCGAAGATCGCGTGGCCAGCATTATGCGCCACACTCCCATGCACCGGTTCGGGGAAGCAGAAGAGTTGGTAGGCGCCGCGATTTATCTCGCTTCGCCGCAGGCCTCCGGTTTTGTCACCGGATCGATTCTGCGCGTGGACGGCGGATTCCTGGCCATGACCATCTAACTGGCTTCTTCGCCGCACTCGGTGAAACAGGCCAGGATGCCCTTGTCTGAGCCCTCCGGTTCATCGGGGGAAACGACTTCCACGACTTCAGCCCAAGCGAAAAAGTGGGAGTCGTGAGAATCGTCAGCGACAAGACCAAGTTGGGAAACTTCGCGCAGTAGGAGCGGGGAATCTGCGGCGGCTACGTGGTCCCGGCAAATAATGCGCACCGGCTTACCGATGAGGCTGTTGAGGAATGGGCTGTCGCTCATGGTGTAGTTGCAGGCACGTGGACTGCCAAATGGAAGCCGGTTTCTTCACCGTGTTTGTGGGGGGTGGCGGAGTTAGTTGGAATGCGGATTTTCGCGCAAGGCTGGCGATATCACACACCACTCGCTGTCTCTTCGGGCTGATACAGCCCGGCTGCGAGCCGTAACTCAGACTCCCGGTGTATCTGTCGGTGCGGTCAGCCATGCCAAATCGAAGCGCGCCACCTTCAAAGCGACCGGGCGAAAGCGCTTTGCCGGTGACTCGCCGTGTTCGTAAAAGCAGTAGATTTTCCCGTTGTTGCCCACGCCAAGATCGGAATAGCCGGACCAACCGGGTTCAATCGCCCTGCGCACCGGCCACGTCTTGCCGCCATCGGTGCTGAGTTGGACGCTGACGTTTTTCCGGTCTCGCCGCGAACCCGGCTCGGCCGGGCCGTCGCTCTTTTCCAGGTTGTAGGGATTGGAAAACAGAATCCCTTTGGGATGACGGGCCAGGCTCCCCATGCATCCGGGCTCGATCAGGGCCTTGTCGAAATAGGGCTTCGACCACTGGTGCGCGCCGTCCTTGCTGATGCTGACCAGACGCCGGTTGGCCGTTCCGGAGTTGCGCGCATTGAGCATGACGCTGCCGTTGGGCAGTTCCACCACGATCGGCTCCCCGCCTTGCTGTTCGCCGGGCGCCTGCGGAAACGCGATGTCTCCGGCTCGCCATGACTTTCCGCCGTCGTCGCTGTAAATAGTGGAAGAGGACGTACCGCCCCCATGCGCGTTCGAGCCTTCGCCCAGCGAGAGCCACACCGGAACGATGAGCCGCCCGCGGCGAGTCTGTATCCCATGCCCCGGGCCGGCGGCCAATACCTTCCAATCGATCGCTTTGCGAAACGCATCGAATGCCCCTGTGATTTCCACCGGACGAGACCACGTCACGCCGTCGTCGGACGAACGGATGTAGAATGCGCGCATGTACTCCACGCAGTAGACCATGTGGACCGTAGCGTCGCGCCCGGCGATCGCGACGGCGTTGTTGTAGGTGATGTCGCCCGGCTCCGCAATCTTCTCCCGCACATTGACGGGGTTCTGCTGCATTGGCCCGTCGAGCCGGCCTGGGAACGCGGTCTTCGACCATGAGTGTCCGCCGTCCGTGCTGCGGCGGACGGCAATGTCAATTGCACCCCAATCGCGAAAGGATTTCTTTCTTGCCTCCGCATACGCAATCAGCGTGCCCTTGGCGGTGACGACGATTCCGGGAATCCGGTACGCCGCATAGCCGCCGTCGCCGGCGCGGAACACATCGACCTTGTCCATAACCGGGCTTGGTGCGGCCGCGGAATGCGTGCAGCATCCCGCGGCGGATACGAGGAGGGTTCGTCTGGTGATCATAGGCGGAAATACCCAGCGCCCCAATAAGGGGGGCGCCAGCCAAGTAGCATCGTACCACCGCCAGCCTTTCCTCACTCCTTTTCTGCCGCGATCAGCAGCCGGCGCGAGGCGCCCATTCGCATGGGGGATCCATCGGTGCCGGAATGGAGCTGGACTACGGCAAACCCAGCACCCTGCAGCATGCGGCAGATCTCGCCGGTTGTATAAACAGCCTGTTCCAGTCTGTGGCTCTCCTCCATGCCGTCGCGGGAGAAGCGGTACACCGATTCGATCGTGCTGTCGCGGAAACGGTAGTTTCGCGTGGTTTGCATGCGAATGCCTCCAAAGTTGAACTCGCTTTCCGGCTGAAACGTGGGCAGGATGGTTTCGGCCGCGGTCCCCGTTTCCAGAAGGAAGCGCGCCCCGGCGCGCAGGGAGCGGCCTACTCCTGACAGAAACGTACGTGTATCGTTGTGGGTCAGATAGCCGAAGCTGTTGCCGTAACAGAAAGCGGCATCGAAGGGGCCGTCCGGCGGTTGAACCATGTCGCCTCGACGGAACTCCACCGGGACCCCGGCGGCTTGCGCGTTGCGGCGGGCGATCGCCAGAAACTGGGCGCTGATGTCAAACCCCGTCATGCGGTAGCCACGCCGCGCCAGCTCAATGGAGTGCCTGCCGCCTCCGCAAGGGATGTCGAGAATATGGGCACCCGGCGCCGGGGCCAGCACGTTCTCGAAGAAGTCGACCTCAGCCAGAGTCATCTCAGGCGTGGTGATAGCCTCCCATAGCTCGACGGAAAGACCTTGAAAGAAAGACTCATACCAATGCGATTGCACTTCGTGTGCTCCTTTGGAAATGTGGATAAAAAGGGTGCGGACCGCATCGACACACCAACCCCATAGGGCCGGAGCGCGGCTCGCAAAGCAAGGCAGAGGCTAACTCAGCGGATGGCTGTCAAAGGCGACTCAGCCTTCAGCATACGCCAAACGTGCGAGGATTCGCTACCATAACAATTTAGGGGCACATGAAAATCGCAATCGGCGCCGACCACGCCGGCTTCCAGCTAAAAGAGGAACTGCGCGCCAACCTGGCGGCGGCGGGTCACGACGTCATCGACCATGGCACCGGGAATTCGGAATCCACCGACTACCCCGACTATGCCGCCGGCGTGGCGGCCGATGTTAGCGAAGGGCGCGCCGAACGCGGCATTCTTGTTTGTTCGACTGGAGTTGGCATGTCCATCGCCGCCAACAAGGTGTCTGGAATCAGGGCCGCGCTCGCCTGGAACGAAGATGAAGTCCGTCTGACGCGCGAACACAATGACGCCAACGTGCTCACTATCGGCGCTAAATATCACGACACCGAGCAGGCAGAGCGCCTGGTGGATGTTTTTCTGACCACATCGTTTTCCGGAGGCCGGCACTCGCGCCGACTGGACAAGATCGAAAACCTGGAGCGCAAGACCGCGCAGCAAGGAGAATCACAGTAGAAATGACCGAGCAGCAAAGAATGGCCCGTCCTCTGGCAGAAGTGGACCCGGATGTCTATCAAGCCATACAGCGGGAGATCGAGCGCCAGCACGCAGGGCTCGAATTAATCGCCAGCGAGAATTTCACCTCCGAGGCCATTCTGGAAGCCACGGGCAGCGTCTTCACCAACAAGTACGCCGAAGGCTATCCGGGCAAGCGCTATTACGGCGGCTGCGAGTTCACCGATGTGGTGGAGACGCTGGCCCGGGAACGCGCCAAGAAGTTGTTCCGGGCGGAATACGCCAACGTGCAGCCCCATTCGGGATCGCAGGCCAACCAGGCGGCGTATTCGGCGGTGATCGAGCCTGGTTCCACCATCCTCGGAATGAATCTGGCTCACGGCGGACACCTTACCCACGGCCATCACCTGAATTTTTCCGGCAAGACATACAAAGTGATTCCTTACGGCGTCCGCCAGGACGATGAGCGAATCGACTATGCGGAACTGGCGCGTCTGGCGGAAGAGCACAAGCCGAAGATGATCATTGCCGGAGGCAGCGCCTACCCCCGCATCATCGACTTTGCGAAGTTCCGCGAAGTGGCCGATGCCGTGGGCGCCATTCTGGTTGTGGATATGGCCCATTTTTCCGGACTGGTGGCGGCGGGCGCGTATCCGAATCCCTGCGAATGGGCCGATATCGTCACCTCCACGACCCATAAGACGTTGCGCGGACCCCGTTCCGGTATCATCCTGGCGAAGGAGAAATACGGCGCGGCCATCGACAAGAGTTTGTTCCCCGGTATCCAGGGCGGCCCCCTGGTGCATGTGATGGCAGCTAAGGCGGTGGCGTTCCTCGAAGCCATGACCCCGGAGTTCGTCGAGTATCAGAAGCAGGTTGTGGACAATGCACAGACCATGGCCTCAACTCTGGCCGAGGAAGGATATCGCATCGTTTCCAAGGGCACCGATACGCACCTGCTGCTGGTGGACGTGTTTGCCAAGGGCGTCCGCGGCAAGGAAGCGGAAAAAGCCCTCGACCGCGCCCACATCACCGTAAACAAGAACGCTATCCCCTTCGACGCAAATCCGCCACTCAATCCGAGCGGAATCCGCATCGGCACTCCGGCGGTCACCACCCGAGGTATGAAGGCGGCGGACATGCAGGAAGTGGGGCGCCTCATTGCTGAAGTTTTGAACAATGTGAATTCCGATGAGGCTATCGCTTCGGTTGCCAAGCGAGTGAACGCCCTCACCGCGAAGTTCCCACTCTACCGCTGGAAACTCACGCCAGCCGCAGCGGCGCGATGAACGAATCCGCCGGCCGCCCGATGCGCATCGCGATGGATGCCCGGCACGTGCGCGATTTCGGCGTCGGTACCTACATCCGCAATTTGACCCAGGCGTTCGCCAAGATCGATGCGGAAAACCGCTACATTCTGGTCACGCACAAGGCCGATGCACACTTTCTCGCAGGGCTGCCGGGGAATTTCCAGATACTGCACTACGAAGGGCGGGATACCGATTCGCAAGAACATTTCCGCTTTCCGATGTTCCTGCGCGGTCTGGGCGATCTTTATCACATCCCTTTGTCGATGGTGCCTCTGCTGATGCCGCAGCCGTACGTCGTGACCATTCACGACATGAGCCGCCTGATGTTCGACCAAACGTCCGGATGGCGTTACAACCTTCGCCGCATCCGGTTCCGCCGCGGATTATTGCGCGCCCGCCAGATTATCGCTGTTTCGGAAGCAACCATGGCCGACGCAGAAAGCCTGTTGGGCATCCCGCAGGAGCGGATGAAGCTGATCTACAACGCCCCCGATCCGCGCTTCTTCGAGCATGCGCCGCCTTCCGACGCGCGAGCCGGCGGACCCGATGTGCTGCTGCATGAGCGGAGGCGAATTCTGGAACGGTATCAAATCACATCGCCGTTCCTGCTTTATGCCGGGACCATCCGTCCGCAGAAAAACATCCCGCGGCTAGTGGAGGCATTTGCAGTCGTGCGCGGGGAACTGGAATCGCATCCCGAATACAAGGATTTGCGGCTGATCATCATAGGAGATGAGCTGTCGCGCTATCCAGGCGTGCGGCGGGCCGTGCTGCAAACCCGCATGGAGAACGCGGTGCGGTTCCTCGGATTCGTCCCCTTCGACACTCTGCGTGTGTTCTACGAAACGGCGGAAGCGTTCGTGTTTCCCAGTTTGTACGAGGGCTTCGGACTGCCTCCGCTGGAGGCCATGGCCTCGGGGACGCCCGTCGTTACCTCCGAGGTCAGTTCGCTTCCGGAAGTGGTGGGCGAGGCGGCTGTCGTGGTGAATCCCGAAAACGTCTTTGACATCGCCCGCGGCATCAAGGAAGTGCTGCTCGATCCGGAATTGCGAAAACGCCTTTCGGCAGCCGGACTGGAACAGGCTAAGAAGTTCAACTGGGAGCGCACCGCCCGCCAGGTGTTGGATGTCTACCGGCAGGTTGCCGGGCCCAGAGCGTAAAGACTGCGCATCAGAACAAAAAACGCATGTTTGCAAAAGCGTTCCAGCCTGGCGAGTCGAGGCCGGATCCGTGTAACCGGTAGTTCTTATCGAACAGGTTGCCGATCCCCGCGCCGACCCGCCAGCGCTCGCCAATGGGAAGCCCACCCTGGATATCGAAACTCACCCATCCGGCGGTGCCGTTGTAAAGCGCGACACGCGTCGTATCGGCAACGCCGGGCAATACACGGTCTTGGATTTGCTGCAACGTCTCCCCCGTGATGCCGAACACTCCGTTTACGATGTGCGGGGCGATGCGCGACCCATTGAAGAAATCGGCAATGTCCTGACGGCGGCGCGATGCCCCGATGCGCTCATCGTCGATATCGCCTCCGCTCAGGCGGCGTTGCGCGCCGGCGGCGGTGGCACGCGCCTCAAACCACCACTTGCCTTCATGGCGAAGGCTGGCCATCCCCGATTGCGGTGGCAACCGCCGCACGATGCGATTCGGAAACAGGTCGCGCCCGGCCAGAAAGCTGTAGGAGGTTTCCGCTCTCCAGTGGCGCGAGACCAGCACGCGTGTGAGCAGTTCCGTCCCGTAATAGCGCGTCTGCCCGTCGTTGACGAAAGCCTTGATAGCCCGAGGATCGAATGCGGTTGCCACGGGTTGTACACTCTGCGCCCGCTGGGCGGCTGTCGGCGCGATCGGCGTGACCGGCAGTCCAGCCAGACTCACCGGTAGATTGGCGCTCGGGAAAAGCAGTGTGCGTCGCACAATGGGATCGTAGATATCCGCATGAAAGCCCTGCGCGCGGGCGTAGAACCGGTCGTGGCGAATGCTCACTCCCGTTTCGTAGTTGCGCAGCGATTCCGCCTTCAGCCCAACGACGGGGCGGCCCAAGGAAACAGCGGTTTCCCCCGAATTGTTGCCCAGTTGGGCGCCCGCGGTCACCGACTCGGTTGCGGGGATCTCGTAGCCCAAATCGTTCAGCCCGATGGCTCCCAGATCGTTCGAGTTCGGAGCGCGGAAGCCGCGGCCCGCCGAGGCATGCCAGGCGATCTGCTCCGTCGCCTGCCACGTCAGGCTCGCCTGATACGTCATATCGTGAAATTCCTGGCGGCCTTCAGCCACACCGAACCTGTCGGCACTGGTCTTGTAGCCTACTCGCGTCAGGCGCCCCGCTGCCATGGCGCGCAGCTTGGACGGAACCAGCACGATGCTGTCCTGCGCAAACACGCCAAGCATGCCGTACCTCGACCCGTCCGGATAAAGAGGGCGCTGCGCCGTGGTGCGCCCACCAGCCGTCAGCAGCCGCGCTGAATCGATGTGTTCCCGGTAGTATTCGCCGCCGAACAGAATCGTATGGCGGCTGCCCGATCTGGCCGACGCTTGGGCAGTGTAGCCGTAGCTCCGTACTGTGCTGTCGTCTGCTGTAATCGGATCCGTGGTGCGCAGATTCTGCCTCACGCTGCCATCCCGTTGCTGGTTGACGGAAAACGTGCCGCTCACCGTATCCAGCAGCCAGACACGCTGCCGTTCATAGCGGGCGTAGCCAAAGTCTAGAATCTGGGGCTCGAAGTGAGACTGCATCCGGCCCAGCCCACCCCACAGATCCTTATACCCCTGCACCCCATCCTGGGTGCTGCGCTGAAACCAGAGAGTGACGGACTGCCTTTCCGTAGGCCGCAGGGAAAACTTGGAATGAAAACCGGTTTGACGAAAACCCGTACCCGCTTGGCGCGATCCGGTGACCTGTGCGATCTGATCGGGATTCAGCCCGAAAAGCCTTCGAAGCACGTGGCGCGAATCGGTGGACGCACCCGCGCGCAGATCGCCCAGTTCCCGCCCCGCCCCGCCCATCAGCCAGCCCCACTTCTCTCTCCCAAGCGAGATCTGCCCGAATCCGCCCAGCGATGAATCCGCTGCCGCCCCTGTCAATGAGAACTCTCCATGGGGCCGCAAGGTGTTTGCGCCGAGTTGAACCGTCGGCGTTAACACCTGGATGGTGCCTCCCATCGCATCGCTGCCATAGGGGGCGCTGACCGGGCCGAGCACCGCTTCCACTCGTTCGGCTTGGCCGGGGTCCAGGAACGCCAGGTACTGGTTGGGTCCGGATCGGAACGTGGAGTTGTTGAAACGCACCCCATCCACAAGATTGAGCACCTGATAGCCGGTGAGCCCTCGAAGGAACGGCGACACTTGGCCGTAAGTGGATTGCTGGGCGAGAACACCAGCGGCGCCGTGTAAGACATTTCCTAAGGTTGGGATAGGCAGCATCCCCCAGCCCTTTCGCTCCATTGTATGAGCGACCGATGCCGATGTTTCAGCCTCACCCACAAGGCCACGCTCGGCGGTTACCGTGATGGTGGTCTTCAGAACATCTGTTGGTTGAGCGGTAACGGTCTGGGTTAGAAGCCGTAATGTAATCAAAATAAGCCACATATGCAACCGGTAGATCTTTATTGTACAGGGTACTGGGAAGGAGGCTCAGGTTCCCCTAAAGTGTACCTCTCCCCCTGCCGATCAAAGGGGCATGAGCAGGAGCCTTCTGTTCGGACTGTCCTTCCTGGCCTTGACCGGTATCGCATCAGCCCAGACCGTGAGCACGACCACGATTTCAACGTCGCCTCCGGGGCTGCGTTTCTATGTGGATGGAGTGCCGTATTTGAGCACCCAGACTTTTCTTTGGCCGCAGGGCAGCAAGCACACGATCACTGCGGAGCCGGCGCAATACTGGTTTCAGGGCCGCAGGTCAACGTTTGCCGGTTGGGCGGAGTCTACGGGTAAGCTCGCACTCTCCGGCGAGACCATCAGTGTCACTGCCGACCCTGCCATCTCTTTCTATCGGGCGAACTATAGGGAAGAGTACTTGATCCGGTTCAACTTCTATTCCTGCAACCCGGCATTCCCGGACAATTGCCGCCCGCCCGGTACGATTTCCGTTGGGGGGACGGTGGTTTCGCAGGATCACGAACAATGGGCGAACCTGGACACCGTAATCGTGCTGGTAGCGCAAGCGAATCCGGGGTTCGTCTTTGCGGGATGGGGCCCGGCCGGCGGTAACTCCACGGCGGCCATCCTCGAGTTTACTGTCAAAGGCACAGCTACCTTCGCCGGTCTATTTGCCGCCGCGAAGCGAGTAACGCTGCATTCGGACCCGCCCGAACTGCTGGTTGCCCCAGACCGCACACCAACGCGGGCACC
The DNA here is from genome assembly GCA_016789755.1 of Bryobacterales bacterium. GTDB lineage: Bacteria > Acidobacteriota > Terriglobia > Bryobacterales > Bryobacteraceae > CADEFT01. The sequence continues at coordinate 9,180 of JAEUQG010000593.1, forward strand.
GGCGGAACTCGACTGGGGACAAGGGACAACCCACGTGCTGGGGGCAGTCTCACCGCAATCGGAGCGCGAAAACGGCAGCCGTATCTGGGTGTTCAAGGAGTGGAGTAACGGAGCTAAACTCAACGATCCTTACATCGTCAACAATGCTAGTACTCCGGAGTCTTTAACGGCCCGATTCGTCCGCGGAGCCGGTGCGAGCTTCGTCACCAGTCCGACCAATCTGAAGCTAAAAATCGACGGCAAGGATAGCTGGGTGGCCTATAATTTCACCTGGGGCGTAGGAATGTCCTACGAGGTGTCGGCGCCTTTGGAGCAGACCGACGCTCGCGGACGCCGCTACCGGTTCAAGAGCTGGTCCAACGGTGGTCCTGCCTCCCAAACGGTCACCATTACAGATGCGCACGTGACATCAGGATTCCGCCTCATCGCAACCTACGAGCCGCTTAGCCGCTTGACAGTAACTACCAACCCTCCAGGGATGTCGCTGACCGTTGACGGCAAGGAATGCCGTGGATCCTGCATCCTGGATAAGATCGAGGGCGATCAGGTGGCTATCAAGGCAAGCACCGCGCTCACCACCTCCGAAAACAGCCGCCTGCAGTTTGAAGGCTGGTCGGATGGTGGGCCCACAGACCGTACGTTTACATTTGGCAGTGAAGCCAATACCAGCCTCGTGGCGAACTACCGCAACTACTTCCGCCTAGTGGCCACAGCCGATCCGGGTACCGGCGCAGCGTTTCAGGTCGATCCGCCCTCTGCGGATGGCTTTTATGCCTCGGATACCAACGTGATTGTGACCGCGGAAACCAAACCCGGATTCCGCTTCCGCCGCTGGGATGGCGATCTCACCGGAACTTACCGTATGGGTAGCGTGCAGATGACCGTGCCGCGCGTTGTTCGGGCGCTGTTGGATATCACACCTTTCGCCGAAGAGGCGGGGGTGCGCAATGCCGCGGGAGAGACCCCCGAACCACTCGTCGCGCCCGGCTCCATCGGAACCATCTATGGCGCCAACTTGGCCGGTGCCTATGAGGCCGGCCCGTCGAACCCCTTGGCGCAGACCATCGGCAACGTCGTTGTTCGCATGGGGAGCCGTTATCTGCCGCTGGTTTTCGTTTCCCCGGAACAGATCAACCTCCAGGTGCCCTCTGACTTGGCCGAAGGCGTGTACAACGTCGCCGTCAAATGGAGTTCGTACCCAGAGGTCCAATCCACGATGCGGGTCGTGCGCAATGCGCCCGGGCTGTTCTCGCGCAAGGTGAATGAGCAAACTCTGGCCGCCGCCAAGCGTGAGAACGGAGAGGACATCACACCCGACAGGCCGGCCTTGCCAGGAGAGACTATCACCCTCTTCGGGACGGGCTTCGGCCCGTTCACCCGGCCGGTGCTCGATGGTTTCCCCCTGCCGGCCGATCCTCCGAATCCTCTTGTGGACACGGTAGAGGTGATTCTCGCCGACCGCGCGCTCGAGGCGTTGTGGGCCGGTGGCGTCCCGAATCAGGTAGGTGCTGCCATGGTCCGCTTCCGCCTCCCGGAAGATGCTGCCACGCAGGATGGTGGCGTCCCGGTTCGCGTGCGCATCAACGGACGGGAAAGCAACAGCGTGTTCCTTCTCATCCGATAAGAAAGGCAATGTCCTACGTTCAGTACGGCTACCGCATGCGGTCAGCCGATGAGGTGTTCGTCGATCTGCAGCGGTTCGTTGGTTTCACAAAAGCTGATCTGGAGGCGAACCGCGCCGGCCGGTTGACCCAACGCCAGAGCGCCCGGCTGCTACGTCAAATGGCCGCGCCTGCCATACGCGTTGCTATGTGCGTGTTGGCCGTCGCAGCCTGGTACATTATCCCCGGCGAATACTACGGCTTCCTCGACGATGTTGAACCGGATCAGTTGATCTTTGTTCCGCTCTTCCTCACGGCATTCGCGTTGTATACGGTGCCTTGGCGGACGCTTGCCGATTCGTTCTCCCCGCACATCGATAGTGCCGAGGGGAAGGGCGATGTCGAAATGCGAGGCGTAAACGACCACGTCAGCGTCGCGGAGCGCCGCAAGGAGTGGGCTGGCGATCTCGACCCGGAATCGACCGATCGCGACTTCGAGGAATGGGAAGATTCCCAGCAACTCTACCACCTCAGGGTGGACGGGTTCCGTTTTCCAGCCTCCAAACAAGTCGTAAACTCCATTGAAGAGGGCCATCGCTATCGCGCCTTCTACCTCCGCTACTCGCATCGCCTTCTTTCCATCGAGCCCGTATCCGGCACCACCACGCAACCGGGTGTGCAACGCGGTTCCTAGCTCGGATGAAGGGATATAATAAGTCCCGACACACCTCATGCCTCGCCGTTCGATTCTCGCGCTTCTCTTGTTGCTTCTCGCCTCCTGTAGCGGGCCGTATTCCAACGACACGGTGAAGGCCACCGTCGCTCCCAAGGTCACCGTGCAGGCAAGGGAAGCCACTCTCGAAGCAATCCCCGAGATGATTGCAGCCACCGGTGAACTCCAGGCCGAAGACCAGGCGACTCTCCGCGCCAAGGTTCCAGGCCGAGTGGAAAAACTGCTGGTCGACCTAGGCACTCGTGTCCAGGAAGGCCAAGTGGTCGCCGAACTGGAACAGGAGGACTATCAACTTCGCCTCCGTCAGGCTGAAGCCTCGATGGAACAGACCCGCGCCCGCCTCGGCCTTGGCGCCAAGGATAGCGACGACGTGGATCCGGCTAAAACCGCCATCGTTCGTCAAGCCGCTGCCTCACTGCGCGAAGCATCGCTGATGCACGCCAATGCCAGCGAACTCTTCAAGCGCGGCATCGTGTCCAATGTGGACTACCAACGGGCCGGCGTCAACCTTCAGGCAGCGGAAGCGCGCCATCAGGCGGCAGTCGAGGAAGTCCTGCGCACCCGCGCCGAGTTGCTCCAGCGCCGCCAGGAAATTGCGCTTGCCAAGCAACAACTTTCCGACACGGTAATTCGTGCCCCTTTTCGTGGCGCGATCACCCAGCGGTTGGCCACGATCGGCGAGTTCCTCGCCGTCAACGCGCCCGCCGTCGTACTGGTGAAATGGCACCCCTTGCGCGCACGGCTTCAAGTTCCCGAACGCGTCGCCTTCAAGGTCCGAGCCGGCCAGCGCATCGACCTGCTGTTCGAAGGGCAAGCTTCCACTCAACCCGGTCGTGTCGTCCGACTCAGCCCCTCCATCGAAGCCCAAAACCGCTCCCTCATCGTCGAAGGCGAGATCCCCAATGTGGACGGCGCCCTCCGTGCAGGGGCCTTCATTGAGGCCACCATCACCGTCGACCCAAACGCCCGCGGTATCGCTATCCCGCTTTCTTCCGTCATCAGCTTCGCCGGAGTCGACCGCGTCTTTCTGGTGCAGGGCAACACACTCGAAGACCGGCAAATCAAAGTCGGCCGCCGCCTCACGAAACCCGACCGCCTCGAGGTCCTCTCCGGCATCCGCCCCGGCGACCGCTTCGTGCTCGACCCCAGCGACAGGTTCCTCAACGGGCAAAAAGTTGAAGTGGTGAACCGCTAATGCAGAAACTCGCCGAAGTCTGCATCCATCGCCCCGTATTCGCCGTGATGCTGATCCTTGCGTTGATCGTGGTTGGCAGCGTGTCGTACACCAAGCTTGGTGTGGACCGTTTCCCCGACGTCGACCTGCCCATGATCACGGTGCGCACGCTGCTCTTCGGCGCCTCTCCGGAGGAGATCGAATCCACCATCACCCGACGCATCGAAGACGCCGTGGCCACCGTCGAAGGCATCGACAACATCCGCTCCACATCCACCGAAAGCCAGTCCATTGTCACGATTACTTTCGACCTGAAACGGAACATCGACGTGGCGGCGCAGGACGTGCGTGACGCGGTGGCTACTGTCATCAGCCTCTTACCTCGCGACGCCAAACCGCCGCTCATTCGCAAGCTCGACACCGAGGCCTCGCCTATCCTGAGCCTTGTGCTCTCCGGTTCGCGCACACCGCGCGAGTTGTACGAAATCGCCGAGCGGGAAGTGAAAGACTCCATCGAGTCGTTGGGCGGCGTCGGGCAGGTCCAAATCAACGGCGGGCAAAAGCGCGCCATCAACGTCTGGATCGATGCCAACCGGCTTGAAGCCTATAAGATTCCGATTCTCCGGGTCCGCGATGCCGTGGCGCGGCAGAACGCCGAGATCCCCGGCGGCCGCGTCGATGAAGGTGCACGCGAGTTGACGCTGCGCACGCTGGGGCGTCTTCCCGACCCGCGTCTGTTCAACGATCTTGTCGTGGCCACCATCGGCAACACGCCCATTCGCATCCGCGATATCGGCTATGCAGAAGACGGGCATAAGGAACAGCGCACCGCCGCCCGCTATGACCGCAAGCCCGCCGTGGCCTTGCAGATTCGCCGCCAAACCGGCGCCAACACCATCCAGGTCATCGGCAATATCAAGAGCCGGCTGCCGCGCATCCGCGAATTGCTTCCGCCCGGCGTATCTCTTGACATTGTTCAGGATCAATCGCGTTACATCGAAGCGGCCTTCCATGAAGTGCGCTTGCACCTGATTCTGGGAAGCATCCTTGCCTCCCTGGTTGTGCTTGTTTTCATGCGCAACTGGCGCGCCACCGTCATCGCCGCCGTTGCCATTCCGGCCTCCATCATCGCCACCTTCGGCATGATGTACTGGCTCAATTTCACGCTCAACAACATCACCATGCTCGCCCTTGTGCTGATGGTTGGTGTCGTCATTGACGATGCCATTGTCGTGCTGGAGAATATCTTCCGGTTCATCGAAGAGAAGAACCTGCCGCCGATGATGGCAGCCGTCGAGGCCACCCGCGACATCGGACTCGCCGTCATGGCCACCACCCTCAGCCTTGTCGTCATCTTCCTTCCCGTGTCGTTTATGTCCAGCATTTCCGGGCGTTTCCTGTTCAGCTTCGGCCTGACCGCGGCCGTGGCCATCATGGTCTCTCTGCTGGTCAGTTTCTCACTCACCCCCATGATGAGTTCGCGCATGCTTCGCGTCCAGCACCGCCACGCGCTCGATGACGCAGACTCACGCCGCGGCTTTTACGGCTGGGTGGAACGGATCTACATGAGAATGCTCGCCTGGTCCATGCGGCACCGCTTTGCCGTTGCTGCTTTCGCCGTCGTGGTCATGCTCTCCTGCGTCCCGCTGTATCGCATGGTGAAACAGGAATACATTCCCAGCAATGTCGATGAAGGCGAGTTCGAGATGTCCATCATCGCCCCCGAAGGCGCCAGTCTCGCCTCAATGGAAAAAGTCATCGAAAAGGCCGAAGGAGAGCTCTTTTCGCTCCCTGGAGTGCAGCATGTGCTGGTGACCACCGGCGCCAGCTATCTCGGCACCGTCAACGTATCCCAGTTGTTCGTCCGCATCGCCAATATCGAAGATCGTGTCTTCTCCCTTCCCCGCCTGTGGCGGAAAACCCTCGAAGGGAAGCCGATGGAGGCGTTTCAGGGGATCTACTCGCAGCGCGATGTCATGACCGCGATTCGAGCCCGTATGAAGGCCTACCCGGACTTGCGCGCCATGGTTCGCAACGCCCAGTCGATGAGCCAGGGGTCGGCCCCCGTCGACATCGACTTCAGCATCCGCGGACCAGAACTCGAATCGCTCAGCTTATACAGCGAGAAACTGCGCCAGGCCGCGCTCAACATTCCTGGCCTGGTAGACGTCGACACTACGCTCCGCATGACGAAGCCGGAGTTGCGGGTGTCCATCGACCGCGACCGCGCAGCCGACCTCGGTGTCGACGCCGCGGACATCGCCAACTCTCTCCGGCTCATGGTTGGCGGCGACGACGAAGTGTCCCGCTTCCGCGATGAAAAGCTGGCCGAGGACTACGATGTCGAGGTGCGCCTCACCGGCGTTGACCGCCAGGACGCGCGTTCCGTGGCGCGGCTCTACGTCCCTGCGCGAAACGGCGGCATGGTGCGCATCGACAACGTGGTGCGTCTGTCCGAAGGCGTCGCTCCTTATCGAATCGAGGGCCTTGATCGCCAGCGCCAGGTCGGGATCCGCGCTAACATCGCCCCCGGCTACGCCCTGGCGGACCGTCTCGCGGAGATGTTCCATGAGGCCGAAAAGCTCAATCTTCCCGTGGCCTACTCCACGATGGTCATTGGACGCGGACGCGAGTTTGAGCGCACCTTCGGCGAATTTCTCATGGCTTTCCTGCTCTCTGTGGCCTTCATGTACATGATTCTGGCCTCCCAGTTTGAAAGCCTCGTCCATCCCATCACCATCTTGCTTAGCCTTCCTCTGTCGGTGCCCTTCGGGTTTTATTCGCTTTATCTGTTCCGCGATACGTTGAACCTCTACAGCGCTCTCGGCATCCTGGTCCTGTTCGGCGTCGTCAAGAAAAACTCCATTCTCCAAATCGACCACACCAACAACCTGCGCCGCGAAGGCATGCCTCGTCTGGAGGCAATCCTGCAAGCCAATCGCGACCGTCTACGGCCGATCCTGATGACGACGCTGACGCTTGTTGCCGGCATGTTGCCGCTTGCCCTTGGCGCCGGGCCGGGTGCTGAAGAACGGCGTTCGATTGCCATCGTGGTTATTGGCGGGCAAAGCCTGTCGCTTCTGCTGACTCTGCTTGTGACCCCTGTCGCCTATTCGATCTTCGACGACTTGGGCGCCCTTGTTGCCGGACGCACTCGCGTCCAAGCCCCGGCTGCGGGCGACTGAACCGGGGCCGCCCAGGCTGCGCACTTCTTCCTTCGTCAACTCGCGCCATTTGCCGATTTCCAGATCGCCGATGCCGATGCCGCCGATGTGTGTCCGCACCAGCTTGCGCACACGGCTCCCCACCGCCTCCAGCATCCGCCTTACCTGCCGGTTCCGCCCTTCGCTGATCGTCATCTCCACGAAAGTGCTCTTGTCGCGATTCCGAACCCGCTTTACCCTGGCCGGCTTTGTCATTCCATCGCTTAGCTCCACCCCTTCGCGAAGCTGTTCCAGTTGCTCCTCGGTAAGCACGCCGCTAGCCTTTACAAGGTATGTTTTCTCTATCTTGTATTCGGGGTTCATGATTCTTTCGGCGAATTGCGTGTCGTTGGTGAGAATCAATAGTCCGCTCGTGTCCAGATCCAGGCGTCCGACCGGTACCACGTGCGGCAAATCTTTCAGCAGGTCGTAGACGGTAGCCCGGCCTTCGGGGTCTTTGTAGGTGGTGAGATAGCCCTTCGGTTTGTACAGCAGTAAGTAGATCTCGCGCGCTTTCTGAAGAGGGTTGCCATCGAGCGTAACCTCATCCCGCTGGAGGTTCACCCAATGATCCGGAGTCTGAATCACTTGGCCGTTGACGGCCACACGGCCCGCGCCAATCCAGCTTCGCGCATCGGTGCGCGAGGCCGCGCCGGCCTTCGACAATACTCGGTCCAGTGTCTTCAAGGGCGCCTTGTTGGTTTTCATCGGTTATCGCTGTTTCCACGCCTTTCCAGCGGTCAAACTAGTAACGAAAAATACTCCTTTGATTGTCACCCAAAGTGCGTATAATAAGGCAGCATCGTATTTCGCTTCTTGCTGAAGACGGAGGTTCCCCCCGTGCCTCGAAATGTTCGTCTGCTCTGTCAGACCCTCACCGCACTCTTCCTTGTTTCCTTCCTGGCAATTTTCGGAAACGTCGTAATTCCACCCGCCGGCAAGACCGGCGCTCCAGGAGACGGCACCTGCGCCGAATGCCATGTCGGCACTCCCAACAACCAGGGCAGTGTACTCATCGATTTCGGCCAGCTTGCCTACAACCCCGGCAAGAAACAACGCCTTCGCGTTCACGTTCTTGCCACTAATACGCCCGTGCTGACTGGCTTTCAACTCACCGCCAGGCTAGCCTCCGATGAGACGCAGCAGGCCGGCGAGTTCCAGGCCAGCGGTCCAGTCGGCCTTCAATTGAAGGACGGAATCCAGTACGTCAATCAGGTCTCCGTCTCTGGCGCCACAGTCTACAGTTTCGATTGGACCCCACCGCCCGCGGGTTCCGGCGATGTCAAATTCTACGTCTCCGCTGTCACCGGCACAGGCAACGGTATTCCTGACCCGAACGTTTACACCAGTGCCTACACGCTGCCTGCCGCCCAGCGCGACCTCACCGGTGGCTATCGCTGGATCAGTTTCGACTACCCCGGCGCAACGCGCACGCGCGCCGTGGGCATCAACGAAAGCGGCGCGACTACTGGTTCGTATTACCTTCCTGACAACAACGCCCGCGGCTTCGTTCGCGACTCTAACGGCGGACTCACTTCCTTCACCGTTCCCGGCGCCAAAGAGACCATGCCGCATGACATCAACAGCGGCGGCCAGATCGTAGGCACCTACATCGACACATCCAACGTCACCCACGGATTCATCCGCTCCCCCATCGGCGCCTTCACCACCTTCGATGTGCCCGGTGCGTCGAATCCCACCATTCTCACCGGCGTCAGTGACGCCTCCACCATCGTCGGCCATTACATCGACAACTCCGGCAGACAGCACGGTATCGCCCAAGTGACTCCACCGAATTTTCAGACTCTCGATGTGGACCGAAGCGCAACCTATATCACCGGCATCTCGGGCGGTGGCGCTCTCATCGGCGGCATCGCCAACGGCGGAGGCTCGGTCTTCCAGCGTACTAACAATAGAATGGCGGGTCTCACTATGTGTGAGCCGTTGACGGCGATCGCCACCTCCTATTTCCTGCGCATGAACGATCTCCGCGACATCGTCGGCAACTGTGTCATTCCCACCATCACCGGAAGCAATCTGGTGAACCTCATCGGCGCCGAGAACGGACGCTACCTGCGGCTGACCAACGGAACGAGTTTCTCCGACGTGAATAACAGCGGCCAGATTGCCGCTTACAATGCATCGAGCGGTCTATTGCTGAATCCCTGCCTGGTCAGCCCGGTCACCCTGAACGTCAGCGTAGGGCCGGCAGCCGGCGCCCATACGCTTAGCACCAGTTCTCAGCAGGCCGATTGCCGCGCCAATGCCATCAGCGAAGCGAGTTGGATCACCGTCGGCAATCCACAAACCGGATCCGTCAGCTACACGGTTGCCGAGAACAACACTGGCGTCGTGCGCACCGGCGTCATCTGGGTTGCGGGATTCTCCGTCACGGTGACGCAACAAGCCGGCGCGTGCGACTTCCTCATCGCGGCGCCCACCACCATCGGCGCCGAAGGCGGTTTCATCACCTTGAATCTCACCGGCCCGCAGAGTTGCTCCTGGAACCCGCGATCGTCCGGCGATTGGGTTAGTTTCTCTTCCACCAGCGGCTCCGGCAACGGATCCGTCGTCGCCAGTTTCAGCGCCAATTTCGGCGCCTTCTCCAGAACGACCGTCATCTCCATTGGAACCACGCAGTACCTGGTGACGCAGGCCGGCGCCGCTGGCTGCGGCTACACCGTTACTCCGCTCAGCGTCAATATGCCCGCCAATGGGGGCTCCACCGTTATCAGCGTATTCGCTGCCGCCTCCTGCGGTTGGTCGGTGACCAATCCTGCCAGTTGGGTATTTGTCCAGGCCGGCTTCAGCGGCGCCGGCAACGGGACGGTCACAATTTTTGTCAATGCCAACGGCGATTTCAACGCCCGCAGCACGACGCTGCAGATTGCCAACCAGACTGTGATCGTTACGCAAGCCGGCACCGGCGGCGGCTTCGGCGCAGCGCTCCGGTTCGTGCCAGTGGCCCCGTGCCGCGTGGCGGATACGCGGGATGGCGCAAAGCCATTCCCCTTCGGCACTCCGCGCATGGGCCAGAACACTTCCCGCGATTTCGCCATTCCTCAATCCGGGTGCGGAATTCCGGTCAACGCCAGAGCCTACTCGCTTAACATCACCGCGGTTCCGCCCGGTCCGCTGGCGTACATCACCGCCTATCCCACCGGAAGCGCCCAGCCGCTGGTTTCTACCTTGAACTCCTTCGATGGGCGCGTGGTGGCCAACGCCGCCATCGTTCCCGCTGGTGTCAACGGCGCCATCAGCTTGTACGTCTCCAACGACACCGATGTCGTGATGGACATCAATGGATATTTCACCACCGCCGACGATATTCAAGGTCTCGCCTTCTACCCGGTTGCCCCCTGCCGTATTGCCGATACCAGGCAAGGCAGCATCGCCGGCAACGCCTATGGCGCCCCCTCCATCCCAGGCGGCGGTTCCCGCACCATTCCAATAGCCGGCGCGGTATGCAACATACCTGCCAACGCACGGGCTTTCTCCTTGAACGCAACCGCGGTTCCCCAAGGCTACCTCGGCTTCCTCACCGTCTATCCGTCGGAACAGACTCTGCCCGCCACATCCACGCTCAACTCCTGGAACGGACAGGTGGTCGCCAACGCAGCCATCGTCCCCGCAGGCGCCAGCGGCGGAGTACAGGTCTATGCTTCCAACACGACCGATGTCGTCCTCGATATCAACGGCTACTTCGCTCCGCCGGGATTCGCCGGCCAGTTGAACTTCTACACCCTCAACCCATGCCGTGTTGCCGATACGCGGCTCGGCAGCGGAAAGAGCGGCTCCTACGGGCCCCCGCGTCTTGAAGCCGGCACATCGCGGGAAATCCCCGTGCCCTTCAGCGGCTGCGGTGCCCCCACCAATGCGCTTGCCTATTCGGTGAACGTGACTGCCGTGCCTCCGGGGCCTCTGTCCTACATCACCGCCTATCCCACCGGTACAAGCCTCCCGCTCGTATCGACGCTTAATTCCTTCAACGGACAGGTTGTCGCCAATGCGGCTCTCGTACCGGCCGGAACCAACGGATCAATCAGTTTCTTCGCCGCCAGTCCGACCGAACTGGTTCTCGATATCAACGGGTACTTCGCGCCGTAGACCACGCGACGGTCTGCTCGGCCTGCTTAAACGTGTCAACGGCGCAAACGGTTCTGTGGTATCCTGCCCCCCATATGAAACCGAGGCTGTTGATTCTCGCCGTGTTCAGTTTCTTGCTGGGGTTTGCGCTGTTCGACACGAATGCATGGTCGCAAGCGCCGGCTGAGGGAAAGAAGGAACGCTACCGCCAGATGTCGGTGCAGGCCGAGCAGAAGGGCTTGGCCGATCCCTTCAAAGGGATTACCGCCAGCGGCACTCCACAGCCCGGACTGTTCCCCATCCGCTCCAGCGGGGTTTCCACCGAACCGATGCGCAAAGCTGCCGGTGCGTTCTTGAGTGCCTTGACCGCGGCGCAGCGGGCGAAAACGGTGTTCCCCATGGATGATCCAGAATGGCGCAAATGGATGAACCAGCACTTCTACATACGGCAGGGCGTCAGCTTCGATGAAATGAATGCCAAGCAAAGGGAGGCCGCAGTTGGCCTGATGCGGGCGTCGCTGAGTGCAAAAGGGCTGCAACTGACTCAGGACATCATGCGGCTGAACGAGACGCTGGGCGAATTGAACAGCAACAACTTCGATGACTACGGAGAAGGGAAGTACTGGATCACAATGATGGGGCAGCCCTCGGCCAAGGAGCCATGGGGCTGGCAGTTGGACGGCCACCACGCCATCGTCAATTACTTTGTGCTCGGCGACCAAGTGGTGATGACTCCCTTGTTCGTCGGCTCCGAGCCGGTCATCGCCGATTCCGGCAAGTACAAAGGAACGAAAATTCTTCAGGACGAACAGGCAAAAGGATTGGCTTTGGTGAATTCGCTCGACCAGGCGCAACGGGCAAGAGCCGTCCTCAACGTGTCGAAGACCGGAAACAACAATTTGGGCGAGGCTTTCAAGGATAACGTCGTGCTGGATTATGCGGGAGTTCCCGCTGCGGAATTGAACGCCGCCCAGCAGAAGCAGTTGCTCGATTTGATCGGGCTGTTTGTGGGAAACATGGATGACGGCCATGCACGGGTGAAGATGGACGAGGTGCGCAAACACCTGGCGGCAACGCGTTTTGCCTGGATCGGCGCTTCGGCGCCGGAGAGCGTGTTTTACTACCGCATTCACAGCCCTGTTATTCTCGTGGAGTTCGATCACCAGCTTCCCGTCGGCATCCGTCACCTGGTGCCAAATCCCCGCGTCCCGTTTCGCGATCACATTCACATCGTCGTCCGCACCCCGAATGGGAACGACTACGGCAAGGATTTGCTGCGCCAGCATTACGAGAAGCATCCCCATTCTTCAACCGGCGCGGAGTAACGGGCCTGGCCCTTGCGGCGGCTGCCCCCTGTAGGACAATAGGTCCGTGAAGACGCCTTCGTTAGTGGTCTGTTTCTTCGGCGCGGCGGTGCTCGCTGGCGCGCAGGAGCCGATCCCGCGCACCTGGGATACGGCCGCTGTGCGCGAGTTGGAAGTGCCTCTGGCTGATGCGCGGTATTCGCCCGTGCACATCCCGGAAGAAACCTACTACCGCATCCCTGTCCGGACCATCTACAGGAGTTACCCGGTGTACCATCCCAAGCGCGAGCCCGCGGGATATCGTGATTGGCTGGCGGCTCGCGAGCCGGAGGTCGTCTTCGATGCCGCGCGACTGGCCTCGAAAGCGGATTGGATTGCAGCGGGGGAGATTGTGTTCAACTCCGGGACTTCTTTCGGCCCGGTGCTGTTTGGAGCCGGCGAAGTTCGCAATGCCGAGTTCTATGAGCAGACGGGTATGCCGGTAGCAAAGGACGGCACTATCCCTTTTGCGCGCTGGGTAGTGCGGAAGAGGGGTGTGGTGGAACTGGCCTCCATGGGCTGCAATACGTGCCACACGAGGGTGATGCCGGATGGCACTGTGGTGCCGGGGGCGCAAGGCAACAATCCCGGCGACCGGCAGGGCGCATGGATGCTCGAACGCGCGGCAAAGTTCGCCGGCCCGGAGAAAATTCTGGAACGTATGCGCGCCTTTGCGCGGCAGTTTGAGATGCCGTGGCTCGCCGAAGATCCGAACCGCGTGTACCGGACGATGGGGCTTGCGGAGATGATCGAGGCAGGCCGGCGGGTGCCCGCGGGAGTCAACGTGCGTAGCAACACCAGCCTGTTGTATCCGCCCCAGATTCCCGATCTCATCGGCGTGGGCGAGCGGCACTATCTCGATCACACGGGGCTCGTGCATCAGAAGTCGATCGGCGATTTGATGCGCTACTCATCGCTCGTGCAGGATGTGCTTTCGACATCGGCCTATGGTGGGCCGGCGCCGGTAGTCGATCCGTCGAAGCGTGTGCGTTTTTCCGACGAGCAACTTTTCGCTCTGGCCACGTATTTGTACTCCCTGCGGCCGCCCGTGAATCCGAACGCGTTCGATGCGCGCACTGAGCAGGGCAGGAAAGTGTTCGCACGGCTGCGATGTGCCGCTTGCCATCCTGCCCCGCTCTACACCAGCAACAAGCTGATGCCTGTCGATGGCTTCACCCCGCCGGAAGAGCATCGGAAGCGCTTAGCGATTCATGACCGTAGGGTGGGCACGGATCCACGCTATGCGCTCCACTCGCGCAAGGGGACGGGTTATTACAAAGTGCCTTCGCTCAAAGGACTGTGGTATCGCGGGCCGCTGGAGCACGGGGGGCGTGTGGCGACGTTAGAGGAGTGGTTCGACGCCGGGCGCATCAGCCGTGCTCCGGGGCATCGCTTTGGATTGGATTTGAAGAACGAAGATAAGACCGCGCTGATAGCGTTTCTCAAAACGCTCTAGGCGATCATCTCATCGCGCCGTAGAGGAACTCCTCGCGCACGATTTTTCCTTCCGCCACCGTGTAGATGGCCACTTCGCTCATGCGGACGCGCTGCCCCGTCGACCGGGAAGTCCAATCGAAGTCGAACACCATGGCGAAGAACTCGGGACTCACGAAGGGGCCGGAGGCTTTCGCCTTATGGACGTCGTTGCCCGTGAACCAGGCGACATTCTTTGCCCGCACGGCCTGCTTGCCGCGCAGTTCGCGTCCGGAGCCCTGAAAGTCGTTTGCCTCGACGCTGACGACATCTTCCGAATAGAGAATATCCACAGCCTTCAGAAACTCTCCCTCCGAGCAGAGCGCCGCCAGCTGTGCGGCGACATCGGCGGTGCCCATGAGCTACCGCACCACGCCGCTCAGCGGCGAACTGGCTGAGGCATACAGTTTCCTCGGCATCCGTCCAGCCTGATAGGCGAGCCGGCCTGCCATGACACCGTACTTCATCGCCTCGGCCATTTTGACAGCGTCATCGGCGGCGGCGATCGCGGTGTTCAGCAGCACGCCGTCAAAGCCGAGTTCCATCGCCTTTGCCACGTCGCTTGCCGTGCCGACGCCGGCATCGACAATCAGCGGCACCTCCGTGATCATCTCGCGCAGAATGCGGAGGTTGTTCTCATTCTGAATACCCAGGCCAGACCCGATGGGCGCGGCCAGAGGCATGACCGCCGCCGCGCCGGCGTCGATCAGCTTACGCGCGTTGATCAGATCATCCGTTGTGTATGGCAGGCAGACAAACCCTTCCTTGGTTAGCACGCGGGTTGCTTCCAGAAGGCCTTCGTTATCCGGGAACAGCGTCTTTTCGTCGCCGATCACTTCCAGCTTGACCCAATTGGATAAGCCGACTTCGCGGCCGAGACGGGCTGTGCGAATGGCCTCCTCCGCCGTGTAGCAAGCCGCCGTGTTCGGCAGCAGAAAGTACTTGGAGCGGTCAATGTAGTCGAGCAGCGACTCTTTCGAGCGGTCAGTGAGGTTGACGCGGCGCACCGCCACGGTCACCACCTCCGCTCCCGAGGCTTCATGGCAGCGGGACATTTCCTGGTTGCTGCGGTACTTGCCGGTTCCTACAAAGAGCCGCGAGCGGAACTCGCGTCCGGCAATCACAATGCGATCTTCGGCCATATCTCTCATTGTAGGCAATCGCACCCGGTAGATACTGCCCTTTGCGGGAATCGAGCCGGTGGTTCAGCCCTTCGAGACTGCGCCCGTGGAGGGGCTTTCGTCCGCCTCGCCGGCGCTTGCCAGAATGCGGTCATAGTCGATCTCGGTCGCTGTTGCCTGCGGGACTTTCTCCGCAAGAAGGCTCTCCACAGTGAGTTCTTTCGTTTCCGCAGCCGCTTTCTCCGAGCGCTTCTCGTATTGCATCAGCAGCATGGAGCCGAACGCGGGCATTGCCAGCGGCAGAAACAGCGCCGCCGAATTCATAGCCAGCAGAATCGTGGACGGATTCTCCGTCAATTCACCTGCGCTCGCTGACTGGGTCATGAGATAGGTGATCAGATTCCCCACCGACAGGCTGAGTACGACAAACACGCGGCTGGCAACCAATCTGTAGCTCAATGCCGCTCCCGCCACTGCCAGGGCCACCATGCTAAGCAGAGACGGCAGGCCGAAGACCACCAGCATGCGAAACAAGGCACCGGCAGCAAGAGCGACGCCGATGCGGAGTAAGACGTCCATGACGCCCTCAGTATGCCATTCGTCATGGGGTGGAATCTCTCGGTAGAATCACTTAAGGCTTGGTACTAGATTCCACGAGTTCGTTAGGATATGACCTTGAATCGCCGCTCTTTCCTTTCCAACGCAGCTGCCGTAGCCGCTCCCATGTTCTCCTGCCGCCGGAAAGCTCCGCCGCGGCCCAATGTCGTCGTGGTGATGACTGACGATCAGCGTGCCGATTGCCTGGGGGTGGCCGGCCATCCGTTTCTCAAGACTCCGCATCTGGACCGGTTGGCCAATGAAGGCGCCCGTTTTGCCAACGCTTTCGTGACTACTTCGCTGTGTTCGCCCAGTCGGGCCAGCTTTCTCAGCGGGCTCTACGCCCACACGCATGGTGTGCAGAACAACTTCACCGACTATCCGGCCGAATTGCCCAGCTATCCGCGGGCGCTACAGGCAGCCGGATACCAGACCGCCTACGTCGGGAAGTGGCACATGGGCGAGCAGAGCGACGAATCGCGTCCCGGTTTCCACTATTGGGCCAGCCACAAAGGCCAGGGCAAGTACAACGACACCGAGTTCAACGTGAACGGCAACCGCTCCGTCATCTCCGGCTATTATTCCCATGCCGTTACAAACCTTGCCGCGGAGTGGCTGCGGCAATCGCGTAACGCCCCGTTTCTGCTGATTGTCGGCCACAAAGCTCCCCACGGCGCGTGGACGCCGGAGCCCAAATATGAACATGCTCTCGACCAAGTCATGGTGGAAAAGCCGAAGACCGCCTATTCGACGCTGGACGGGAAACCCGCCTGGGTCAAAGAGCGGCTGAAAACCTGGCACGGCATCGAAGGCCCGCTTTACGGAACCAAGGATTTCGACAAGTTCATCCGCACCTATCACTCCACGATCCCATCGGTGGACGACAGTGTCGGGGAGTTGTACGAGGTGCTACGCGCCAAGGGAGAGTTAGACAATACGGTTTTCGTTTTCTGTTCCGATAACGGGTTCCTGCTTGGGGAGCACGGATCCATCGACAAACGGGCGATGTGGGAAGAGTCCATCCGCATCCCGTTTCTCATCCGCTATCCGGAGCTGATCGAGAAGCCCTCGGTCCGGCAGGAGATGGTTCTGAATCTGGATCTTGCTCCGACGCTGGTGGATTTCTGCGGCGCACAGGCGCTGCCCCAGGTGCATGGAAGATCGTTGCGGCGCATGCTTACGATGGGCGACCCGGGATGGCGCAAATATTTCCTGTACGAATACAATTTCGAGACTGAATTCCCCTATACCCCGAATGTGCGAGGAGTGCGTTCGCAGGAATGGAAATACATTCATTATCCGAACGGGGAGGGCTACACCGATAC